>NZ_JBILVF010000023.1:0-37825 GCF_044370595.1 Mycobacterium sp.
GCAGGGTGGATCCGCACGGGGTGTTCACCTCGGATATGGCCCGACGTTTGGAGTTGCTGTGATTGACGCAGTGGGGAACCCACAGTCCATTCTGCTACTCGGCGGCACCTCCGAGATCGGGCTGGCGATCTGCGAGCGCTACCTGCGCGACGCCCCGGCCCGGATCATCCTGGCCGCGCTTCCCGACGATCCCGGCCGGGAGGCCGCCGCCGCGCAGATGACCCGGGCCGGCGCGAAGTCGGTGACCCTGGTGGACTTCGACGCCGTGGACACCGCCAGCCATCCGGCGGTGATCGACGAGTGCTTCTCCGATGGGGACGTCGATGTCGCGATCGTGGCGTTCGGCTTGCTCGGGGATGCCGAGGAGTTGTGGCAGAACCAGCGCAAGGCGGTGCAGATCGCCGAGATCAACTACACCGCAGCGGTTTCGGTGGGTGTCCTGCTCGGCGAGAAGATGCGCGGGCAGGGCTTCGGGCGGATCATCGCGATGAGTTCGGCTGCCGGCGAACGGGTGCGCCGGTCCAACTTCGTCTACGGCTCCACCAAAGCCGGATTGGACGGCTTCTACCTCGGTCTCGGCGAGGCGTTACGGCCGCACGGCGTCAACGTGCTGGTGATCCGTCCCGGCCAGGTGCGTACCCGGATGAGCGCGCACGTCAAGGAAGCACCATTGACGGTCGACAAGGAATACGTCGCCGATCTCGCCGTCACGGCGTCGGCCAAGGGCAAGGATTTGGTCTGGGCACCAGGGGCCTTCCGCTACGTCATGATGGTGCTGCGGCACATCCCGCGTCCCATCTTCCGCAAGCTGCCGATCTAGCCGGCCGTGAGGGCGGTGCGCAACGGCGTCTCGGTCGCCGGTCAGATGGCGCTGGCGGCGGTGCTCGCCGCCCTGGTGGCCGCGGTTGCGCTGGAGGCGATCTCGCGGGTCGAGTGGCCGGCATTCCCGTCGTCGAACCAATTGCACGCCCTGACCACCGCCGGACAGGTGGCCTGTCTGCTGGGCCTGGTGGCGGTCGGGGCGCTGTGGCGACTGCGTCACGGCATGAGGTGGCTGGCGCAGATCGCCGCCCCGGTGCTGCTGTCGGCGTTCGTGGTGGTGACCCTCGGCATGCCGCTGGGCGCGACCAAGCTGTACCTGTTCGGCATCTCGGTGGATCAGCAGTTCCGCACCGAGTACCTGACCAGGCTGACCGACAGTCCGGCGCTTCGGGATATGACCTACGCGGGATTGCCGCCGTTCTACCCGCCGGGCTGGTTCTGGCTGGGCGGGCGGGCTGCAGCGCTGACCGGCACCCCGGCGTGGGAGATGTACAAACCGTGGTCGATCATCTCGCTGGCGATCACCGTCGCGGTGGCATTTGCGCTGTGGGCGGCCATGATCCGCTTCGAGTATGCGCTGGCGGTCACCACCGCCACCGCCGCGGTCACGCTGGCCTACGCCTCACCCGAACCCTACGCCGCCATCATCACCGTGCTGATCCCGCCGGTGCTGGTGCTGGCCTGGTCCGGGCTGCGGGGACATTCGCGCGGCGGGGGCTGGGCGGCCGTTGTCGGCGTCGGGCTGTTCCTGGGGTTCGCCGCCACCTTCTACACCCTGCTACTGGCTTACACCGCGTTCGCCGTGACGATCATGGCGATCGTGGCGGCGGTGGTGCGCCGCAGCGTCGGTCCGCTACTGCGATTGGTCGTCATGGCAGTGCTCGCGGCGAGTGTCGCGGCAATCACCTGGCTGCCGTTCCTGATTCGGGCGGCGCGCGGCCCGCTGGCCGATACCGGCGTCGCCCAGCACTACCTGCCCGGCGACGGTGCGGTGCTGACCTTCCCGATGCTGCAGTTCTCGCTGCTCGGTGCGCTGTGCATGCTGGGCACGGTGTGGCTGGCCTGGCGGAGCTTCGGCGGGCAGGAGCGAAGCGAGCCGGGAAAGAGGTCGGGGTCCGTTCGCGCCGCGGCGCTGGGTCTGGGCGTGCTGTCGCTGTACGCCTGGTCGCTGCTGTCGATGCTGACCACGCTGGCCGGGACCACGCTGTTGTCGTTCCGGCTGCAGCCGACGCTGTCGGTGCTGCTGTCGGCGGCGGGGGTGTTCGGCTTCATCGAAGTGGTGCGGGCGGCCGCAGCGCGGTGGAACCGGCGGATCATCCCGGTTTCCCTCGCCATCGGCCTGATCGGGGCGATCGGTTTCAGCCAGGACATACCGCACGTCCTGCGTCCCGACATCACCGTGGCCTACACCGACACCGACGGCAACGGCCAGCGCGGGGACCGTCGTCCCCCCGGCGCGGAGAAGTACTACGCGGACGTAGACGAGGCGATCCTGGAAGCCACCGGCAAGCCGCGCGATGAGACCGTGGTGATGACGGCGGACTACAGCTTCCTGTCCTTCTATCCCTACTTCGCGTTCCAGGGACTGACCTCGCACTATGCCAACCCGCTCGCCGAGTTCGACAAGCGCGCCGCGGCCATCGAGTCCTGGGGCGAGATCAGCGACTCGGACGAATTCGCCAAGGCCCTCGATACGCTGCCCTGGCCGGCGCCGACGGTGTTTCTGATGCGCCGCGGCGGGGCGGCCGGCTCCGCCGACACTTACACCCTGCGCCTGGCCGAGGACGTCTACCCCAACCAGCCCAACGTGCGGCGCTACACCGTGGATCTGCCGGCCAAGCTGTTCAGCGACGAGCACTTCACGATGAAGACCATCGGGCCGTTCGTGCTGGCGGTGCGCAACGACGCTGGGGGCGCAGGCTAGGGCGCGCATCGAGTCTGCGTCAGGATCGTCGTTTCGGCCGAAATCGCGATCTGAGCGCAGAATCGATGCGGTTACAGCACCTCAATGTCGCACCTGATGCCGTGGGCGCGGGCAAGCCGGGCGTCGAGGGTCAACAGCGGCGCTTCGAACGCCTCAGCCACCGCGATATAGAAGGCGTCCCAACCGCGCACCGAATCCCGCAGTTCCCAGGCACGGTCGAGCAGCCATCGGTTCCCTATCCGCTCTCCAGGCCAGTCGCGCAGGTCGGCAACCGCCTGCCCCGCAGCCGTCCCATCAAGGAGGCCTCGCAGGTAGTGGGCGCGGATCACGCCGAGCACCTCGACGTCGATCACCTGCGGTGCCATCTGATCGGCGTCTGCGGCAAGTCGCGCGGCGATCTCCCCTGCCCGCGGAGTGTCGGCAACAACCTCGAAAAGACAAGATGCGTCAACGACGAGCATCGGGCCACTCGCCCCGCCACTCGTCCAGCGTGGTCAACACCTCCGCCGTGGAGACCGACGATGGGCGGCGCCCGATCCTCGACAGCCATTCGGCCATCGACGGCCGGGACGCCAGGCGGGCCGCCTCGCGGCGCAGAAGTTCAGGCACCGTCACGCCCTCTTCGGCGGCACGGCGGACAAGGGCCGCATAGACATCGTCGTCAATGTCGCGAATCTGCACTGTCTTAGGCACTGATGCATCGTAACATGCAGATACGCATGAATGCTGGCCCTGGCGTGGAAATCAGCTACCGGCAACTAGCATCAAGCCCCGTGACGCAGACCGGGGCGAACGTCCGCACCGCTCGTGTGGTCGCCGCCGTCGCGGGCCTGCTCGGAACCCTGCTGGCAATCCTGACGCCGTTCCTTCCGGTCAAGCAGACCACCGCGGAACTGAACTGGCCGCAGGGCGACACCCTGTCGAGCGTCACCGCACCGCTGATCGGTTATGTGCCAATCGATTTGACGATCAGCGTGCCCTGCCGCGCGGCGGCGGGACTCAATGGCGACAAGACGACCTTGCTGTCCACGGTGCCCACGCAGGCGGAGAAAGCCGTCGACCGCGGTCTGCTGATCCAGCGCGCCGGCGACGACCTCGTGGTGGTGATTCGCAACACCGCGGTGGTCTCCGCACCGATGAGCGACGTGCTCAGCCCGGCCTGCCGGGAACTGACCGTCAGCGCCGACGCCGGGATGGTGACCGGTGAATTCGTCGGCCTCAGCGGGAAGTCCGGTGACCCGCTGCGCGGCGAACGCGCCGGGGACCTGCGGCCGCAGATCGTCGGCGTCTTCACCGACCTGACCGGCCCCGCGCCACCGGGTCTGAGATTCTCGGCGACCGTCGACACCCGCTACAGCACCTCCCCCACCCCGCTGAAACTGGCGGTGATGCTGCTGGGCCTGGCCCTGACCGTCGCCGCACTGATCGCCCTGCACATCCTGGATGGCGCCGACGGCATCCGGAACCGCCGAGTCCTGCCCGCCCGGTGGTGGTCACTGCGCCCCCTGGACGGCGTGGTGGCCGGCGTTCTGGTGTGGTGGCACTTCGTCGGCGCCAACACCTCCGACGACGGCTACATCCTGACCATGGCGCGGGTGTCGGAGAACGCCGGCTACATGGCCAACTACTACCGCTGGTTCGGCACCCCGGAGTCGCCGTTCGGGTGGTACTACGACCTGCTGGCGCTGTGGGCACACGTCTCGACCGCCAGCATCTGGATGCGGCTGCCCACTCTGGCCATGGCGCTGGCGTGCTGGTGGCTGATCAGCCGTGAGGTGATTCCGCGCCTGGGCGTGGCGGTCAAGCACAGCCCGGCGGCGGCCTGGACCGCTGCGGGACTGTTCCTCGCGTTCTGGCTCCCGCTGAACAACGGCCTGCGGCCCGAACCGATCATCGCGCTGGGCATTCTGGCGACCTGGTGTGCGGTGGAGCGCGGGGTGGCCACCAGTCGACTGCTGCCGGTGGCGATCGCCTGCATCCTCGGGGCGCTGACCCTGTTCTCCGGGCCGACAGGCGTGGCCTCGATCGGCGCGCTGCTGGTGGCGGTCGGGCCGCTGCTGACCATCGTGCGCGGCCGCTCCCGCCAATTCGGGCTGCTGCCACTGCTCGCGCCCATCGCCGCGGCCGCCACGATGACGGTGATCCTGATATTCCGCGATCAGACGTTCGCCTCGGTCGCCCAGGCCAGCGCGTTGAAGCGGACGGTGGGACCGAGTCTGACCTGGTTCGACGAGCACATCCGCTACGCCCGGCTGTTCCTGACCACCCCGGACGGCGCTATCGCCCGACGGTTCGCGGTGCTGGCGCTGATCCTCGCGCTGGTGGTCGCGGTGGCAATGATGTTGCGCCGCAGCCACATTCCCGGCACCGCCACCGGCCCGAGCCGTCGCATCGTCGGCGTCACCGTCATCTGCTTCCTGGCGATGATGCTCACCCCCACCAAGTGGACCCACCACTTCGGGGTGTTCGCCGGACTCGCCGGTGCGATCGGCGCGCTAGCCGCCGTCGCCGTCAGCGCGCACGTGCTCGGCTCGCGGCGCAACCGGGCGGTGTTCGCCGCGGCGGCGCTGTTCGTGACGGCGCTGTCCTTCGCCAGTGTCAACGGCTGGTGGTACGTCGCCGGGTTCGGGGTGCCGTGGGCAGACCGGATGCCGGAGTTCCGGCTCGGCGTCAGCACGGTACTGCTGGGGTTGACGATCCTCGCGCTACTGGTGGCTGCCTGGTACCACTTCTCCGACCGAGACGACCGCGTGTCGGGGCGGCTGACCGGGTCGCCGCTGGCGGTGCTGGCCTGGCTGCTGGTGATCTTCGAGGTCGGGTCGCTGACCATGGGCATGGTCAACCAGTACCCGGCGTTCTCGGTCGGACGGTCGAACCTGCAGGCGCTCACCGGCAAGACCTGCGGGTTGGCCGATGACGTCCTGGTCGAATCCGCCCCCGGGAAACTGCGTCCGGCCGGCGGCACGGTGGTTGCGGGAGGCTTTTCTGGCACCGGAGTTCCGGCTGACGTCGCCGCGGATCCGGTCACCGAACCGCCGGCGGGCGGCAACCTGCTCGACGAAGAGGACGACGCCGCGCCGGTCGGCGCAGCTCGGGTCAGGCTGCCCTTCGGACTGGACCCGGCCACCCCGGTATGGGGCAGTTGGCGGGCCGGGGTGCAACAGCCCGCCCGGCTGCGCACTGAGTGGTACCGGCTGCCCGCCCGCGACTCCGCACCACTGCTGGTGGTCTCAGCCGCTGGCCGGTTCGGCGCCGGCGCGGTCACCGTCGAGTGGGCCACCGATGCCGGCGACGGTGAAGCCGGCGGCTCGGTGTCACTGTCCGACATCGGTCCTGCCCCGGGGTGGCGGAACCTGCGGGTACCGCTGGCCGCGGTCCCGCCGGAGGCCACCGTGGTCCGGGTGGTCGCCGTCGACGACGATCTGGCCCCGTCGCGCTGGATCGCCGTCGCGCCGCCGCGAGTCCCGGCCCTGCGCACACTGCAGCAGGAGGTCGGAAGCTCCGATCCGGTGCTGCTGGACTGGCTGGTGGGCCTGGCGTTCCCCTGCCAGCGGCCGTTCGGGCACGGCCACGGGGTGACCGAGGCGCCCAAGTGGCGGATCCTGCCGAACCAGTTCGACACCGAAGCCAACTCCCCGGTGATGGACAACCTCGGCGGCGGCCCGTTGGGTATCACCGAACTGCTGTTCCGGGCCGCCACGGTGCCCACCTACCTGCGCGACGACTGGTCCCGAGACTGGGGCGCCCTGCAGCGGCTGACCGTGTTGGACCCGGGCGCCATCCCGGCCCGGCTTGACCTCAGTACCGCCACCCGCAGCGGGTTGTGGAGCCCCGCACCGCTGCGCCCGGCGTAGCCCCCGTCGCCTACGATCGACGCTCGTGCCCAGCCAGAGAGTGCAATCCACCCGGATCGCTCGGCTCGTCGCCATCCTGGCGGGCTTGGCAGGCATTCTGCTGTGCGGGCTGACCCCGCTGCTGCCGGTCACCCAGAGCACCGCCACGATCCTGTGGCCCCAGAACGGTGCCGTCGGCGACATCACCGCCCCGTTGGTCTCCGGAGCCCCGGCTTCCCTGGACGCCGTCATCCCCTGCACGGCGGTGGCCGGACTGCCGGACAGCGGCGGGGTGCTGCTGTCCACCAACCCCGCCAACGGCATCGACGCCACCCGCAACGGCCTGTTCGTCCGGGCCAACACCGACTCGGTGCTGGTGGCCTTCCGCGACACGGTGGCCGCGGTCGCGCCGCGGGCGGCGGTCGCCGCCGGGGAGTGCAGCGAGATACGGGTGTGGGCCAACCCCGGCGTGGTCGGGGCGGACTTCGTCGGCATCCCAGGGGCGACAGGCACCCTCCCGCCGGATAAGAAGCCTCAGGTGACCGGGGTCTTCACCGACCTCACCGAGAAGTCCATCCCGGGGTTGTCGGCCCGCATCGACGTCGACACCCGGTTCATCACCCGGCCCACCCCACTCAAGCTGGCCGCGATGGTGGCCGGGGTGCTGTGCGTGATCGCCTCGATCGCGGCGTTGGCGGTGCTCGACCGCGGGTGGGCGGTACGGCGGATCGCGGGTTTCCGACGTCGCCGGTGGCGGCACTGGCCGGCCGACCTCGGTGTGATCGGCACCCTGCTGGTCTGGCATGTCCTCGGCCCGCTGTCCTCCGACGACGGCTACAACGTCACCATCGCCCGCATCGCCGACGAAGCGGGCTACAACACCAATTACTTCCGCTACTTCGGCGCCAGCGAGGCGCCGTTCGACTGGTATCAATCGGTGCTGGCGCGACTGGCCGCCGTCAGCGCCGACAGCGTCTGGATGCGGCTTCCCGCGCTCGTCGCGGGCATCGCCAGTTGGTTGATCATCAGCCATGCGGTGCTGCCACGGCTGGGGCCGGCCCGCGGCGGACTGGCCGGGAACCGGATTGCCGTGGCAACCGCCGGGGCACTGTTCCTCGCTGCCTGGCTGCCGTTCAACAATGGCCTTCGCCCTGAGCCGCTGATCGCCGTCGGCGTGCTGGCGGTGTGGATGCTGGTGGAGCGAACCATCGCGACCGGCCGGCTTATGCCCGTCGCACTGGCGGTAGTAGTAGCGGTGTTCAGCGTGACGCTGGCGCCGCAGGGTTTGATCGCCATCGCCCCGCTGCTGGTGGGGGCGCGCTCTATCGTCCGCATCATCGGTCTCCGCCGCCCCCGCGACGGGGCGCTGGCCCCGATGGCCGCTCTTATGGCAGCCCTGTCGGTGTTCTTCGTGGTGGTGTTCCGAGACCAGACCCTGGCAACCGTCGCGGAGTCGGTGCGGATCAAATACGTTGTCGGCCCGACGATCCCGTGGTACCAGGATTTCCTGCGCTATTACTTCCTGACCGTGGAGGAACAACCGGAGGCATCGCTGACCCGACGGTTCGCCGTGCTGGTGATGTTGCTGTGCATGTTCGGGATGCTGGTGACGTTACTGCGCAAAGGCCGGGTTCCCGGGTTGGCCCGCGGACCGATGTGGAGGCTGATCGGCGCCACTGCGGTGGGCCTGCTGCTGCTGACCTTCACCCCAACCAAGTGGGCAGTGCAATTCGGCGCGTTCGCCGGTCTGACCGCAGCACTGGGTGGCGTGACGGCATTCGCCTTCTCCACTTTCGGTCTGCACAGCCGTCGAAATCTCGCCCTGTATGTCACCGCTTTGTTGTTCGTCGTGGCCTGGGCGACCTCGGGCTTCAACGGATGGTTCGACGTGGGCAACTACGGGGTGCCCTGGTACGACCGTCCGCCAGTCCTGCTGCACCGCCCGGTGACGTCAATGTTCCTGGTGCTGGCCATGATCACCGCGCTGATCGCGGGCTGGCTGCACTTCCGGATCGACTACGCCGGCCACACCGAGGTGGCCGACACCCGCCGCAACCGGTTGTTGGCGGCAACCCCTCTGCTGGCGTTGTCGCTGATCATGGTGCTGCTGTCGGTCGGGTCGATGGCCAAGGCCTTCGCCCAGCGCTATCCCGCCTACACCACCGGCAAGGCGAACCTGTCGGCGTTGACGTCGGGTCTGTCCACGACCAGTTGCGCGATGGCCGACGAGGTCCTGGTCGAGGCCGACACCAACTCCGGAATGCTCGAACCCTCCCCCGGCCAGAAGTGGGGCAAGTACGGCCCGCTAGGCGGGGAGAGTCCGATCGGCTTCACCCCCAACGGAGTCAGCGACAGTCTCGACCCGGTCGCCCCGTTCATCGCCAACCCGGGCACCGTCAACTCCGACGGCTCACCGAACAAGGCGAGCTTTGGCATCGGCTTCTCCGGCGGCACCGGCGGCGGCTACGGCCCCGTCGGGGTGAACGGCTCGCGGGTCTTCCTACCCTTCGGCCTCGATCCCAAGACCACCCCCGTGATGGGCAGCTACAAGCAGAACACCGTGGCGGCCAAGGCCACGTCCGCGTGGTACGAACTGCCGCCCCGTTCCCCCGACCGCCCGTTGATCACCGTCGCCGCTGCCGGGGCGATCTGGTACTACGACGACGAGGGCGAGTTCCATTACGGCCAGTCCCTGAAACTGCAGTGGGGTGTGCGCAATCCGGATGGGACGTTCACGGCGCTGGACAAGATGTATCCCATCGACACCCAGGAGCAATTGGCCTGGCGCAACTTGCGTTTCCCGCTGGCCGACGCACCGCCCGAGGCGAACGTGGCGCGCATCGTCGCCGACGATCCGAACCTGTCCATCGAGCAGTGGTTCGGGTTCACTCCGCCGCGGGCGCCGATCCTGCGGACCGCTCAGGATTACATCGGCAGCCAGACCCCGGTGCTGATGGACATCGCCAGCGCCGCGCACTTCCCCTGCCAGCAGCCCTTCGCCCAGCGCCTAGGCATCGCCGAGGTGCCGCAGTACCGGATCCGGCCCAACCTCAAGCAGGTCGTGGTGTCGTCGAACATGTGGCAGACCGCCCGATCGGGCGGGCCATTCCTGTTCATCCAGGCCCTGCTGAGCACCACCACCGTGCCGACCTATCTGCGCGACGACTGGTACCGAGACTGGGGCGAGATCGAGCGCTACATCCGGCGGGTGCCGGCCGCACAGTCACCCGACGCCGTCGTCGCGGAGGGTTCCATGCGGGTATTCGGGTGGAGCCGCAACGGACCGATTAGAGCCCTCCCATGACACAGGTTGTCCCCACCAGCGCCCGCGAGTCCGTCGACGAGGTGAAGGTGACCAGGATGGTCGCCATCGCCGCCGGCCTGCTGGGGTTCGTGCTCGCCGTATTGACCCCGTTGTTGCCGGTGGTGCAGACCACCGCGACGTTGAACTGGCCGCAGAACGGGCAGCTGAAAAACGTCACCGCGCCGTTGATTTCGCTGACACCGGTGTCGATGAACGCCACGGTGCCCTGCGAGGCGATCCGGGAGATGCCGGCCAAAGGCGGGATGGTTTTCGGCTTGGCGCCGCAGAAAGCCAAGGACGCCAGTCTGAATTCGTTGTTCGTGACGGTGGACGCCGAACGCGTGGACATCACCGACCGCAACGTGGTGATCGCCAGTGTGCCGCGCGCGAAGGTCGAGGCGCCTGGCTGTCAGCGGATCGAGATCACCTCCACCGACGCGGGGACGTTCGCCACGTTCATCGGGGTGGCGCCGGATCCCGACGATGAGGCCGAGCAGGACGAAGACTCCCCACAGACCGGGTATGACGATCTGCGCAGCGGCTTCAAGGATCCCAACCTGCGACCGGGGATTGTCGGGGTGTTCACCGACCTGACCGGCCCGGCCCCGCCGGGACTGTCGGTCTCGGCCACCATCGACACCCGGTTCACCACCCGCCCGACGGCGTTGAAACTCGCCGCGATGCTGCTGGCGATCGCCGCCACCGTGGTGGCCGTCGTCGCGCTGTGGCGTCTGGACCGCCTTGACGGACACCGGATGCACCGGTGGATACCGCAACGCTGGCGTCGGTTCACCTCCGTAGACCTCACGGTGATCGTGGCGTTCCTGGTCTGGTACGTCATCGGCGCCAACTCCTCCGACGACGGATACATCCTCGGCATGGCCCGGGTCGCCGACCAGGCCGGTTACATGTCGAATTACTTCCGCTGGTTCGGGGTCTCGGAGGATCCGTTCGGCTGGTACTACAACGTGCTCGCGCTGATGACCCATGTCAGCACCGCCAGCATCTGGATACGGCTGCCGGATCTGGTGTGCGGGTTCATCTGCTGGCTGCTGCTGTCCCGTGAGGTGCTGCCGCGGTTGGGGCCCGCGGTGGCCGCCAGTCGGCCGGCCTTGTGGGCGGCCGGCCTGGTTCTGTTGGCGGCGTGGATGCCCTTCGACAACGGCCTGCGGCCGGAGGGGCAGATCACCACCGGAGCGCTGATCACCTACGTGCTGATCGAACGGGCCATCACCTCGGGCCGGCTGACCCCTTTTGCCCTGGCCATCATTACCGCCGCGTTCACCCTCGGCATCCAACCGACCGGGCTGATCGCGGTCGCCGCGCTGATCGCCGGTGGCCGGCCGATCCTTCGGATCCTGATGCGCCGCCGCGCCGTGGTGGGCACCTGGCCGCTGGTGGCACCCCTGTTGGCCGCCGGCACCGTCATTCTGACCGTGGTGTTCGCCGACCAGACCCTGGCCACCGTCCTGGAGGCCACCCGAATCCGCACCGAGATCGGCCCGAGCCAGGAGTGGTATACCGAGAACCTGCGGTACTTCTACCTGATCCTGCCCACCGTGGACGGGTCGTTGTCGCGCCGGTTCGGCTTCCTGATCACCGCTTTGTCGCTGTTCATTTCGATGTTCATCATGTTGCGGCGCAAGCGGGTTCCGGGTGTTGCGCGCGGTCCGGCCTGGCGGTTGATGGGCGTCATCTTCGCGACCATGTTCACCTTGATGTTCACCCCCACCAAGTGGGTGCACCATTTCGGGTTGTTCGCCGCCGTCGGAGCCGCGGTGGCCGCCCTGGCGACCGTGCTGGTCTCCCCGTCGGTGCTGCGCTGGTCGCGTAACCGGATGACCGTCGTCACCGCGGTGTTGTTCCTGCTGGCACTGACCTTCGCCACCACCAACGGCTGGTGGTACGTGTCCAGCTACGGGATCCCGTTCAACAACTCGATTCCCGAGTTCGGCGGAATCAGCGTCAGCGCAGTGTTTTTGGGGCTGTTCGTACTGTCTGCTCTCTACACCGGGTGGCTGCACGTCACCGCCCGCCGGCATGGCGAGGGCCGGATCACCCGCGGGATCACGGCGGCACCGATCCCGGTGGCAGCCGGGTTCATGGTGGTGGTGTTCTTCGCGTCGATGATCACCGGCATCATCCGGCAGTACCCCACCTACTCCAACGGACTGGCCAACGTCCGGGCTTTCGCAGGCGGCTGCGGGTTGGCCGACAACGTGCTCGTCGAACCCGATCCCAATGCCGGATTCCTGACGCCGGTGCCCGGCGACTACGGCCCGCTGGGCGCCTTGGGCGGGGAGAAGCCAGTCGGCTTCAGCGCCAACGGCGTACCGGAAAAGATTGTGGCCGAGGCAATTCGGGTTAACAACCCGACGCCCGGTATAGACCGGGACTGGGAGGGGCCGTTCAAGCTCAGCAAGCCCGGTGTCAACGGCTCCCGGATTCCGTTGCCGTACAAGCTTGATCCCGCGCGGGTGCCGATGGCTGGCAGTTACGCCGACACCGGCCAGCAGGAGAGCCTGCTGACCTCGGCCTGGTATCAGCTGCCGCCCAATGACGAGAGCCGTCCGTTGGTGGTGGTGACCGCGGCCGGGACCATCGCCGGGAACAGTGTGCTCAATTCGTTCACCGACGGCCAGACCGTGAAGTTGGAGTACGGGCGGCCCGGCCCGGACGGGGTTGTGGCCGCCGGCAGGGTGATGCCGTATGACCTGGGACCGGCGCCGTCGTGGCGCAATCTGCGCTTCCCGCGGTCGCAGATTCCGGCGGACGCCACCGCGGTTCGCATTGTGGCCGAGGACAAGTCGCTGTCGCTGGGCGATTGGGTTGCGGTGACGCCGCCGCGGGTGCCGGAGTTGCAGACTGTTCAGGAGTACGTCGGCTCCACCCAGCCGGTGCTGATGGACTGGGCTGTGGGACTTGCCTTCCCCTGCCAGCAGCCGATGCTGCACTCCAACGGGGTGACTCAGGTGCCGGAGTTCCGGATCACCCCGGACTACCTGGCCAAGAAGAACGACACCGACAGCTGGCAGGACGGTCGCAACGGCGGCCTGCTGGGCATCAGCGATCTGTTGCTGCGGGCGCACGTGATGGCGACCTACCTGTCGGAGGACTGGGGCCGGGACTGGGGATCACTGCGTAAGTTCGACACCATCGTCGACGCCACTCCGGCGGAACTCGAGTTGGGCAGCGCGGTTCGCAGTGGGCTGTGGAAGCCCGGCGAGATCCGGATCAAGGCGTAGTCGGGCCGCGCCGCCTCACGGTATGCGTGTTCGCTGAGCAGTGTTGACACCGAGCGGCGATACGGCGAACTGCCGCGCTCTGCGGGTTTGCGATCCAACTCGGCGGGGAACGGGACCCAGTTTCCTGTTGTTTCCGCGGTGAGAAACGCCCGGTGGCGTCCGACCGCCATCGATGAGGAGTTCTCGTTCGCCCTGGGCACCACGTCGAGGAATGGGGGACGGCGGAGGGACCAACATCGACACACCGCCAGGCGGTTACAGGCCGGCTTCGGCGGGCTGCGGCGCAGGCTGGACCGTCATGATCGGCGCACCCGCCGCCACCTCGCCGGCGTCGGCCATCTCGACCGAACCGAACTTCTTGGCGTTGAGCACGATGATCGGGGTGATCAGCGGGTATCCGGCAGCCTCGATGACCTTGCGGTCGAAGGTCACCAACGGGGTTCCGGCCGTCACGCGATCGCCCTTGGCCACATGCACGTCGAAACCCTCACCTTTGAGCTTCACCGTGTCCAGGCCGACGTGGATGAGGATCTCCACGCCGGAGTCCAGGAGAATCCCGTAGGCGTGACCGGTGGGCTGGGCGGCGATCACAGTTCCCGACCCCGGGGCGTAGGCGGTGTCCCCGGAGGGTTCCACCGCGATGCCCGGGCCCATGATGCCCTTGCCGAACACCGGGTCGGGCACGTCGCTGAGCGCAACCACCGTTCCCGCCAGCGGCGAGAGGATCTCGGTGCTGACCCCGGCGTCCCCGGCGGCCTTGGTGGCAGCGGCGGCGACGAGGGTGTCGGGGCTGGCCTCACCCATCGGGCCCTCCAGATCGGCGACCGACACCCCGGCGGCGGCGGCCGCGGCGGCCTGCTCGGGAGTGCGGTAGCCGGAGAGGATCACCAGGATCATCGAGGTGAAGAATGCCGCGGTGATAGCCGCCGCGTACAGGCCCATGTTGCTGAACGCCGGGATGGTCAGCAGCGAGGTGAACACGAAGGCCTTGGTGGTCACACCGCCGCCGAGCCCGATGATCACGCCGCCTACCAGGCAGCCGACCAGCATTCGTGGGTAGATCCTCTTGAACCGCAAGTGAATTCCGTACAGCGACGGTTCGGAGATGCCGCCGAGCAGACCGGCCGCCAAACCACCCATGGCGGTCTGGCGCATCTGCTTGTCCCGCTCGCGCCAGGCCAGGAACAGCACGCCGGCTGTGGCGCCGAAGCAGGCGAAGTTCCACGCGCCCATCGGCCCCTGGATGAAGTCGTAGCCCAGGGTTTGGATGTTGATCAACATGATCGCGTTGATGGGCCAGTGCAGGCCCAGTGGCACCATGAACGGGTAGGCCAGCGGGATGAGGATCGCGAAGATCAGCGGCGAGAAATCGTTGACGGACTTGAGGAATCCGCCGAGCGCGGCACCGGTGTAGACACCGAGCGGGCCGATCAGGAACGCCGTCAGCGGGATCATGATCAGCATCGACAGGAACGGCACGAAGATCAACTGCACGTTCTCGGGGATGACCCGCTTCAAGAATTTGTACAAAGGTCCCAGTACCGCCGCCATCAGCAGTGGCGGGAATACCTGCGAGCTGTAGTTGAAGATCGTCAGCGGCAATCCGAGAACCTGCACGACGTCGACCTGGGAGCCGAACACTGTCTTGGGCTCGGTGAAGTCCTTCATCGCGGCGAAGCCGGGCAGCATGACGACGGCCATGATGGCGAAGCCGACCCAGGGGTCGGCGCCGAGTTTCTTGGCGGCGTTGTAGGCGACCATCAGGGGCAGGAACACGAACACGCTCTGCCAGCACAGGTTGATGAACTGCCAGGTCGGCGACAGCTGACTGGCCTCGCGTGGATCAGCCCAGTTGGGGATGACGTTCAGGGTGCTCATCAGGGCCATGAAGGTGATGAACAGCGACGCGCCGAGCAGCGCACCGAGGATCGGGCGGAACGAGTCGGACAGGAATTCGAAGAACGAGTCCAGCCAGGCGAACTTGCCTCGCGGACCCTTGGCCCTGGCTGCGGCCTTGATCGCAGCGGCATCGTCGCCGCCGGCTCCGCCGCCCATCCCTGGCAGGCCCTTGATCTCGTTGTAGACGGTTTGCACTCCGCCGCCGATGACCACCTGGTAGCGGTTGCCGGCCTGGGGAACGGCGCCCATGACCCCCGAAATGGACTCCAGCGCCGACTGATCGACCCCGGAGGAGTCGTTAAGCGTGAACCGCAACCGGGTGGCACAGTGCGAGAGGTTCTCGATGTTCCCCGCGCCGCCAAGCTTGGCGACGATCTCTGCTGCCGTATCCGACATTGGTTCCAACCCTCCACGAAGCGCCTCAAGCCAGTCCAGGTCGAGGTGAGTGGATGTTATCGACGTTGCAGTCCGGCCGGATCCGAATTGCCGCGCAATCGCCGGATTAGGGCACCGCCGCCGGAGCGGCAGGCGCAGGCGGCGCGGATGTCGCGGTGCGCAGCCGCTCCGGTTGCAACGACCAGACGGTCTGGTCTTCGGTTGAGTCCAGCCGGGCGCAGTAGGCCGGCGTTCCCGATTCGGTGACCGCCGCGGCTCCCAGTACTGCGCAGTCGGCGCCGATCAGCACCACCGGCAGATCCATCCGCGCGGACACCGCGGGCGGTGGCGGCGCGGTGGGCGCGGGGTCGGCCGTCGGGGTCCGATCCCTGCCGAACATGACGAACGCCGCCGCGGTCGCGCCGAGGAGTACCAGGCCGCCCAGGCCGACCGCGGCCCAGCGGCGCCGGTCACCGACCTTCTCGGGCCTCTCGTGACGACCAGATCCGGCCGCTGAGCCCAGGGCCCGTTGCATCGCCTGGGCGAAGTCGCGGCACTGCGGGTAACGATCGCCGGGCTTCTTGGCCATAGCCTTGGCGAACACCGGCCCGAAGGCGCCGAGGTCGGGGCGGTAGGTGCCGATCGCGGGCGGCTCGGCGCCGATGTGCTGACCGATCACCACGGCCGGGTTGGTGTTGTCGAACGGCGCGGCCCCGGTCATCAGGTGAAAGGCCGTTGCCGCCAGGGCGTACTGGTCGGCGCGGCCGTCAAGGGGTTGGCCGGTCAACTGCTCGGGCGAGGCATAGGTGACGGTGCCGACTGTCGTCTCGGTTCCGGTCAGATCGCTGGACTGGCTCACCCAACGGGCGACGCCGAAGTCGGCGAGCATAATCGAATCCTCCTCGCCCAGTAGGATGTTGGCCGGTTTGATATCCCGATGCAGCACACCGCGGCCGTGGGCGAAGTCCAGTGCCTCAGCGACCGCCGTCACGATGCGCACCACCTGGTCGGCGGGGATGCCGCCACGGGACCTCTCGGACATCAGCCGGTAGGCGTCGGTCCCGTCGACGAATTCCATCGAGATCCACAGTTGACCGTCGCACTCGCCGCGGTCGTGGATCGTGACGATCTTGGGGTGGCGCAGCATCGCCACCATCTCGGCTTCCTGATTGAACCGCTGCCGATACTCCGCGTCATGGCTCACGGTGGTGCCGAGCACCTTCAGCGCGTCACGTCTGGGCAGTCGGGGATGCTCGGCGAGGTACACCTCACCCATCCCACCGCTGCCCAGCGTGCGCAGGATCGTGTAGCCGGCGAAGTTCTGTCCGTCAGCAAGCGGCATGGCCGGCAGCCTAAGCCGGGACGGCGGCCTTCAACGACGCCAGCGCGGCCGCGCTGAGCCTCGCCAGTTCGGCGATCTGGTCGCCGTCCAGGGCCGCCTCCATCAGTTCGGTCATCCGGCCGTTCGTCGCCGCCTCCACCTCGGCGTAACGCTCCTTCTTGTCCGCGCCGTCGGCGAAGGGCTCCGGCCAGCCGAACATCCGGGTGTAGTTCTCGTCGTGACCGAGCATGTGCGCTTCGACGGGGGTGACACCGGAGGCAGTGAGAAGATTGAGGTGCACGTCGCCGCGAAGCTCCCGCAGGACGAACATCACCTGTGCGGCGCGGGCCGGGGCGTCCTCGGCGAGCGGCATCGCCCGCCAGCCGGCGAACATCGGCAGCCCGGCGGTCGGGGTCGCGGCGATCACCTTCTCGCCGAGCTCGGCGATGCGGTCCAGACCCTCGGCGGCGGCCAGATACTTTCTGCCGAACTCGGCCAGCTGCTCCCGGTACACCGAGGCCGCCCCGGCCGCCCCGCGCACCGCGATCCCCTCCTCCCACAGCGCTGCGGTCATGGCGGGCTCAAAGATCGCAAACACCGCCGCGACCGTGGCACCGGTCGCGTCGCCCAGCACTCCGCCGCGACCGGCGACATACCCGGCGAGCGGGTTGGCGTACCCGGCCGCCACACTCCCGGCGAACGTCTCGGGGTGCAGCATGAAGACACCGATGGCCTCACCCATGGAGGCACCTGCACTGCTGACTGCTTCGCAAACCGATGATTCGGCCACGTCCGGCTCCTCAGGTCTGACCCGGCCGCCCCGTCGCCACCGGCTGGGCTCATGCTACGGACTGACCGATGCCCTGATCGGCGGGATGGTCTCTGGGCTAGCCTAGATACGGCGCGCCTTCATCGTGTGGATGCTTGGCCCCTGGGAACATCCCGAGACTGAAGGGCCCGTTGAGTGGCTGATCACGAGGTCACGGCGGTCGCGGTGATCGGAATGGCATGCCGCCTGCCGGGCGGTATCGACTCCCCCGAGCAATTCTGGGCGGCACTGGTGGCCGGCGACGATCTGGTCACCGAGGTACCGGCCGACCGCTGGGATGTCGACGAGTTCTACGACCCCGAACGCGGCGTTCCGGGCCGCACAGTGTCCCGGTGGGGTGCGTTCCTCGACGATATCGCCGGGTTCGACGCCGCATTCTTCGGCCTCGACGACGCCAAGGCCACCGCGATCGACCCGCAGCACCGCCTGCTGATGGAGACCTCGTGGGAGGCCATCGAGCAAGCCGGCATCAACCCGGCATCTCTGGCCGGCACCCTCACCGGCGTGTATTTCGGGATCTCCCACGACGACCACACCTCGGTGGCCCTCGACGCCGGCGTCTACGGCTACACCGAGACCGCGGCCTGTATGGCCTCCGGTCGGGTGGCCTATGTCCTCAACGTCAACGGTCCGGCGTTGACGGCCGACACCGCCTGCTCCTCAGGACTGCTGGCCGTGCACATGGCGGCCCGCAGCCTGGTCACCGGCGAGAGTGATCTCGCACTGGCCGGCGGGTGCGAGGTGATGCGCGAGCCGCGCAAGAACTTCTGGGCCTCCGCACAGGGCATGCTCTCCCCCACCGGTCGATGCAAACCGTTCGACGAGGCGGCCGACGGCTTCGTCCGCTCCGAGGGTTGCGCTGTCGTCCTGCTGAAACGGCTCTCCGACGCCCAGCGCGACGGTGACCGGATTCTCGCCGTCGTGCGGGGCACGGCGGCCAACTCGGACGGCCGAACCCGCAACATCGCCACTCCGTCGCTGGAAGCCCAGGTGTCGGCCTGCCGGTCCGCGCTGACATTCTCCGGTGTCGACCCCGACACCATCGGGGCGATCGAGGCCCACGGCACCGGCACCCCGGTCGGTGATCCGATCGAATTCGGCAGTCTGGCAACGGTTTACGCCACCGAAGCCCCGGTACTCCTGGGTTCGGCGAAGTCGAATCTGGGCCATGCCGAGGCGGCGGCGGGAGCCATCGGCTTCATGAAGGCTGTCCTGGAGCTACAGCACGGTGTCGTCCCGCCGATGGTGCATTTCCATCGCCTGCCCGATTCCCTGGCGGCGATCGACACCGGTCTTGTTGTGCCACAGGCAGTTACGCCGTGGCCGGCCGGTCACGGCGATCTCCGCCGCATCGCGGTGTCCTCCTACGGGGTCTCCGGCACCAACGTCCACGCCATCGTGGAGCAGGCTCCGACGACCGGCCACCTGACCGCTGACGCCGCCACCACCGGCCCGAGACTGTTCCTGCTGTCCTCGACATCCCCTGAGGAACTACGGAGCACTGCGGCCCGGATCGCCGAATGGGTTGAGCACCAGCCGACTCCGGTTTCGCTGCCGGACTTGAGCTACACCCTCGCCCGACGTCGCGGTCACCGAACCATCCGCACCGGTGTGATCGCGGACAACCTCGAGAAGCTGCTCGCCGGCCTGCGGGAGGTCGCCGCCAG
The DNA here is from genome assembly GCF_044370595.1 of Mycobacterium sp. Classification (GTDB taxonomy): domain Bacteria; phylum Actinomycetota; class Actinomycetes; order Mycobacteriales; family Mycobacteriaceae; genus Mycobacterium. The sequence continues at coordinate 19,220 of NZ_JBILVF010000023.1, forward strand.
CGACACCCCGTACCCGGCGAAGGTCGGACAGGACGACCGCGGTCCGGTCTGGGTGTTCTCCGGCCAGGGTTCGCAATGGGCCGCCATGGGTGCTGAGTTGCTGGCGGCCGAACCGGTGTTCGCCGCGACCGTGGCCCGTATCGAGCCGCTCATCGCCCGGGAGGCCGGGTTCTCGGTGACCGAGGCCATGTCGGCACCGGACACCGTGACCGGTATCGACAAGGTCCAGCCGACGTTGTTCGCCATGCAGGTCGGCATGGCCGAGACGATGGCGGCCAAGGGGGTCCGGCCGGGCGCGGTGATCGGGCACTCCATGGGCGAGGTGGCCGCGGCGGTGGTGGCCGGTGCGCTGTCGATCGAGGACGGCGTCCGCGTCATCTGCCGCCGATCTCGACTTCTCGCCGAACTGTCCGGCTCGGGGGCGATGGCATCGGTGGAACTGCCCGAGGAGACCGTCCGAAACGAACTGGCCAGCCGCGGTATCGACAACGTCGTCGTCGCCGTCGTCACCTCACCGCAGACGACGGTCATCGGCGGGGACACCGCGACGGTTCGGGAACTCGTCGCCCAGTGGGAACAGCGCGGCGTCATGGCCCGGGAGGTGGCCGTCGACGTCGCCTCGCACTCACCGCAGGTGGATCCGATCCTGGCCGACCTGGCCGAGGCACTGGCGGAGCTGGCGCCCGGCGAGGCGACCGTCCCGTTCTACTCCGCGACCCGGCCCGAGCCGCGCGCGGTGCCGCCGTGTGACGCCCAGTACTGGGTGGACAACCTGCGTCAGATGGTCCGCTTCTCCGCGGCGGTTGCGGCCGCCCTGGAGGACGGCCACCGCGTCTTTGTCGAGCTCTCCCCGCACCCACTGCTGACCCGCGCCGTCGAACAGGTCGCGGAGGGCATCGAGACGCCGGTGGCCGCGCTGGCCGGACTGCGACGCGAACAGCCGCTGCGGTCCGGGCTGCTGGGCAACGTTGCGGACCTGCATTCCGCCGGGGCGGCGGTGGACTTCGCCGCGCTGTTCCCCGCCGGTGATCTGCTCGACGTGCCGCTGCCGTCGTGGACCCATCACCACCTGCTGATCGATCGCGGCGCCGGTGCCGGTGCCGGACAGCAACACCGGATCGCGGTGCATCCGCTACTGGGCGCCCATGTCCGGTTGATCGAGGAGCCCGAACGGCACGCCTGGCAGTCCGACGTCGGCACCGACGCGGTGCCGTGGCTGGCCGACCACAGAGTCCACGATGTGGCCGCGCTGCCCGGTGCCGCCTACTGCGAGATGGCGCTGCACGCGGCCGGGCAGATGTTCCCCGACGGCTCCGCCGTTGGTGATATCCGGTTCGAAGACCTGCTGCTTCTCGACGAGCACACCGACCTCACCGCCGTCGCAGCACTGGACGCACCGGGACTGGCGTCGATGCGCATCCAGACCGATGACGACGGCGAGACCACCCTCCGGGCAACCGCGTCCCTGTACGGCGCGGCGGTGCAACGGCCGGCCGGCCGGGATATCGCCGCCCTGCTTGGCGCGCACCCGAACACTCTGAGCGGCAACGAGATCCGTCAGGTGCTTGCAGCCCGCGGTATCGACTTCGGTCCGGCCTTCACGGGCCTGGTCACCGTGCACACTGGCACCGATCCCGCCACCTTGGTCGGTGAGATCAGCGCACCGGCGGGCATCCGCGCCCAGCAGTCCGAGTACACCGTTCACCCGGCGGTTCTCGATGCGTGCTTCCAGACCCTGGGCGCGCACTTCGTCAACGACGGCCAGGACGGCGCCCTGATGCTGCCGCTGAGTGTGGGAACGCTGCACGAGTTCGGCTCCGGCCGCGACGCGCGCTACTGCATCGCCACCATCACCAAAGCCGACGCCACCGAGATCGAGGCGGATCTTGCGATCCTCGACGAACACGGCGAGGCCGTCCTGAACGTCGCCGGACTTCGGATGGGCAGCGGGACCACCAAAGCGGCCGAGCGCGAGCGCGTCATGGCCGAACGGCTGCTCACCGTCGAGTGGGAACAGCGGCAGCCGCCGGTCGCCGAGCCCGCCGACGCCGGCGAGTGGCTGGTGATCACCGCCGTCGATGCCGGTGAGCTCTCCGATCTGCCGGAGGCGCTGACCGCCGCCGGGGCCCGGTGCCGAAGGATCGTGCTGGGCTCCGAGGGCACCGTTGCGGCAGGGGAACTCACCGCCGGACAGCCTGCCGGCGTGGTGGTCGTCACCGCGCCGGCCACCGGGGAGCCTGATGCCGGTTGCCTGTCCCGGGGACGTGAACTCGTCGAACACCTGGTGCACATCGCCCGCACTCTGGCCGGCATCGACACCCGGCCGCCCCGGCTCTACGTGATTACCCGCAACGCCCAGGACGTGACACCGCACGATCGGGTCAATCTGGATCAGGGCGGCCTGCGCGGGCTGCTGCGGGTGATCGGTTCCGAGCAGCCCTCGCTTCGACCCACCCAGATCGATGTCGACGCCCGCACCTCGGCCGAGGACGTGGTGTCCGAACTGCTCAGCGGCTCGGACGAGGACGAGACGGCGTGGCGCGAGTGCGCGTGGTTCGTGGCCCGGTTGCAGCAGAGCCCGTTTGGTCCAGACGAGCGCCGAACCGCTGCACTGGATCCCGAGCAGGACGGGATTCAGCTGAAGGTACGCAGCCCCGGCGACCTGCAGACGCTGGAGATGATCGCCGCAGAACGGAACGCTCCCGGGGCCGGGCAGATCGAGGTCGCGGTGGCCGCGTCGAGTATCAACTTCGCCGACGTGCTGGCCGCTTTCGGGCGTTACCCCGCCTATGACGGCAAGCAGCCCGAACTCGGTCTGGATTTCGCCGGTGTGGTTACCGCGGTCGGAACCGGCGTCACCGGGCACAAGGTGGGCGACCGGGTCGCCGGTGTGCGGCCCGGGGGGACCTGGGGCAGTTTCGTCACCTGCGATGCGCGGTTGGTGGCGCCGCTCCCGGAAAACCTGACCACCGAGGCGGCCGCCGCGGTGGCGACCGGCTACGCCACCGCCTGGTTCGGGTTGCAGGACCTGGCCCGGATCGGTCCGGGCGAGAAGGTGCTGATTCACTCGGCGACCGGCGGGGTCGGGCAGGCCGCGATCGCGATCGCACGCCAGGCCGGGGCCGAGATCTTCGCGACGGCCGGCAGCCCAGGTCGGCGGCAGCTGCTGCGGGATATCGGAATCGAACACGTCTATGACTCCCGCTCAACGGAATTCGCCGACGAGATCCGGCGCGACACCGACGGCTACGGCGTCGATGTGGTGCTGAACTCGCTGATCGGTCCGGCCCAACGCGCCGGGATCGAGTTACTCGCCTTCGGCGGGCGCTTCGTGGAGATCGGCAAGCGGGATGTCTACGAGCACACCCGGGTGGACCTCTATCCGTTCCGGCGCAACCTGGCGTTCTTCTACGCCGACCTGGCACTGATGACCCTGACCGATCCGGAGCGCAGCGGTGCGCTGCTGCGCAAGGTCTACCAACTCGTCGGCGACGGTTCCCTGCCGGTGCCCGAGCACACCACCTACCCGATGGCCGAGGCCGCGAGTGCGATTCGCGCGATCAGCGCCGCCGAACACACCGGCAAGCTGGTGCTGACAGTTCCCCGCGGCGACAAGGTGCCCGTCGTGCTGCCCCCGGCCCGCGTCGGGGTCTTTCGCCCCGACGGGTCCTATATCGTCACCGGCGGCATGGGCGGACTGGGGCTGTTCCTGGCCGCCGCGATGGCCTCTGCGGGCTGCGGCCGGATCGTACTCACCTCACGTTCCGCGCCGAATGCGCAGGCGGAGAAGACAATTGCGCGGCTGAAGGCCAACGGGGCCGACATCGTGGTGGAATGCGGCAATATCGCCGAGCCCGAGACGGCGGGACGACTGGTCGCCGCGGCGACCGCCACCGGCCTGCCGCTGCGGGGCGTCCTGCACGCCGCGGCCGTCGTCGATGACGCAACGCTGGAGAACATCACCGACGAGCTGATCGAACGTGATTGGGCGCCAAAGGTTTACGGCGCGTGGAATCTCCACCACGCGACGGCGGGCCAGCCGCTGGACTGGTTCTGCAGCTTCTCCTCCGCCGCAGTGCTGCTCGGCTCACCCGGGCAGGGTGCCTACGCGGCCGCCAACAGCTGGCTGGATGCCTTCACCGCGTGGCAACGTCGGCAGGGTGTTCCGGCCATGTCGATCGCCTGGGGCGCCTGGGCCGACATCGGCGCCGGCGCGGGAGTGGCACAGCGCGGGAGTGTGACGATGATCAGGCCCGAGGACGGCGCGTATGCGTTCCGGGCACTGCTGCGGCACGATCGCGGATACGCCGGCTATCTGCCGGTACGCGGTATGCCCCTGCTGTCCGCCCTGGCCGCTCGCAGCCCGTTCGCGGAGGCATTCGGTTCCGCGGCAGGTGTGAACGCGGCCGAAACACCGAGCGTGCTGGCCGAACTCGCCGCGCTGCCCGCCGACGAACGGCCGAGCCGGTTGCGGCGGCTGGTCACCGACCAGGCCGGCCTGATCCTGCGCCGCGCGATCGACCCCGACCGATCGTTCGCCGAACACGGGCTGGATTCGCTGGGAATGCTGGAGTTGCGCACCTCCATCGAAACCCAGACCGGCGTCCGGCTCAGCCCCAAAACCATCGCCGCTCACAACACCGCACGCACCCTGGCGACCCATCTCAGCGAGACGCTGGAGCAGGAGCCCCCGCCGCAGCGCTGAGATCAGCCGCGGAGCAGCCGGCCTGACAAGGCGATCACCATCCGCTTGGGAAGCAGGCGGGTGACCACCCGTGCGACGAAGGCGTTCGCGACGCCGTCGACGAAGCTGGGTTTGCGGCCGGACAGCGCGCGCATGGTGTGTTCGACGACCTGCTGCGGAGTCCGGGTGAAGGCCCGGGCTGCCGAACCGGCCGCGGCCCCCGCAGCGGCCTCCCCGGCCAGTTCGAAGAACGGGGTGTCGGTGAGGCCGGGGCAGACCGCGAGAACCCGGATGCCGTGCGTGCGCTCCTCTTCCCACAGCGCCTCGGTGAACGACAGCACGAATGCCTTCGTCGCACCGTAGACCGCCATCTTCGGTAACGGCTGGAACGCCGCGGTCGAGGCGATGTTGATGATGGCGCCCCGCCCCCTGGCCCGCATGGCGGGCAGATAGCGGGCGGTGGCGCCGACCAGCGTGCGGCAATTGAGTTCGATCGCGTCCTCCAGGCGAGCGGGATCCGAATCGGCGATGTCGGAGTGTGTCCCGAAGCCGGCGTTGTTGACCAGCACGTCGACGTCGATTCCCAACTCGGTTGTCCGCCGCCACAGGTCGGCGGCGGCGCTGGGGGCCGAGAGGTCCATCTCCACGACGGTGACGTTGACGCCGTGCGCCTGCCGTAGCTGCGCGGCGAGGTGATCGAGTTTGTCCACGCTGCGGGCGACCACCACCAGGTCGTCGCCCCGGGCCGCGAACTGCCGGGCGAACTCGGCTCCGATCCCGGTCGAAGCCCCGGTAATCAGGATCACCATTGCCCACCTCCATGCACCCGGTGATCCTAGAGGTGAATCCTGGAGGTGCTTGCGGAGAAGATCGGAGAGCGCCGAACCGATAGCATTTCCCTCGTGATACGTCCGCGGCGAATGAGCGGACTCGACGACAGCTTCCTGTCGCTGGAAACCGCGACCCAGCCGCTCCAGGTCTTCGGGGTGCTGGAACTGGATCCGGCGACGGTTCCCGGCGGTTACCGTTTCGACCGTTTCCGTGACGCCCTGTCGATTCGGCTGCGGGGTGTCCCGGAACTGCGGGAGAAGCTGGTCGACCCGCTGTTGAATCTCGACTTCCCGGTGTGGGTCGAGGACACCGATTTCGACATCGACCGGCACGTGCACCGGATCGCGGTTCCGGCCCCCGGCGGGCGGGCGGAGTTGGAGGATCTCTGCGGATACCTGGCGACGGTGCGACTCGATCACACCCGGCCGCTCTGGCATATGTGGGTCATCGAGGGCTTGGAACGCGGCCGGGTCGCCGTGATGCTGATGCTTCACCACGCCCTGTCCGACGGGGTCACCTACAGCAAACTCATGTCGCGGCTATGCAGCGCGGAGTCCGACCCGCCGCCGCCGGATCTTCTTCCGGCTGCGCCGGTTCCCAGCTCGGTGCGGATCGCGATCGACGGTCTGTTCCGGTTCCTCCGCCGGCCCTTCCGTATCGCCGGACTGCTGCCCGCGACCTTGTCCGCGGTGGTCGACAGTGCACGGCGCGCGGTGGCCGGCCGGGCGATGGCCGCTCCGTTCAGCGCTCCGCGGACTGTGCTCAACGGGAAGCTCACCGCCGATCGCAAGGTCTCCTTCGCCCGGCTCGATCTTGCCGATGTCAAGAAGGTCGCCAATCACTTCGGGGTCAAGGTCAACGATGTGGCATTGTCCCTCGTCGGCGGACAGGCTCGCCGGTTCTTCCTCGAACGTGGTGAGCTGCCGGCGAAGTCGCTCACCGCGTTGGTGCCGGTGTCGGCGCACGGACTATCCGATTCCACTGCGCACAACCAGGTCTCGGGTATCCACGCCAGGCTGCAGACACAGATCGCCGACCCCGTCGAACGGTTGCGGTATGTCGCGCAGGCCAGTGCCGTCGACAAAGAGCACAGCGCGGCGATGGGGACGCTGCTCAACGACTGGGGTGAGGTGATCGGCCCGCTTCCGCTCGGTCTGGCCAAGCGGGCATACGCGCGGCTGACCCGGTTGCGCCCGATGTACAACATCGTCGTCTCGAATGTGCCCGGTCCGCCGACGCCCTACCTGCTGGGGGCGGCGGTCCGCTCGATGTACTCCTTCGGACCGGTCATGCTCGGTGTAGGACTCAATGTCACCCTGTACTCGGCCAACGGCGTATTGCACATCGCCGTGATCTCCTGCCCGGCACTGCTACCCGACCCGCGCTCCCTGGCCGACGGATTCGCACCGGCCCTGCAGGAGCTGCTCGACCGGATCGGCGAGACACCGGGCGAATCCGACCTCAAGGCGGTGAGCCCAACGGGTTGAGCCGCTACTCGGTCACCCGGCCGTACTTGGCCGGAACCCCGACGAGGAGTTTGTGGATCTCGGCGACGTAGCGATCGAGATCCGGACCGTGGCTGTTGTAACTCACCAGCAACCGGCCGTCGTAGGTTCCGATCGAGTACATGTCCACACCGGCCGAGGTCGAGGTGAATCGCACTTCGAGGTCGTACTGCTCGACCGCAAGATCCGGCGGGGTGCGCAACGGCGGCAGTTCCCCACCGTCGGTGGCCATCACGACATCGGGCAGTCCGGGCGGATTGCCCTGGTACTCGGTTCCGAAATGCAGGAACGACTGCGCAATGACGCCGTCGGCGAGATCGGCGCGGAACGCCTCGACGATATCCCGGGCCAATTCGATGATGCTGGTGCCGGGACTGATCTGCGCCAGATACATCGCCATTCCCACCGGGTTGGTGGCCTCGGTCGCGCCGACCGGAGGGGTCAGGAAAAAGCGGAGATCGACCGGGTAAATGTAGGGGATCGGAAGGTGCGGGGTCTGGCGAATAGTCCACTCCGCCATCAGGATCGCGGCGGCGACCAACGCGTTGACGCTGATCCGCTGGTCTGCACAGATTCCAGCCAGGTCCTGGGTCTCCTGGCGGGACAACCGACACGATGCCGACGGCACCCGAACCGACTGGGGGCCGACGCGTCCCGCGTTGCGCTTGGACGCGGGCAGCTCATAGGCGAATATCGCCGGCAGGAAGCGCTCCAGGCCGAACCGCGCCAGCTTCTCGATACCTCGCTGTGCGAGCACGTCCTCCAACGCCACCGGGATGGGCTCGGCCTTCACCCGCCCCACACCGGCGCCGGCGACGATATCGGTGTACCAGCCGAACAGCTTCTCCAGCAGTGCGAACTGGTGGTGGCCGTCGGCCAGCGCATGATGGGTGTAGAGGGTGAGTTCGGAACTCTCCTGGCCGGGCTTCAGCCGCAGGTTCAGCAGCGCCACGGACTGATCGGGCTGGCGCCCATCGGCGTCGGCACCTGGTTTCTCCAGCCACATTCCCTCATGCTCGTAGTCGTCGACCATGATCTGGTGGCGGCCGTCGGCACCCTTCTCGAGATGGCCGGCATGGGCGGGGTGGGCCCGCAGCAGCATCTCGAACGCCTCCGCCATCGCGCCGGCATCCACCGGGCCACGCAGCGTAACGACGAGGCCGATGAAGTTCTCCGCTGTGGCGTAGAACTCCTCGCTCGGCGACAGATAGCGGATCGGCGTTGAGCCAAACACCTGTGTGCACCTTTCCCTTTGACACGCCGGTTACCGGTTGGTGCTCGCTCTGCGGTAACCCGCAACGATCAGCGGGAGGCACACCGCCAGGATCGCGGCGCACCAGAGCAGCGTGTTGACCAACGGCTCGAGCACCGGCCCACCCACTGACAGTCCGCGCATCGCGTCGACAGCCGATGACATCGGTTGATGGCGAACGGCCGGCTGTACCCAGTCCGGGTACATCTCCACCGGGACGAATCCCGTGCAGAATGTGGCACCCAAGATGATGACGGGCTGCATCGCCTCCACCATGACCGTCCGGGGCGAGTACAGCGCGACCACGGTGGCAATCGCAGCGAAGGCCACCCCGAAGATCACCGGGATGGCGAACCACACCAACGCACTGCCCACCCCGCTGTGGAAGCGGAACCCGAGGATCAGTCCGGTTACCAGCAGGACGAGCGTGGTGACGATCAGTCGGATGGTCTCGGCCACCACCCGGGAGAGCAGTCCCGCAGCCCGATGGATGGGCAGGGACCACAGCCTGCCCAGGAAACCGTCGAGGCGCTCGGAATTGATGCCGACCATCCCCGTGGTCGACCCGGACATCGCCGCCACCAGTGCCACCAGGGGAACGCTTCGGTAGAGGGAATTCTCCCCCGTCATCGAGGTGATCGTGTTGCCGAACACCACCTTGAGGGTGAGTAGGAACGCCACCGGCAGCAGAATCGCGTGCACGAGCGTCATCGGTGTCCGGATCGACCGGACCAGCAGACGCCGGGTGAGCACGGCGGTCTCCCGCAGCAGGCCGTTGCGCGGGGCGGCCGCCGTTTCGGCGCCGGGAGCGCCGAGGGGTGCGGTGTGAAGAATCGCCATCAGCTTCTTCGCCGATAGACCATGTAAGCCCACGGCAGCGTCACTGCCACGATGCCGACGATCCAGGCCAGCGCGGGCGCGATCGCCGACCAACTCACCGGTGCCACCCCGTCGCCGGAGTCGCCGGACAGGACGCGCAGTGCGTCGATGATCCGCGAGATCGGCTGGTTTTCGACGATCGGTTGCACCCACTCCGGGAACCGTTGCAGCGGTTGGATTCCCACGGACAGAAAGCCAAAGATGAGCTGGGGCAGCAGCAACCACTGCGCGGTCGCGGCGGGGTCGCGCGATTTGGTGCCCAGGGTGTCTCCGAGCAACGCCAGCGCCAGGCCGGTCAGCAGTGCCAGCAGGCAGAACGCCGCGGCGTAGACCCACCCGCGGTGAAACCGGAAGCCGATGATGTACCCACATGCCAGTGCCACCACCAGCCCGATCACACAGCGGTAGACCGCTGCGGTGATCCGGGCCGCCAACGGCGTCAACGGCCGGATCGGCAGGGACTGAAACCGGCGGTTGATCCCCTGCACCGAGTCGGTCGCGGCGCGAAAGGCGGTGGAGATCGACGCGAAGGCGATGGCCTGCAACACGATCAGCGGCACCAGGTACTGCGCATAACTGCTCATGCCCAGGTCGGGCCCCTTCATGACCCGGTTCAGCGGGATGTAGAGGCTGGCCGTCGCCGCCGCCGAAACAGCCACGCCCACCGCGACCTCACCGTTGCGCAGGGTGGGGGCTATCAGCCGCCGGGTCAGCACCCACCACTGCCGGAGTCCGGACGGGACCGGCAGCGCCGCGGCCGGGACCGTCACGTGAACACCTCGCCGGCAACGGTTTCAGCTTCATGGTCACCGGCGGTCGATCCGGTCAACGCGAGGAACACATCGTCCAGCGACGGCCTGCGCAGCGCGATATCGGCCAATGCGATCCCCGCGGCGTCTAACCGGTTCAAAGCGGCACCCAACGTGCTCGGGCCGTCGGGGGCGGGAATGCTCACCCGGTCCGCCCCTGGCGCGACCGCGGCCCGACTGGCCTGCGGAACGAGCGGGCCCAGTGCCGCCACGGCCGCGTACACCTCGGCCGGATCGCGCGGCACGATCTCGCAGACGGTGCCGCCGGTGCGTTCCTTGAGTTCGTCGGCGGTGCCCTGGGCGACGATGGTGCCGCGGTCGATCACCACGATCCGGTCGCTGAGCGCGTCGGCCTCCTCCAGGTACTGGGTGGTGAGCAGGGTCGCGATACCGGCGTCCTTGAAGGTGCCGACCAGTTCCCAGATCGACTGGCGGCTGCGCGGATCCAGCCCGGTGGTCGGCTCGTCGAGGAACACCACTTCAGGCCGGACCACCAGGCCGCAGGCGATGTCCACCCGTCTGCGCATACCACCGGAGTAGGTGCCGACCCGGCGCCCGGCGGCGTATTCGAGGTCGAACTCCCGCAGCAGTTCGCCGGCCCGCGCGACGGCCGCGGCTTTCGTCAGGCCCCGCAGCCGTCCGAACATCACCAGGTTCTCTTCGCCGGTGAGCATCTCGTCGAGCGCCACATGCTGGCCGGTGAGCATGATCGAGCGCCGCACCAGAGCGGCGTCGGCGACAACGTCGTGACCGGCCACCCGGGCGCGGCCCCGGTCGGGCCTGGTCAGGGTGGACAGGATCTCCACGGTGGTCGTCTTGCCCGCGCCGTTGGGGCCCAGCAGTGCGACGACCTCACCGCAGGCCACATCGAAGGAGACGTCCCGCAGTGCGTTGACCGAACCGAAGGACTTGCCGATCCCCTCGACGTGAACACCCCTGTGGTGGGCACCCCTGTCGTGCACACCCCTGTCTGGCTCTGACATCACACCTACTCGCTACTCGTCGTCGTCGAAAACCGCGGCCGACAATTCGACGAGGGTCAACGCCTCATCCTCGGCTTCGTCGTCGTCGCTGTCGGGGTCCCCTTCGAGTGCCTCACCGAGGAGTTGCATCACCGCCGCCGGGAACCGTTCGGCGAGCGCCTCTACCGTACTGCCGGTGCCGGCCGGCAGCCGCCGGCCGTCGCACCAGAAGTCCACGTGCAGCACGCCCCCGAGTCGGTAGGCGCGCAGTTCCAGCAGATGACCCAGCCCCGGAAGGGTTTCACGGACCGTCAGTTCGCTATCGCTGTCGAACTGCACCGGGGCGTCGTTGTCCTGCCACTCCGGGATCATCCCCAGGTAGGTGAACAACACGTCCGCCCTGCCGGCGGCCCCCAGCAGTCCCGCGGTCGGGGCGTGCAGATAACGCAGCAGGCCATAGCCGATCCCGTGGTGCGGAACCGCCTTCGCGATCTCGCCGACGTGGGCCAGCAGTTGCCCGCCGGGGGCATCGGTACAGGGCAGGGCGATCGGGTAGATCGTGGAGAACCAACCGATTGTTCTGCGGAAATCGGCCTCCGGCCGCAGGAACGTGCGCGCCGAACCCAGAAGGTCCACGGTGGCGACGCCCTCACCGAAGGTCTCCGGCAGACAGCGTGCGAGCGCGGCCAACAGGATCTCCTCGGTGGAGGCCTGCAGGATTCGCCGGGCGTTGTCGATATGCGCGGTCTGCTCGGCGGACAACGCAACCGGGAGCCGGATCAGATCACCGGCACCGGGCGCACCGGCGGCGGCATCCGCGGCGGCCAATCGAAGCGTCCCGGACTTCTCGGTGTCGATCCAGTGTTGCAGCCGATCCAGCACCGCCGGATGCGATGCCAGCGCCGTACAGCGTTGTGACCATTCCCGCCAGGTCGTGGTCGCCGGTTCCAGGGTGATATCGCTGCCGGCCAGCCGCTGCCCGAACGCCATCAGCAGATCCGTCACCAACACCTCGCGTGAGGTCGGATCATCGACCATCCCGTGCACGGTGAGCACCAGGAATCGCGGTTGGTCCCCGGAACCGACGACATATGTCGCGGTGAGCGGCGAGCTGTCCAGGCCCAGTCCCGCGAGTGCGCCGGAGACGATGGCCTGCAAGGCTTCCCGTTCCCGCGGCGTGCCCGGGCCGGCGTCGGCGGGCAGTGCCTGTTCGGCGAGGTCGGTGAATTCACCGGTGGCGCCGATCTGCTGCTCGCAGACACCGGACCGGTCCACCAGCCGGATCCGCAGCGCGTCGTGGTGATTGACCACCGCGGTCAGGACGGCGCGGACGTCACCGGCGCTCACCCGGGAGTCCAGCCGCAACACCAAGGGCACCCGCCAGCGGCCCGGATCGGCCAGCCCGCCGTCGAGGAGACGCAGGATATTGGGCGGCACAGGAAGATTCAGATCAGTGGTGTCCTGGCTCGCCAGGTTGCCCGCGGTAAGCCGTACCGCCAAGGTGCCGGCCAGGGCGGCCAGGGTGTTGTGGTCGTAGAGATCCTGCGGAGTGAGCTCCACACCTTCGTGTGATGCCGTCATCGCCACGCCGATCGCCACCAGCGAGTCACCGCCGAGTTCGAAGAAGTTGTCGCCGGGGGACACCGACTCCACGCCCAGGCACTGCGACCAGATTCGCTGCAGGGTGGCCTGCATCTGCGCGCCCGCGTCCGGCGCGCCGGCGGACTGTCCGCCGGCCGACGCGGCGGCAGCAGCCACCGCGCCGTCCTGGAACTGCCCACCGGGTTTACGTACCGCCGTGAGGTCCGGCTCGATCCAATAGCGCTGGCGCGCAAAGGCATAGCCGGGCAAGGTGACCCGCCGCGGATGTTCGCCGTACAGCGGCGTCCAGTCCACCTCGACCCCGGCGGACCACAACTGGCCCAGCGCGAGAAGAAAGACCTCCCGGTCATCCCGGGTCTGAACGGGGTGGCGCATCAGCCGGATCGCCCGGTGGGACTCCGCCCACCCCGGCATGCGCAGCGCCGACCCGGTCAGGCTGCCACCGGGCCCCACCTCGAGGACCACCCGGTGCGGATCGGCGAGCAGCGTCTCGAGTTCGTCGGCGAAACGCACGGTCGAGCGGATGTGCTGGGCCCAGCGATTGGGGTCGGTGGCCTCCTCGTCGGTCATCCAGGTGCCGGTCATATTGGACAGCATCGGGATTCGCGGCGGATGCAGGGTCAGCGTCGACAGGTACTCGGCGAACGGGGCGAGCACCGAATCCATCGACTGGGAATGGAAGCCATGCGAAGTGCGGACCCGCCGGGCCAGGACGCCGGCCGCGCCGAGACGGGTGGTGAGATCGCGGATGGCCTGATCGGGGCCGGCGAGCACGCAACTGCCGAACTCGTTGACCGCGGCCAGGTCGACCTCGGCCCTCAGGTGCTCGGCGATGTCATCGGGGTTCGCCGCCACCGCCACCATGGCGCCCGCCGGTGCGGCGTGCATCAGACGTGCCCGGGTCGAGACGACCTTGATCGCGGTCTCCAGATCGAAAACGCCCGCCACGGTTGCGGCGACGAGTTCACCGATACTGTGACCGGCCAACGCGGCCGGGGTGACCCCGTAGGACAGGACCAACTGCGCCAGCGCGTATTCGACCGCGAAGAGCGCCGGCTGGGCCAGGTCGGTGGATTCCAACCCCTCGCTTCGCTCCTGCCCGCCGGGGCCGAACACCTCGGCCTTGAGGTCGATGCCGAGTTCCTCGGCGAATCCGGCGGCACACCGATCGAAGGTCTCCCGGAACACCGGTTCGGCGTCGTAGAGATCCTGGGCCATCCCGGGATGCTGGGCTCCCTGCCCGGGGAACAGGAACGCCACCCGCTCAGCACCCGGCTTACCCTCCGGCGGGCAGTGGCTCACCGAGACTCGTGGATTCTCGGCGGCGGTCAGCACGGCGCAGGCGTCGGCGCGGTCGGTCACGACGGCTGCCATGCGGATCTCGTGGGGCCGGCGGGCGGCGAGGGTGAACGCCACGTCGGACAGCAGCAGATCGGTGTCGCGGGCGAGTTCGGCGGCCAGCGCAGCTCGGGCTTCCTGCAGCGACTCGTCGGTCTTGGCGGACAGCAGCAGCACCTGCGGTCCGGTCGGCACCGCGACGGGGGGCGGGGTCTGCGGGGCCTCTTCGACGATGACGTGCGCGTTGGTGCCGCCGACCCCGAAGGAACTCACACCGGCCCGGCGCGGGCCGTCGGACTCCCACGGGGTGAAGGACTTCGCGACGACGAACGGCGTGTTCTGCAGGTGCAGTTCGGGATTGGGCGCGGTGTAATGCACCGTCGGCGGGATGGCCTTGTTCTTCAGGGACAGGATCGTCTTGACAAGTCCGGTGACCCCCGACGCGGCGTCGAGATGGCCGATATTGGACTTCACCGATCCCAGCACGCAGGGTCCCGAGCGCGGCAGATCGGAGACCTCGAAAGCCTTTCGCAGGGCTTCGATTTCGATCGGATCACCCAGCGGGGTGCCGGTCCCGTGGGTCTCCACGAACCCGATGCTCGAGGAGTCGACGTCGGCGACGGCGTGCGCCTCGGCGATGACCTCCGCCTGGCCGGCGACAGCCGGGGCGGCGTAGGTGACCTTCACCGAGCCGTCGTTGTTGATCGCCGAGCCGCGGATGACGGCGTGAATGCGGTCGCCGTCCTGCAGCGCCGCTCGCAACGGTTTGAGGATCAGCGCAGCCACTCCGCTGCCGAAGATGGTCCCGTCGGACCGGACGTCGAACGGCCGGCAGTGCCCAGACGGGGACACCATGGCACCCGGTTCGAAGGTGTAGCCGACCCGATGCGGCACCCGGATCGCCGAGGCGCCGGCCAGCGCCATATCGCATTCGCCGGTCTGCAGGCTCTGGCAGGCCAGGTGTACGGCCACCAGCGATGAGGAGCAGGCGGTCTGCACCGACAGGCTGGGTCCGCGCAGGTTCAACTCGTGCGAGGTCCGCGTCGCCAGATAGTCCTTGTCGTTGAGCAGCACCAGGTTGAACATCTCGACGGTGATGCCCTCGCCGACAAGCTTTCTGACGTCGCGGTGCGACATCAGGTTGTCCATCAGGTAGCCGCTGGCGGTGCTGCTGGCGAAAACGCCGACCAGCCCGTCGAAGCCGGCGGGGTCGTAGCCGGAGTCCTCGAAGGCATGCCAGGCGGTCTGCAGGAACAGCCGCTGCTGGGGGTCCATCATCCGCGCGGTGTACGGGTTCATTCCAAAGAAGTCCGCGTCGAACTCCTCGATGCCGTTGAGCATGGCCGCACGCCGGACGTAGGCCGGATTGGCCAGCGTCTCGGCGCTGACCCCTTCGGCGGTGAGAGCCTCCTCGGACAACGTGGCAACAGACTCCTCCCCGCGGCGCAGGTTGTCCCAGAACTGGCTCAGCGAGTCGGCACCGGGGAACTTGCCGGCCATGCCGATGACCGCTATCGCATTTGGTGGGAAATCGGTCACCGCTTCACCTGTGTCGGTGGTCAAACCACGTGTCCCTTCCGTCTGCTCACCTGTGAACCCTGGCGGAGCCGGGCCCGTTGCTGGGCGCGCGCACCGAGGCCCGATCGCGCCGCCGCCGGGGCTTGATCCGCCGGCGGGTAACCCATCCGCTCCAGCAGCGCATCGGTCAGCGCTGAAACGGTCGGATATTCGTAGATCAGTGCCGCCGGCAGGCCGATGCCGAGGCCGGCGGCGAGGCGGCGCTGGAGGGTGACGCTCATCAGCGAATCCATCCCGAGTTGGAAGAATCCGGCTTGCGAATCGAGCACCTGGCCGGCCGGCAGTCCCATCACGGCGGACGCCGTGGCGGCCAGGTGGTCGGCCAACAGTTCGCGGCGCCGTTCCGGTGGGCACTCGCGCAGCTCCCTGGCGAACTCGCTCTCCGGAGCATCCGCGCCGGCGGCGTCCGCCTGTGCCAACACGTCATCGACGATGCGCAGCGCCCCGCGGGTGCGGTAGGCAGCGGCCAGCAGCGGCCAGTCGGCGTCGACGACGACCGTCTGCGCCGGCGCGCCGGGACCCATCACCAGCGGCAGCGCCTGAATGGCGACCGCGTCTTCCATCGGCACCAGACCGGCACTGGACATCACATCGCCGGCCTCAGTCTGCAAGTCCGACAACGACTTCCACAATCCCCAGTTCACCACTGTGGCCGGTAGACCCAGATTGCGCCGGGCCTGGGTGAAGGTGTCCAAGAAGGCGCTGGTCGCGGTGTAGTGGGCCAGCCAGCGTGAGCCGAGCAGACCCGAGATCGACGAGAACAGCACGAAATGGCGCAGATCCGTCCGCAGCGACAGCGTGTGGAGAACGCCGAGAGCGTCCAGTTTGGGGGCGAACATGGTGGTGACGTCCTCGTCGGTCATATCGGCCAGCGTCACCGGACCGCCGGCGAAAGCGGCTAGATAGACACCCTCGAGCGGGGGAAGGTCGCCGCCGAACCGGTCGAACAGCGCGGCCATCGCCTTCTCGTCGGTGACGTCGGCAGCCGCCACGACCAGTGTGGTACCCCTCTCGGAGAGTTCGCGGACCAATTCGCTCAACTTCTCGCCCGGGTTGCGCGACACCGCGACGATCGTTCCGGCGCCCATCCCGGCGAGTTGCCGGATGAGCGAGGGGCCGATGTGCCCGGTGGCGCCGATGACGAGATGGCTGCTGCCGATGGACAGTTCAGTGCCGGCTGCCCCGGCGCCGCACTGGTGCAGGCGTGGTACATGCCGTACACCGGCTCGGTAGACCACCTGGTCCTCACCGTCACCGGCGGCCGCCTCGTCGCGGACACGGCCGGCGGCCAGCACCGCCGGCATCGACTCGTCGACATCGATGACACCGCCCCAGATCTCCGGATGCTCGAGAGCCAGCGTGCGGCCCAGACCCCAGAGGACGGCATGCACCGGATTGGCCCGGTCACCGTCGACGACGGGCTGGGCGTTACGGGTCAGGAAGAACAGCGTGGGCGGTGACGGCAGCGCGACGAGTTCGGTGGCTATCCGCCGCACCTCGTTGAACAGTCGGTACGCCGCCGCCACGTCGATCGAGGAGCCGCCGGCCGGCGGCACGAAGAGCACGTGCTGCGCGACGTCGAGTGGGCCGGCGCCGAGTTCGCCCGCCAGCACGTCGTCCCCGAGCACCGCCCACGAGCCGGCGCTTCCGGCCGGATCGGCCGGCAGCGGACGGTCGACCCAGGCGTTCTCGTACAACCAGTTCGCCGGCACCGGGCTGTCCTCCGCGACCGGCGTCCGTCGCGCACTGCGACGGGGACCGCCCGCCCGCAACGCCGGTGCGAAGTCCAGCAGGTGCCGGGTGTGCCGCCACGGGGTGCGGGGTAGCGGGGGGTGCGGCTCGGGCGGGTGTTCGCCGAGCGGGGGCGCGACGGTGAAGGTCGCGTTCAGTGCGGTGTGGAACGCGATGGTGTCGTTGGCGTCACGCTGCAGGGTGCCCAGGCTGTGGTGATGGCTGTTGCCGATATCCGGGTCGGTCAGGGTGTCCGAGATCGCCTTGGTGAGCAACGGGTGCGGGCTGATCTCGATGAAGGTGGCGTGGGTGGCGCCGGCGGCGGCGATCGCGTCGCTGAACCGGACCGGGTTACGCAGGTTGGCCGCCCAGTGCTCGGCGTCCAATTGTGGTGCGTCCCCGGCACTTTCCACGGTGGAGATGAGCGGAACGACCGGGAAGCCGGGCTCCAGATCAGCCAGCGCGGCAGTCAGCTCCGGCAGGATCGGGTCCATCATGGCGTGGTGGGAGGCCACGTCGACGTTCACCCGGCGGGCGAAGATGTTCTGCGAGCCGGCCCGGGCGACCACGGCCTCGACTGCCTCGACGGGTCCCGCCACCACCGTCTGGCGCGGTGAGGCGTACACCGCCACCGTCACCTCCGGGAAGTCGGCGATCAACGTCGCGGTGGCGTCTGCGCCGAGTTCGATCAGGGCGATCGCGCCGGTGGCGGCGCTGCGGGACATCAGCTGTGATCGCGTGGCGATCACCCGGAAACCCTCGGCCGGGGTCAGCGCTCCGGCGACCACCGCCGCGGTCACCTCGCCCATCGAATGGCCGATCACCGCATCGGGCTCGACCCGGTAGGCGCGCCACAGCGCGGTCAGTGCCAACTGGACGCCCACCAGCACGGGCTGGATCTGCTCGATGGCGGTCAGTTCCGCACTGCTTTCCAACACGTCGTGCAGCGAGAAACCGACCTCGGCGCGGAAATCCGGCTCCAGGGCCGCGACCGCTTCGGCGAAGGCCGGCTCATCGGCGAGCAATTGCCGGCCCATCCCCGCCCACTGCGATCCCTGACCTGAGTAGACGAACACCACGCCCGGTTCGCAGGCGCCCGGGTGCGGGCCGACCACTCCCGGTGCGTCCTGTGCGGCTGCCAGCGCGCGCAAGCCGGACACCGCATCATCGCGTTGCGCGGCGCAGACCGTGGCGAACAACGACTGATGCGTCCGGTGGTAATTGAGGGTGTGCGCGATGTCGGCGAGCGGCACATCTGCCCCGGCGCCGGTCATCCAGTCGGCCAGCATCGCGGCCATCCCCGCGAGACGTTCGGGGCTCTTCCCGCTGACCACCAGCGTGGTCACCGCCGGTGAGGGCGTCGGCAGGCGCGCCGGGATCGGCGGAGCCTGCTGAAGAATCAGATGCGCGTTAGTGCCGCCGAAACCGAAGGACG
>NZ_JBILVF010000258.1:0-2765 GCF_044370595.1 Mycobacterium sp.
TCGACGACCTTGAGATGAAGCTCGTCGAACGGGATGTGCGGATTGGGGGTGTCGAAGTGCTGATTGGGCGGAATCTCACCACGCTGGATCGCCAGCGTGGCCTTGACGAGACCGACGAGACCCGCCGCCGCCTCCAGGTGGCCGAGGTTGGTTTTGGCGGCGCCGACCAGAAGCGGGGCCTCGGACTGACGTCCCCGCCCGTAGACGGCGCCGAGGGCGCGGGCTTCGATGGGGTCGCCGATCAGCGTTCCGGTGCCGTGGGTCTCCACGTAGTCGACCTCGGTGGGTTCCACATCGGCGTCGGCGCACGCGGCCCGCAGCACGGCCGCCTGAGCCGCCGGGTTCGGCGCCATCAGGCCGTTGGACCGGCCGTCCTGATTGACCGCCGACCCGCGCACCACCGCGAGGACCCGGTTGCCGTCGCGCACGGCATCGGAGAGCCGCTTGAGCACAGCCACACCGCAGCCCTCACCGCGAACGAATCCGTCGGCGGCCGCGTCGAAGGCGTGGCAGGCGCCGGTGGGCGACATGGCTCCGGCCTGGTCGAAGCTGCGCGTCACGACCGGTGAGAGCAACAGGTTGACCCCACCGGCGAGGGCGAGATCAGACTGCCCGCTGCGCAGGCTCTGACAGGCCAGGTGCACCGCCACCAGGGAGGATGAGCAGGCGGTGTCGACGGTCAGCGACGGACCGCGTAGGTCCAGGAGATAGGACAGCCGGTTGGCGATGATGCTCAGCGCGCCGCCGGTGCCGGTCCACGCGTCGACACCGCCCAGATCGCGGGAGGCCAGGAACCCGTACTCGCTGACGCACGCGCCGACGAACACGCCGGTCTGCGAGCGCTGCAGCGATTCGGCCGGGATGCCGGCGTGCTCGAGCGCCTCGACGGTCACTTCGAGCATCAGACGCTGCTGCGGGTCGATGTAATCGGCCTCGCGCGGGGTGATCCCGAAGAACTCGGCGTCGAAACCGGCGTAGTCGGACAGGAACGAACCCCACCGTGTGGTGCCGGCCAACGCCTGCGCGGTCTGCGGAGAGCCGTCGTCGAACGCCTTCCACCGGTCGTCGGGCACGGTGCTCACCGTCGAGCGGCGCGCTGCCAGCAGGTCCCACATTTCGTCGGGTCCGTTGACATCGCCCGGCAGCCGGCAGCCGAGTCCGATGATCGCGATCGGTTCGGCCAAGGATGCGGGACCGACATCGGTGGTGCGCAATGCCTCGGAGTCCGGATGGGTCAGGGCGTGCGCCAGTCCGGCGATCGTCGGGTTTTGCCAGATGTCGACCGGCGACACCGAACGGCCCAGAAATTCGGTGAGCTCACCGGCCAGCACCACCCCGTCGCGAGAACCGACCCCCATTTGGTTGAAGGCCACGTCAACGTGGATGTTCTCGGGACTGCAGCCGACATTGGTGATGAGGTAGTCCGCCAGCCAGTTGCGGAGGTCATCCTCTCCATGGCCGGGCAAGGTCATACGGCTACGCCCATGGCGTCCAGGCGCCGGAACTCACCGTCGCGGTACAGCTCACCGCACGACGACCGACGGATCTTGCCGCTGGTCGTGATCGGAATGGAACCCGGCGACACAAGCACGAGATCATCGATCCGCAGATTGTGCAGCGTCCAGACGGCGTTGGCCAAGGTGTCCCTGACCCTGCGCAGGTCCACTCCGGGTTTGACCTCGACAATCGTGACCAGGTTCTCCGAGGCCCCGTCCTCGACGGCGATCGCGGCGACCCGGCCGGCGGTGATCTCTCGGATGGTGGCCTCGATGTCCTCGGGGTAGTGGTTGCTCCCGTCGACGATGAGGAGATCCTTGAGGCGTCCCATGATGAAGAGCTCTCCGTCGGAGATCACACCGAGATCGCCGGTGCGCAACCAGGGGCCGGCCGGCGTGCCCTCGGACGGCTTGTTGATGCGGCCGCGGAAGACCCGCGTTGTCTGTTCGGCTTTGCGCCAGTAACCCAACGCGACGTTGTCGCCACGGGTCCAGATCTCGCCGATGGTGCCGGCGGGCCGCTCGATACCGGTCTCCGGGTCGACGATGCGCAACGGGTAGTCCTGCGGCACGCCGTAGCTGACCAACTCGGTACCGCTCTCATGGTCGGACGTGCAACGCTCGGCGGTGCCCGCCGCGAGCAGCCGCAGATTGAAGCGTGCCGTGACGACTGCGTCGGCAACCGGTGGCGAGGCCACGTAAAGAGTGGCTTCCGCCAGACCGTAGGCAGGCCGGATGACCTTCTCGGCGAGCCCGAACTTGGCGAAACGGTCGACGAACCGCTTGACGGTGCCGTAGTGCACCCGCTCGGCTCCGCTGAGGATCGCGTGCACCCCGCTCAGATCGAGACCTTCCATATGGGCGTCGGTGGTCCTGCGGGCGGCGAGTTCGAAGGCGAAGTTGGGTGCGCCGGAGAAACACCGGGGGCTCTGAGCCATCAGCAGGATCCAGCTCGCGGGTTTGGCCAGGAAGGCCATCGGGCTGATCAACGTTGCACTGCAGCCTGTCACCAGCGGCGCACAGACTCCCATGATGAGCCCCATATCGTGGAAGAACGGCAGCCACGACACCACCGTGGTCTCTGCAGGTACCGTGCCGCCGAACTCCTCGAAGTAGTTGGCGACGGTCTGCTCGAGGTTGGTGATGACATTGCGGTGCGAGACGATCACGCCGGCGGGCGTCCGGGTGGAACCGGAGGTGTACTGCAGATAGGCGGGCCCGTGCCGGGAATCGTCGGTCTCGTCGAGCGCGCGGGTGGCGTCGATGTCG
>NZ_JBILVF010000159.1:0-7670 GCF_044370595.1 Mycobacterium sp.
CGCCAGCCGGACGTCGATGCGCCGCCTGCCCGTCACCGGGGAAGCCTAGGGCCCGCTAAGCAGAATGTGCAAAAGCCCTGGTGTTATTTGCGACGTCAAGGAATATCCGGCGCAGCACCTGAAGGTACAGATGCACCGAATGCCGTGCCTCGGCGGTGTCGGGGTAGCACACCATGACGGTGGTCTGGTGGGCGTTGCGGGTGACCCACATGTTCAGATCGCCGTGCGAGAGGTCGTCGATGTAGAGGCCCAGACGGTTGGCCCGGGCGTCTGCCAGGCTGCGGAAGTCGAACAGGGAGACCATCATCGACGGCTTGCTGGCCGGCCTCACGCCGAGTTCCTCCAGGGGTGCGAGCTCCTGCACCCGGCGGAACGGAACGGCGGACAGATGCTTGTTGGCGTCGAAGGACTTCTGCGCCGCCCGGGCAATCTGGGCGAAGCTGGCGCCCTCGATGGGCATCGACACCGGGAAGATGCTGGCGAACCAGCCGGCGCACTGGGACTGCTCCGGGCCGGACCGGTTGTCCGACGGCGTGAAGGTGTGAAAGGTCTCCGACCCGGTGAACTCATGGTCGGCGAGTGCCGCGCACGCCATCACCCCGCCACTGAACCGAGCGCCTGCGGCTCGGCAGGCATTGTTGAAGGCCTCGGTCTCGGCGGCGTTGAGCAGCTCGACAGAGATCGCCGCACCGGCGGCGTTGGCCGGTGCTTCGCCCAGCGGCAGCGGGAAGCTGGGCCACTCACCGTCGGTGTCGCGGGCGAAGTCGACCCAGTCCTTGATCGGGCGGGACTCCAGCGTCAGGGCGTCGACCTTCAGCCGCTGGCGCCGCGTGTAATCCCGGTAGGAGCTGGTCTGCGGCAGCGTGGCCGAGCCTCCGGCGGCCAGGGCCTGATAGCTCCGGTGGATGTCGCGATAGACCTCGACTGCCGACGAGCCGTCGGTGTGGAGGTGGTCGATGTTGGCGAACACGGTGAAGTGGTCGGACTTCTGAACGACGCCGAAGGTGAAGCAATCCCACTCCAGGGTGCCCGGGGTCGAGTTCAGCGCATGGGCGCGGATCTGGCCCTCGTCCATGAAGCCCCGCGCTTCGGGGACGAACTCGATGCAGTCCGCATCGACAGTGCGACGGGTGATCGTCCCGGCGACGACATCGAACGCGCTGCGATAGGTGTCGTGCCGGCGAAGGTGGGCGTTGATCGCCTCGGTCATCGCGGCGATGTCGCACCACCCGTCGACGTCCCAGGCCGCCATGATCAGGCGCGGGGCCGAACGCCCGAGGGTGCGGGCGCGGTCGGCGGTCAGCAGGTGCTGCATTTGCTGGAAGGTCGGCGGCAGCGGGTCGTGCGGGGCGCGGGCGGCCGCCGCACGGCTGGCCGGCGAAGCCGTCCATGTAGTGACGGGCCCGTGGCCGGGCTGCCAGCTCCTGATGGCGCCGATGGCGACCATGTCGACTCCTTCGTTGTGCTGCACTGCTTGCAACTTCAACTGAATGTAGGGATGGGCGTCCCGGTTGTCGCGGTTGTGCGCGCTACCCGCGAAATGCTTGATCTGCGCAGTTTCGTGCATTTCGCTCAGCCGAAACCTCAGGAAATGCTCAGGCCGAGGTTAGCCTAATGTTCAGCAAAATGCACGTTTCTACTCAGGTAAATATCAGGTTACGAGGTTTTTGGGGCTAAAGGGGGCTTTGAGGCAGGGGGTCTGGCTCTCTAACGCTGTCACTTCCTGTGACGCGCTACGGTGATCCGGGCGCCCCGATGCGGCTGCTGGATCACGCCGCTGACCCGCGGCCGCTCACCGGGTGCGCCGGTGATTTTCAGCGTTACGCGGCGCAGCACTTCGCCCAGCACCAGCCGCATTTCCGCCAAGGCGAGATTGGCGCCCAGGCAGCGCCGGTTGCCGCCGCCGAACGGTAGCCAGGTGGTCGGAGACTGACTGTTGGCGAGCATTCGCTCGGGACGGAACCGCTCGGCGTCGGCGTACACCGTGGTGCTGGCGTGCACCAGACCGATTGCCGGGATCACCGTGACCCCGGCGGGGAGGCGGTAGCCGGCCACCTCGACCGGCTGTTTGAGAACCCGTCCCACATCGAAGACCACCGGGCGGACCCGCAACGTCTCCCGGGCGAGGGCTTCGAGGTAGTCGTCGTCACCGGCGTCGGCGGCCGCGACCGCCCGGGCCAGCACCTCGGGGTGGCGGGTGAGCCGCTCCAGCGCCCAGGACAGTGCGGTGGCGGTGGTGTCGTGCCCGGCCAGCAGCAGGGTCATCAACTGGTCGCGCAGTTCGGCGTCGGTCATCTGCCGGCCGTCGTCGTCGGCGGCGCGGACCAGCATGGCCAGCGCATCGGTGCGCTCGGCGAGGTTGGGGTCGGCCCGGCGTTCGGCGATCTCGGCGTAGAGCAGAGCGTCGGCTTCGGCGATGCGGCGGCCCAGGCCGCGCCAGGGCCAGCGGCGCTGCAGTCGGGGGCGGGCGATGGCCAGGGTATCGATGTACCCGAGGCTCAGCAGTCGGGGCATCAGGGCGCGCAGGGCGGCCAGCCGGTCGGGGTCGCTGGCGCCGATCGCGGTCCGCAGGATCACTTCGAGGGTGATCTCGGACATCTTGGGCGCGACGGCGAATTCGGTCCCGACGGGCCAGCCGGCGATGTTGGCGGCGGCGATCTCGGCGATCAGCCCGCTCTGACGGGCCACCGCGTCACGGTGGAACGGCGCCAGCATCAGCCGGCGCCGGTCACGGTGCAGATCCTCGTCGATGACCAGAACCGAACTCGGCCCGAGTATCCCGGCCAGCACCGAGTTGGCCTCCCCGGCGTGGTAGGTCCGCGGGTCGCCGGCAAACACCGTCTTGATGTGTTCGGGGTTGGCCAGATAGACACCCGGCCCGTAACCGGCCAGACGCACCGTGAACACCTCGCCGTAGCGGCGCCGGCAAGCGAACGCCCAGGCCGACCACCAGCGCAGCATCAGCGCGGTCTGCACGGCCGCCGGCAAGGGCGGTCCGGGCGGTAGGTCAGCCACCCCTCAACAGTACGGACAACGCCGTCGAACGAGCCGTCCGAGGGTGCGAAGTGTAACGGTGCAATTGGAGTATGCCACCGGCGCGGCCCGTTGACGACGGGGCCGGCTTCAGCGATGAAGATCGCCGAAAGGCCATGGGGCAGTAGCGATCAGGCGTCGACGGCTTCGGTCGTCTGCGCCCCGATGACCGTGTCCGTCGGGGCGGTGCGTTCCCACAGCACCGCCCCGACGCATGCGGTGATCACCCACGCGGTTCCGAGGATCCCGCACCAGGTCATGATGGCCATCGCGACCCCGATTGGGCCGAAGCTGGCCCAGGCGTCGATCACTCCGGGGAAGATGATCCGCCCGATGACCGGGACGATGATCCCGTCGATGACCACGCCGGCAAGTCCTGCCAACGCAAGGTATTTCATGCCGTGGCCGCCGTCGCGGACGAGTACCAGCGGTGTCAGGGACCAGAACGCCCACACCGGCACCAGTGCGACGACGAACATCAGTAGCTGGGTCACGCCGTGGTACTCCGTGCCGTAGGCGATGCGCTCGCGCAGCACCAGCATCGTCAGGTAGAGCAGGAACCACAGTGCGCCGCGCGCCAGCCGTTGGCCCGTCCCGAATTGCTCGCGCCGCCAGGCCTTGGCGAACACGCTGGCCACCATGATCGACATCGGGATGCCCCACACCAGGAAGGCGGCGACGCCGACGACCGTCCACACCGAGCGCAGCGCCGCGGTGTCGCCGAACGCTGCGCGCACGGTGTCGCTGGTCGCCCCGGACAGGCCCAGTTCCCGAATCCAGAGGGTGCCGGGACTGGCGTTCTCGGCGAATCCCCTGAAGTAGCTGAAGCCCAGGATCATCAGCGGGATGATGACGGTGAACAGCTGCACCGACACCAGCACGCCCTGATTCGCGCCGTCAATCTCCTTGAAGCGCAGCAGAACTGCCTTGAGCGGGCTCAGGGCCCGCGACTCGTTCAGTCGGCGGCGTCGCTCGGCGAGGTGTTGGTGAATGTCGTCGCGCCGGACACTGCACATGGGCAGTGAACGTACAGTGCGTCAGTCCTGGATGCTCAGCGCTTGGGTGGGGCAGTTCTCGCAGGCCTGCTCGAGGTCGGTGCGGCGATCCTCGGGAACCTCGTCGATGAGGATGTGCAGCGCGCCGTCCGGCCCGATCTCGAAGATGTCGGATGCGGTGGCCTCACACAACCCGATCGAGGAACACTTGTTGCGGTCCACGATGATCTTCATCGCGCTAGGCCTTCGACTTCTCGGGGGTGAACTGGGCGGTCATGGACATCACGGTATGGAAGAAGTTGCCGTTGCCCAACTCCGGCTCGCCGACCACGCGGATGTCGGGCAGCCGGGTCAGCAGCTCGCGGAAGGTGGCCGACAACTGCCGGCGGGCCAGTTGAGCCCCCAGACAGTGGTGGATACCGCCGCCGCCGAAAGCGACGTGCTTGTTCGGTGAGCGCGACAGATCCAGCCGTTCCGGGTGGTCGAAGACCTCGGTGTCCATGTTGGCCGAGGAATAGAACATGATCACCTTGTCGCCCTCGGTGATCTGATGACCGCCCAGTTCGGTGTCATGCGCGGCGGTCCGCCGGAAGGTCATGATCGGGGTCGCCCAGCGGATGATCTCCTCGATCGCCAGCGGCATCCGGCCGTCGAGATCCTCCATCAGCCACGCCCGCTGATCGGGAAAGTCGGTGAGTGCCTTGAGTCCGTGGCTGGTCGACTGCCGGGTGGTGTCGTTGCCGGCGATGATCAGCAGCGCGAAGATCGACGAGATCTCGTCGTCGGAGAGTCGCTCGCCGTCCACCTCGGCCTGCACCATCGCGGTCATCAGGTCGTCCTGGGGTTTGCTGCGGCGGGCAGCGATGAGTTCGTGGGCGATCGCGTGCACGGTCGTCACGGTCTGGAATACCCGCGCCAGGGGTTCGGCGCCCTGCAGCAGTCGGGGATCGCGCCACCCGTCGGCGAACTGCGACTCGTAGGCGATGGTGCGCCGGTGCTCCTCGGGGATGCCGACCATGTCGCAGATGTTGTGCATGGGGACCAGCGCGGCCACGTCGGTGACGAAGTCTATCTCGCCCTTGTCGGCGATGTCGTCGACGATGCGACGGGCATTGGCCACGATGTGATCGTCGATGCGGGCCAGCTGCTTGGGGGTGAAAGCGGCGGCCAGTAGCCGGCGGATCTTGGTGTGCCGCGGCGGATCCATGGCGATGAAGCCCTGGGCGGCGTCGAGCACCTCCAGCGGTAAGGACTCGAACGTGATGCCCTTCCCGGAGAGGAAGTCCTGCGGGCGGCGGGTGACCTCGACCAGGTCGGCGTGCCGGACGACGGCCCAGAAACCCTGGTCGTTGGGGTCCTCGAACATCCCGTTCTTGACCGGGCGATGCCAGGAGATCGGCCGGTGGGCGCGCAGTTCGGCGAAGACCCTCTCGCGGTCCTTGGCGGTGCCCGCCCAGAACTCCGCAGACGAGATGTCGGCGGGGTCATACGGGCGGGCGGTGCGGGCTTCAGTGGCGGTGGCCATTGGTCGTCCTCCTTGACGGGTGCATCCCAGCGTCTGACAGAAAAAAGAAATTGTCAAGTGTCGGCTACATGAGAGCGCAAAGTGTCGGCAACGGTAGACTCTGCTGCGTGTCTGTCGTGGATTTGCGCGCCGAAACCCGCGCCTACGGGCGGGCGCGGCTGAGGGAGACCGCCCTCGACGCGGCCCGCGACGTGGTGCTCGACCGCGGTTGGGCGGCCGTGCGGATGGGGGCCATCGCGACGGCGATCGGCATCAGCCGGCAGAGCCTGCACGCCGAGTTCGGCACCAAGGACGATCTGGGCAACGCGCTTGTGATGCGGGAGACCGCGGAGTTCTTCGAAGGTATGGCCAACCGGCTGGACAACCATCGCGGTGACCTCGCCGCCGCGGTGGCGGCGGCCGCCGAATACATGGTCTCCGTCGCCCGGGACAACCCACTGCTGGAAACCATCCTGACCCGCACTCCGGCCAACGGCGGGGATATCTCGCTGCTGTCCCTGCTGACCGTGCGCGGTGAGCCGCTGATCGATACGGGGATCCACGTATTCGGGAAGTGGGTGCGCGGTCAGTGGCCCGACGCGGACTCGGCCGACGTCAGCCTGATGGTGGAAAGCGTTGTCCGGCTGTGCCTGAGCCACATCCTGACCCCGACCAAGACACCGTCGGAAGTGGCCGCCGACCTTGCGGTGGTCGCCTGCCGATGCCTGCCGATGCCTGCCGATGCCGGACTGAGCGAGCCTGCCCAGCAGATCAGACCCCGCTAGTCGGTCAGACCCCGCTAGTCGATCAGACCCGCTAGTCGATCAGACCCAGCTCGGCCATCAACTCCCAATTGGCCACCAGTGCGGCGTAGCGCGGCCACCAGTGCTCCAGGTTCGGCGAGACCGCGCGCATGGCCAGCGGGAAGGGCGCATAGGCGACATCCCAGTGGTGGGCGTGAGCCATCGCCAGATGGGTGTTCATCCCAACCGGGACCAGCGACTGCTTCTGGGTCAGTTGCATGTCGTTGTTGGCGTCGTGCGAACTGAGCCGGACGGCGTCCATGAACTGGAAGTTGGGCACCTCCAGCGGTGTGGTGGCGGCGGTCAGCCCGAACAGCGGGATGCCCAGACCGTCCAGGTAGGAGGCGTGCGTGCGGTTGAACTCCTCCCGGACCTCGGTCCGCAGATCGTTGATGGCGCCCTTGACGTCGTACTCATCCAGGCGGCGCACCCCCACCTTGTTCAGCATCGCCGGGCTGATCACCGACAGCAGTGCGCTGAGGTACTCGTAGGACTTCTCGGTCGGCAGGTCCTTGATCTGGCCGTAGATCCCGTCGGCGGTGTAGGACCCGCCGGCCGCCCCGGCCCAGGTGAACACACCCTTGATCCGGTCGTGGTACTCGGGGTGGTTGACGATGAAGGACATGATGTCCGGGGTGCCCTTGCTGTAGCCGAGCAGGAAGACCTTCTTCGGCGGTTCCGGTTCGGTGATCGGCTGCATCAGCGCGTCCAGGCCCTCGCCGTGGAAGGCCGCCTCGATGTCGGCTTCGTTGGCCTCGCACGACCGCATCGGGTGCACGTCAGCGCGGATATGCCGCCAGCCCCGCTCGGTCATCAGCCGGTCGGCCTCCACCGGGAAGGCGTGCGCCCCCGGGTGCAACAGGCCGGTGAGCAGGCCGCCGCACAGGATCAGCGTGGTGTTCTCGATCGGGTCGTGTTGAGCCGGAGGCATCTCGGCCTGCGTCTCGCTCAGCGGGGCGTCCTTGAGGAAACGCTCGGCGATCGCCTGGCGCGGGTTGCTCTTCTTGAGCAGCTTGGGCAGCGGCACCCCGGAGAGCAGCGAAGGTTTGGAGGCGTAGTCCACCGCCTTGGCGTCATTGACCGCCTCCTGCATGAACAGGTCACGCCAGCGGCGGCCGATCCAGCCCTTGATCCACGGGTCCTTGATGACGTGGGGATCGGCACTGACCAGTTTGCGCACACCGCTGATGACGGCCAGATAGTCCTCTGACTCTTCCTGCTTGGCGAGCTTGGTGGTCAGCTTGGTGGTCTGCATGCGCAGAATCATGGATCACATCGCCCCGTCATCGCGGCGGTTTCGCCAGGACGGGTATCAAAGCTTCAGCGACTTACCGA
>NZ_JBILVF010000196.1:0-5469 GCF_044370595.1 Mycobacterium sp.
AGGCCTGCAGGCCGAGCAGTTCGTTGACCGACAGTGGCACCTCCAGAACCCGGCCGGCCCCCGACCGCGACACCAGGGTCGGCAACGACAGTGCGACGTCGTGGAGTTCATACGCACCGGTCTGGACGGTGGAGATCGGCAACACCCGGTTCTGGTCGCCTAGGACCGCCTCGATGATCCGGGCGGTGGACAACCCGATGGCCAGGTTCGTCGCGCCCTTGCCCTCGATGATCTCGTAGGCCGCATTGACCACGCCGTGGCCGATCTCCGCCCGGGTGGTGTCGTCGAACACCAGGGAGCCACCGGAACGCCACTGCATCGCCGGCACCCCGCCGATCGAGACGCTGGACCACAGCGGAATCTCGGAGTCGCCGTGCTCGCCGACGATGAAACCGTGCACGTTGCCCACGTCGACCCCGGCACGCTTGCCGATCAGATAGCGAAAACGGCTGGAGTCCAACACCGTTCCGGAGCCGAAGATCCTCCCCGGGGCAACCTCGACGGACCGCGCGCCCGCCAGGGTGACCACGTCCACCGGGTTGGTGACGAAGATGATGACCGCATCGGGGGACTGCTCGAGTAGTTGCGGGGTCAGCGTCGCGGCCATCGCCACATTGGTGGCCGCCAGTTCAAGACGGGTCTGGCCGGGTTTCTGCTTGGCCCCGGCGGTGATCACGACGATCGACGAGCCGCCGGTCACGTCGATCGAGTCCGAACCGGTCACCACACAGTTGGGCACGAACTGGCTGCCGTGGTTGAGGTCGAGGACCTCGGCCTGGACCTTCTTGGCGTTCATGTCGTAGAGGGCCAGTGCACCGGCTGATCCGCGGATCAGGCAGGCGTAGGCGATAGCCGTCCCGACACTGCCGACTCCGACGATGGAAACCTTGCTGGTGCGCTGTTCGGACACGTCCGAATTATGCAGCTGTGTTAGCTCGGGGGGTCGGTGATTCGACTGCCCCGGTTCGGCGGCATCGTCTAGTCTTGGCAGCCATGCGAATCCGTCGGCTTCCGCGGCTTCTGTGGTGGAAACGGGGTCTGGTGGCCGGCGCGAGCGGCACCGCGGCGATGGCCGTCTGGTACCACGCCGAACGCACCCTGCGGCGCGGGCACTACACCGGAGTCAAGACCCTCGCCGACGGAACCCCGGTTGAAGGCCTCTGGTCCGACGAGGGTCTCGACTACGACGACAGCGTGGTGCCCGGACAGATCGTGGCCAAGCTGCTGCATCTGCCCAAGCCGAGCAACCGCCAAGCCGGTGCCATCACCCTTGCCTTGCGCTGGAGCTACGGTTCAGCGTTCGGGATCCTGCATGTGTTGCTGCGCAACAATCTTCGTGAGCCCTACGCCAGCATGATCTTCGGTGGGGCGCTGGCGACAATGACCACCGTCGCGTTCCCGACACTGGGCCGCACCCCCTGGCCGTGGCAGTGGCCGTTGGACGCCCAAATCAGCGCCATCGGCAGCCACGGCGCCTACATCGTCACCGCGTCGGTGCTCGATAACGCGCTGCGCTGACGTTGACCACCCGTCAACTCTCCGCGCTTTTTGTGCTGTGCCTGGCGGTGTTCATGGTGGCCGTCGACGGGACGGTGGTCAGTGTCGCGGTGCCGGCGATCACCGAACAACTGCGGCCCGACTACAACCAGGTGCTCTGGATCGGCGACATCTATTCGTTCGTGCTTGCCGGTCTGCTGATCACCATGGGCAACGTCGGTGACCGGGTTGGCCGCAAACGGCTGTTGCTGATCTCCAGCCTGGCCTTCGGTGCGGCGTCAGCGGCGGCGGCCCTGGCCCCCACCGCTGAGTTGCTGATCGCTGCCCGGGCGCTGCAGGGTGTGGCCGGGGCCGGTCTGATGCCCTCCACGCTCGCACTGTTGCGCACCGTCTTCACCGACGACGCCCAGCGTATGCGCGCAGTGGGCCTCTGGAGCGCCAGTGGTGCGGCCGGCGCTGCGATGGGGCCCACCGTCGCCGGCGTGCTTCTGGAGCATTTTTACTGGGGCTCAGTGCTTTTGGTGAATCTTCCGGTTGTCGCGCTGATCGCCGGGGTTGGGGCCTGGGTGTTGCCCGAGGCTCGTAGCGGGACTCGCCACCCGGTGGATCCGCTGTCGGTGGCGTATTCGACTGCAGGCATCCTGGGCGTGGTCTACGGCATCACCGAACTGGCGCACTCCGGACTGTACTTCTGGCCGGCCTACGTCGCACTGGTCATCGGGGCCGTGCTGCTTAGGGTGTTCCTGCGCCGTCAGGGCCGGCTTGCGATACCGCTACTGGATCTGTCGCTGTTCAGCCAGAAGCGATTCAGTGCGGCGATCGTGGCTCAACTCATCATTGTGTTCGCCAACATCGGCGCGCTGTTCTTCCTGCCGATTTTCCTGCGCCAGGTCGGTGATTTCTCGCCGCTGCAGTCCGGGCTGGCGACCCTGCCGGAGTCCCTCGTCAGCCTGGTGACCGCCACCTTCACCGCCCGGCTGATCGGGCGGTGGGGGCACCGCCGCATCCTGCTGCTCGGGTTGTCGGTGGGTGCGGTGGGACTGGTCGGACTCGGCCTGACCATCCCGATCTCCTACCCGGCCATGGTGATTCCGCTGATGCTGATGGGCTTCTCCTTCGGCTCGGTGGTGACCGTGTCCTCGGACCTGGTGCTGACCAGCGCCAGCGCGGATCGGGTCGGCGCGGCGACCGGCATCTCTGAGACGGCCTTCGAACTGGGCACCGCGCTGGGCATCGCGCTCACCGGCAGCGCGGTGTCGGTGCTCTACCTGGTGATCAGCGGCGCGTCGGCCAATTTCGGCGAGGCGGTCGACCCGCGTGCGTTCACCCTCGGCCTCGGCGGCAATTGTGTGATCGTCGGGCTGCTGCTGGGCGTGGTCACCGCCGTCATCGCGCGTGCGCTGCGCAGCCGCGTCAGCGCAGGGTGAACGGGTTTCGCTTTCCCGCCGAGATCGCCGCGATGGCCCAGCGCGGACCGCGGTGGGCGGACTGGGTGGGCTCGCTGCCGACGATCACTGAGCGGATGACCCGGCAGTGGCAGCTACGTCCCGACGGCCCGCCCGGCAACGGCCACTGCTCGCTGGTGGTGCCGGTGCGCACCGCCGACGGCACGGCCGCGATGCTCAAGATCGGTTTCCCGGATCAGGAGTCCGAGCACGAACACCTCGCGCTGCGGCGCTGGGCCGGCGGTGGTGCGGTGCGTCTGCTCAGCGCCGACCCGCCGGTGCGTGCCCTGCTGCTCGAGCGGCTGCGTCCCGTCGATCTGTCGACGCTGCCCCAGCTGCAGGCCGCTGAGGTCGTCGCCGGACTGTACCGGCGGCTGCACGTCCCGGCGTTGCCGTCGCTGCGTCCTCTGTCGTTCTACATCGACCGCTGGACCGCCGATCTGGTGAATCTGCCCCGTAGTGCCCCGATTCCGCGTCGGCTCGTTGAGCAGGCCGGCGCGCTGGGCGACCAGCTGACTAGCGACCGGTCGGTGTCCGACCGGGCTCTGCACACCGACCTGCACTACGGCAACGTGCTGGCCGGCGGCCGCGAGCCCTGGCTGGCGATCGACCCGAAACCGGTCAACGGCGACCCGCACTACGAGCTCGCGCCGATGCTGTGGAACCGGTGGGAGGAGATCTCATCGGAGGTGCGGGACGGGGTGCGGCGGCGGTTCTGGACGCTGGTCGAGGCCGCCGGGTTCGATGCCGACCGTGCGCGGGCCTGGGTCGTGGTGCGGATGGTGCACAACGCGATGTGGGCCGTGCAGGAGGGAACGCAGGCCGATCCGGAGTGGCTCACCAAGTGCATCGCCGTGGCCAAGGCGGTGCAGGACTGACCGTCTCGGCAGCGGTCCTCGGGCTTCTGTCGCCTCAGGATTCGCCGATGCCCAACCACTTCGCCTTGATGAGGTCGTAGTCGCCGTTCTCGCGGATCGACAGCAGTGCGTCGTCGGCCTGCTTGCGCAGGTCACTGCCGAGGGGGAAGGCGATGCCGTAATCCTCGAAATGGAAGATCGGGCTGGCGATCTCGGCCACCCCGGCGCCGTTGTGGGCGACGTAGTACTGCAGCACCGGGGCGTCGGCCACGACCGCGTCGTACCCGCCGTTGGCTAGACCGGCGTAGCATTCTTCGAGCTGGGTCGAACCGGTGAAGCTGACCCCGATCTCATCGAGGTAGGAGGCGGCGGTGGTGTTGGCCTTCGCGCAGACGCTGCGCCCGACGAGGTCGGTCGGTGAGCCGATCTGGGAGTCGAACTTCTCCACGGTGAGGTTGGCGGTCAGGGTTGCGGTGTAGTAGGCGACGAAGATGATGCTCACGAAGGCCCAGAGCACGCCCAGCGCGCGGGTCTGCCAGTGACGGGGTGCGTCGTCGGGGGCGGCGGCCAGCATGCCCAGTCCCCATGCGAAGGCCTGGAAGATGCCCGGGAAGTAGGACTTGGAGACCATCGAGTCGGCGTGGCGGCGTTCCAGCAGCCAGATGATATGCGCTGGAATGACGGTCAGGGCGAAGGCCGCCAGCAGCCAGACCGCCATGGTTTTGGAGAACAGCAGTTTGAGGAAGTCCGACAGTCCGGGCTGGGAGCGTTCGATGGCTCCGGTGGGTACGACGATCTGCAGGCCGGCGTTGAGGATGGGCTGGGAGAAGTCGACCACTTCGGCGCGGTCGGAGGTGATGGAGATCGCCGCGGCCGCGGCGTCGGCGCGCCCGGCGGTGACATCGGCCAGGATGCCTTTGACGTTCTGGCTGTCCAGGTAGGTGAGCGTCCACCCGGTGCGCTTGGCGATCTCATCGAGCAGGTCGATGGTGAACCCCGACCTGACGCCATCCTCGGTCATGACGAACGGTTCGATGTCGTAGGTGGCGACTGTGACCACCCGCGGCGGCGCCGGGGCGGCGGCGGCCAGGCCGGGCAGCCCGCCGATCAGACCGACCAGCACGGCTACTCCGAGAATGGCACGCAGCCGTGCGCTCAGACTCCCGGTCTTCGTATCTCGTCGGATGTTTCGTCGCCCGATGTCAGTCCCCTATGGTTCGCCCGCGCCCAGCCACTTGCGCTTGATGAGTTCGTAGTCGCCGTTCTCGCGGATCGACAGCAGCGCGTCGTCGATCTGCTTACGCAGGTCACTGCCGAGGGGGAAGGCGATGCCGTAATCCTCGAACTGGAAGATCGGGCTGGCGATCTCGGCCACCCCGGCGCCGCCGTGGGCGACGTAGTATTGGAGCAGGGGTGCGTCAGTGACCACCGCCTCATACTCGCCCTTCTTCAGTCCGGCGTAGCAGTCCTCCAGCCTGGGCGCTCCGGTGAAGCCGACCCCCAACTCGGTGAGATAGTCCGACCCGGTGGTGTCGGCGATCGTGCAGACGCTGCGCCCGACGAGGTCGGTCGGTGAGCCGATCTGGGAGTCGAACTTCTCCACGGTGAGGTTGGCGGTCAGGGTTGCGGTGTAGTAGGCGACGAAGATGATGCTCACGAAGGCCCAGAGC
>NZ_JBILVF010000225.1:0-3654 GCF_044370595.1 Mycobacterium sp.
CGCCGTGGTGTGGAACTGGGTCAGCCTCACCCCGCGGTCGGCGATGCGGCTCATGGCCGGCATCTGCACCAGTCCGCCGAAGCAATCCCAGGTGGCGACGCCGACGTCGTCCCACACCACGTACAGCACGTTGGGGGCGTTCTGCGGCGCGGCGGGCGCAGTGTAGGGACCCCAGTCCGGTTGGGAGTCGCGGATGTCTAGGGCGATCGTGCCTGTGAACTCGGCTGTCATAGCGGCGACGTTACCGGGTTCGGTCAGCGTTGTGACCCCGGGCGCTCAGGCGAAGCGCCCGAACAGAATCCAATGGTTGAACACCTTGCAGTCACCTGCAGGTACGACAGCAACTTCGGATTCCCGGACTGCCATGGCCGGGTCACGCAAACGGTTTGCTGACCAGCGTCCAGTGGTTGAGGTGGGTCCGGCGGTAAGTCAGGTCGTCGAGTACCGCCTGGGCCAGAGCGAGGCCGCGGCCGCGCTGTGCGAACTCGTCAGGCATCTGCACCGCAGCCAGGTCCACCGGAACGGGAACAGGATCGCCGTCGTCGGTGAACTCCACCCGCACCCGGTCGGGGAAAACCGTGACGTCCATGGTCAGACACACCGACCTCGATGCGGCCGCATGCTCGACGATGTTGGCGCCGATCTCCGCTGTCGCGATGCCCATATGCATCCGAACGGTGGGTGGGACATGCTGGTGGGCCGCCCACGTCCGCTGGAGAGCCGCCTCGATATCGCCGAGCGTTCCGGGGCCAACCGGACCCTCGAGGAGCCGATACTCAGGGTGATTCATCGAAGGCACTGTCCGGGGAATCCGCGACCTTGAGAACCCGATTGAGATTGGTCAGTTCCAGAACTGCAACCGCCTGCTCGCTCGGTGAGCTGATCCGCAAGTCCCCCCCACCCTGCCGAGCCGCCTTCAGACCCGAGATGAGCGCCCCCAAACCGGAGGAGTCGATGGTTTCAACAGCCGAAAGATCGACCACAAGCCGGGTTTTCCCGCCACGGACCAAATCATGCAATTGCTCACGAAGGTCGGGGGCGGCAACCATGTTGAGGCGCCCTTCCGGGCGCAGCACCACGGCGCCGGATTCGGTCGTCCTGATTGGCCACTCCGCCATCGTCATTTCCTTCCTTCGCCCGGCAGAGCATAGCCGTAGGCCAGTTGACCAGCGCCGCAATCACAGTTTTGGGCTGCTACTTCACCCCCTCTTCAGGTCCTGTGCCGAGGTGCCGCACAGACACTCGCCTGCTAGCGTCGGTTCGCGATGACCGGGTTCGACGGCGCATGACCCACCAGCTCGACGACGTTCTCAAACGGCTGGTCAATGACTCGCGCGCCGACGCTGCGCTGGTTTGGTGCCGAAGCGGCCCCAACGGCGTCGCAGTCGGGCTCGGCGGCTATCCGATGACCATCGCGCCCACCGCCTTGCTCTGCCTGGCATCGACGGGGGTGGCTGACGACGCGGTCGAGCGGACATCCTCGGTGCCGGTGCCGGTGCCGGGGCCGGGGTCGGGGACGGTGCCGGGGCCGGGGTCGGATGCGCTCATGCAGGCACTGCCCGCCGCACCGGCGGCCGATCGCTCCTTCGTCCTCGGTGAGGATCTCGTGCTCACCGTGGTGTGGTGCGACCAGGCGGTAGCCAGCGGTATCCCCGACCGGTGGCAGCCGGACCTGCTTGAACAGGTGGCAGCCGTCGCCTCAGTATGCAGGGATCTGTACTGCGCAAACGGCGAAGTCGAACGCCTGCGAGCGGCGGTCAACGGCCTGCAGGACGGGGTTGTGACGCTCAACCCCGGAGTTGGACTGGCTGCCGTCAACCGGGCCGCGGCCACTCTGCTGGGCCTTCCGCAGGGGAAGAACCCGGTGGCCGCGCTCGACAGCGCGCTGGACCGACTGGCGGGCCGGGCGCTCAACTGCTCCGAAATCAATGACTGCCGAAGTCTTTTGGAGTCGGATCCGGAAGCGTCGATTGCGTGTATGTGGCGCTTTCCGACCGAACCGACACACCTTTGGGTGGTCTCAAAACCCGTCGACAATCAGAACTTCCACGGCCGCACCTGGGTTTTCTACGACGAGTCGGAATCCTCTCGGGCGCTGGGGTCCTCGGAACGAGCCCATGCCCAGTTGAGGGCGTCGGCGGATGCAATGCTCGATCCTCAGGCCCTCCTGGAGGCCGTTCGTGACGAGAGCGGGCTGGTCGTCGACTTCGTCTACCGCGACGTCAACCGCGCCACTTGCGCATACCTGTCGATGACCCGAGACGAACTCGTCGGCCACGCCGTGCTGGAGACGATGCCGAACCTCAAGACTTCCGGGATGCTCGCGCGCTATGCGCACTGTGTCGAAACCGGAGATCCCCTGATCCTCGACGACATCCGCTACGACAACGAAGTACTTTCCGGTCCGCGGCACTACGACATCCGCGGCGCCCACGCCGGCGCCGGCTTCATCATCCTGACGTGGCGCGACGTCACTGAACGGGTTCAGAGCGCACAGCGGATCGCCGAGTCCGAGGAACATTATCGGCTGGTCGCCGATAACGTCGGGGACGTCGTCATGCACATTCGCCGCGGTGCCGTCGCCTGGGTCTCGCCGTCGGTCGAAGAGGCCTTGGGCGCTGCGCCGGATCATTGGATCGGCCGACCCTTGATGGAGATCATCCCCGAGGAGGATCACCAGGCCGCCGACAAGGTGGTGTGGTTGGCCGACGACCGCGCTGTGATTCCGTGCGGCCGTCTGAAAGCAGCTGACGGTCAGACACATTGGGTGCACGTGCATGCCAAGAGCTTTTACGACGCCGACGGCAACCCGGACGGGTACACCGCGTCATTCCGGGTGATCGACGATGAGGTGCGGGCCGTCGAGCAAGTCGAACTCGCCGATCAACGGCAGGCCGAAGCCGACGCCCGATACCGAAGACTGATGGACAGCTCGGCCGTGCCGATGTGTGTCACCACCCCCGAGGGTCGCTTCGAGGTGGTCAACGACGCGATGTGCCGCTACTTCGGATACGACGCCGAGGTCCTGCGCACCAAGACGTGGCCGGAATTGGCGGCCCCGGAATACCTGGATTCAGATGTGGCGGAATTCGCCCGCGTCATCGCCGGCGAGAGCGAAACCCACCGCGGGGTGAAGGAGTACCTGCATGCCGACGGCCACCGGATCTGGGGTGACCTTTCGGTGAGTTGTCTGCGCAAACCGAACGGCGAGGTGGAGTCGATCATCGCGCAGATCATCGACATCACCGAACGGGTGCGGACGCAGAGGGTGGCTGAGGATGCCCGCCGAATGGAGGCCGCGGCACGGGCCCGCTACCGCAACTTGATGGACAACGCCGCCGTGGGCATGGGTGTCATCGAGCCGGACGGCCGCCTCGAGGAGGTCAATCAGGCGGCGTGCGACTTCTTCGGCTACGACGCGGCGACCCTGAAGCAGATGACGTGGCAGCAGTTGACCGCTCCGGAGTACCTGGAAAGCGGATTTCATCAACGTCGAGAACATGATGGCCGGCAGGATCGAGTCCTTCCGGCTGCGGTTTGCGCAGACAGCCCACGGACAGGTCGCCCCAAATGAGATGACCGTTTGGCATGGATGAACTGTTTGGTGGATGATCGCGCAGGTCACCGACATCACCCTGGAGGTAGAAGCACGCG
>NZ_JBILVF010000226.1:0-3648 GCF_044370595.1 Mycobacterium sp.
GATCGGCGTCATCGGCACCGGCGCCACCGGGGTGCAATTGATTCCCGAACTGGCGAAGAAAGCCGCCGACCTGACGGTGTTTCAGCGCACCGCGATCTGGGTGGTACCCAAAGTCGACATCCGCTTCCCGCAGCGGATCAGGCGGATCTTTGCGCGTTTCCCGGCCACCCAGAGGGTCGTGCGGGTGGTGACCGACGCGGTCTACGAGTTCTTCATCTACGTCGGGTTGCACCACCGCCAGAAACTGTTCGGGCGACTCAACATCGGGGCCACCGACTTGGCGAAGATGCTGCGGTTCACCCAGATTCGCGACCCTGAGCTACGTCGTAAGCTCACCCCCGACTACGACCTGGGCTGCAAGCGGCCGACCTTCTCCAACAAGTGGTACCGCACCTTCACCAAGCCCAATGTTCATCTGCAGACCAGCGGCATCGAACGAGTCGACGCCGACGGCGTCGTGGCCAACGACGGCACCAAGACGGCGATCGACACCCTGGTGCTGGCCACCGGGTTCGACCTGTGGGAAGCCAACTTCCCGGCGATCGAGATCGTCGGGCGCGACGGCCGCAATCTGGGTAAGTGGTGGCGGGAGACGAGATTCCAGGCCTACCAGGGGGTTTCGGTTCCGTTCTTCCCGAATCTCCTGAGCCTCGCCAGCCCGTACGGGTTCCTGGGCTTGAACTTCTTCAACAACATGGAATATCAGATGAAGCTGATGGACCGGCTGTTCAGCGAGGTCAAACGCCGCGGTGCCACCACCTTCGAGGTCACCGAGGAGGCCAACTCGCGGTTCCTCGATGCGATGACCGAGCGGATCGGCGACTCGGTGTTCGCCTCGGGCAACTGCGCCACCTCACGGTCGTACTACTTCAACCCGCAGGGCGAGGCGACCCTGCTGCGGCCCACCACCACCAAATCCGCGATCCGGCTGGCCTGCGAATTCCCGCTGAGCGACTACCGCATCGCCTAGTGTCTGCAGACATGTCGGTCAAGATCCCCGGAGTCGGCGCGGCACTGGCTGCCGCCGGTTTATCCCATTTCGCCAGGCCGCAGATCTACGAAAAGATGACCGCGCAGGCTTTCCCCACCAACACCCGCCGGTTCGTCTACCTCAACGGCGGTATCGAGACCGTGCTGGGGGTGGGTTTGGTGGCACCGCAGACCCGCAAATTCGCCCTGGCTGGGGTGGCCGGCTACCTGGGGTACCTGATCTTCAGTGTGGTTCGCAACAAGCGACGGGGTTGACCGTCCCGCTGCACGGAGGCGCGCTGCAGCGTCGGCTCGGCTTGGGCGACGCGGTGGTGATCGGGCTCGGCTCGATGATCGGTGCGGGTGTGTTCGTGGTGTTCGGACCGGCTGCTGCGGCGGCCGGGTCCGGTCTGCTGATCGGGCTGGCCGTGGCGGTCGTGGTCGCCTATTGCAACGCCACCTCCTCGGCGCGGCTGGCGGCGAGGTATCCGCAGTCCGGCGGTACCTACGTCTACGGCCGCGAACGGTTGGGGGAATTCTGGGGCTATCTGGCGGGGTGGAGTTTCATCGTCGGGAAGATGGCCTCCTGCGCGGCGATGGCCCTGGCGGTCGGGCTGTATCTGTGGCCGAGCCACGCGCATGCCGTGGCCGTTGCCGCCGTGGCCGGGCTGACCGCGGTGAACTCCCGAGGCATCCAGAAATCGGCTCTGCTGACCCGGCTGATCATCGCCGTCGTGCTTGCTGTGCTGGCGGGGGTGGTGGCCGCCGTCCTGCTCAGCGGCCGGGCCGAGCCCTGGCAGATCACCGTGGTGGGCGGCACACCGGCCGGGGTGCTGCAGGCGGCCGGGCTGCTGTTCTTCGCCTTCGCCGGCTACGCCCGGATCGCCACGCTGGGTGAGGAGGTGCGCGATCCGGCGCGCATCATCCCGCGGGCGATCCGGCTGGCCCTGGCGATCACTCTGGCGGTGTACGCACTGCTGGCGGTGGCCCTGTTGGCCATTCTCGGTCCCGAACTGGGTTCCTCGGCAGCGCCATTGGCCGACGCGGTCGCGGCGGCGGGAGTTCCCTGGCTGGAGCCGGTGGTGCGGATCGGTGCGGCGGTCGCAGCGCTGGGCTCCTTGCTGTCGCTCATCCTGGGTATATCGCGCACCGGGCTGGCAATGGCGCGCGACGGCCATCTCCCGTCGGCCCTGGCCGTGGTGCACCCACGGTTCGCGGTGCCGCATCGCGCCGAGATGACGGTCGGGGTGATCGTCGCCGCGGTGGCCGCACTGGCCGACGTCCGCGCGGCGATCGGGTTTTCGTCGTTCGCCGTGCTGGTCTACTACGCCATCGCCAACGCCTGCGCCCTGACCCTGCCGGACCTACGCCTGACCCCGGCGATCGGACTGGCGGGCTGTCTGTTGCTCGCGGTGTGCCTTCCGGCGGGGTCGGTGATTGTCGGTGCCGCCGTCGTGGCGGCCGGGGCGGTGGTCTACGCGATCGCGCGACGGTGGTAGCCGGCTCTCACTGGTCGGGAATCTCGTGGCGGGTGCGGTCCTCTCGGGCCGGAATCCCGTTGCGCCCGTCGATGTCGGTGGCGTAGAGACCGACCGCGTAGGCCACCCCGCCTCCGTTGATGTCGAGCGCCTCACGACTGATCTTGTCGAGGGTGTCGGTGTCCTTGTGGTAATCCGCGTCGAACGGGGCGTTGGCCGTACCGCCCCACAGTTGTGCCTGCTGCGGACTCTTGTCCTCGTCGGCACCGGAGAACAGTCCGCCGGCGGGTATCCCGGCCAGGGTGAACCAGGTGTAGTCCGATCGGTTGTCGAAGGGTGCGTCCTGGGCAACCTTGCCCGATGACGCCAGGTATTCCACCAGGGTGCGTTCGATCCCTGCGGTGCCTTCGGGGATCAGGGGCGGAGCCTCGTCGCGACCCGGTGGAGTCGACTGATCGCCGTCGTGGGCGAAGTAGCCGGGGTTGGGCGAGCCGATCATGTCGAAGTTCAAATACAGCGCAATATCTTTGAGTTGCTCGGCGTCCAGTTCGGAGACGTACTTGCGGGACCCGACGATGCCGACCTCCTCGGCGCCCCAGAATGCGAAGCGCACGGCGTTGGTGACGGCCGGTTCGCTACCGAGTTGGACGGCGGTCTCCAGCACGGCGGAAACGCCGCTGCCATTGTCATTCATCCCGGCGCCTTCTTCGACGCTGTCAAGATGCCCGCCGACCATCACGACGTTTCGCTGCGAACCGGTCTTGGTCTGGGCGATGACGTTTCGGGTGGTGATCGCCACCGTGGCCGCCTCGAGTGTGACCTTCGCAGTGCCGGGCTTGGCACGCAGGCGAGCGCCGTCGGTCTTGGAGACGCTCACGACGGGAATCCCGACATTCGTGTTCTCACCTAAGGTCGCAGCCAGATTCTCGTCATCGGAATTGTTGGCCACCACCATCGCGACGGCACCCAGTTTCGCGGCAATCGCCTGTTTCTCGGAGAACGGGCACCCACCCCTGTCCACCAGAACAACGGCACCCTGCACTGACAAGCCCTCGTAATCCGCCGGCGCGCATCCCGGTGTCTCTTCGGCCGGCGCCGCGACCAGTGGCCCGCTGACACCGTATTCGGGAGTGCCGGCGCTGTACTTGAGCACGCCGGCCTTGACGGCGGCCCCACCGACCGACAGATCAGGGTCCCCGTG
>NZ_JBILVF010000091.1:0-13072 GCF_044370595.1 Mycobacterium sp.
AATGGCACTACACACTGCGGATGGCGGCGGTCGGCCAGCCGGTGCAGCACCATCTCGCCGCAACGCTGCGCCGCCAACCGTGACGACGTCGACCGAGGGCCGCATCCCGGTGCCGGCCGATCTGGACGCCATCACCGACCGCGGCGGCGAGGAGCGCAGCGGCCTCTCCCCCGCCGCGGCCGACCGGATCTGGGACGCCGTGCGGCATTGGTACACCGCCGGAATGCAACCCGCGATCCAGCTGTGTCTGCGGCACAACGGGCGGGTGGTTCTCAACCGGGCCATCGGCCACGCCTGGGGCAACGGGCCCGCCGATCCTCCGGATGCCGAACGGGTCCCGGTTACCGTCGGCACCCCCTACTGCGTCTACTCCGCGGCGAAGGCGATCACCACCACGGTGGTGCACATGCTCGTCGAACGGGGTTCCTTCTCCCTCAACGACCGGGTCTGCGACTACCTGCCGAGCTACACCGGTCACGGCAAGGAACACACCACGATCCGGCATGTGATGACCCACAGCGCCGGTGTGCCGTTGGCCACCGGGCCGCGCCCGGATCTGCGGAGGATGAACGACAGTGACTACGCCCGGGAGAAACTCGGCGAACTCAAACCGATCCACCGCCCCGGGCTGGTGCATCTTTACCACGGGGTGACCTGGGGCCCGCTGATCCGGGAGATCGTCTCGGCGGCGACCGGACGCAACATCCGGGAGATCCTGGCCACCGAGATCCTGGATCCGCTCGGGTTCCGATGGACCAACTACGGCGTCGCCGAGTCCGACGTCCCGTTGGTCGCGCCCAGCCACGTGACCGGCAAGCCGCTGCCCGCCCCGATCGCGGCGGCGATGAAGGCCGCGCTCGGCGGGTCCATGCAGAAGATCGTCCCGTTCTCCAACTCCCCGATGTTTCTGACCAGCGTGGTGCCGTCGTCGAGCACGGTGTCCACCGCCGAGGAGCTGTCCCGGTTCGCCGAGATCCTCTGCCGCGGCGGTGAGCTCGACGGGTTGCGGGTGATGCGTCCGGAGACCCTGCGGGCGGCAACCCGGGAGTGCCGGCGGCTGCGCCCCGACATCGCGACCGGGCTGATGCCGATCCGGTGGGGCACCGGCTACATGCTGGGTTCCCAACGCTTCGGCCCGTTCGGCCGCAACGCCCCGGATGCGTTCGGCCATACCGGTTTGACGAACATCGCCGTCTGGGCCGACCCGTCACGCAACCTTGCGGTCGGACTGGTCAGCAGCGGTAAACCCGGCCGGCATCCCGAGGCAGGGCGCTACACGGCCGTTCTGGATGCGATCAACGCCGGGTTTGCCCGGACCTGAGGCGGTGGCTGCGGAATCCACGGCGCTGAATTGTCGGTGGACGCCGATCCGGTTAGCGTGGCCGCATGGCCGAGTCGATGCTGCAGCAACAACTCAACGAGGTTCGGGCGCTGCTGCGACGAGCCCGCGACCTGTTCGGCTCCAATCCCGTTGCGCCGCCCCGGGATATTCGCCCTGGGGATATTCGCCCTGGGGATATTCGCCCTGGGGATATTCGCCCTGGGGATATTCGCCCGGCATCGGGCACCGACAAGAACGGCTACGACAAGAACGGCTAAGTCAGGACTCGCGCTCGGAAAGTCGATGGCCGGCCAACGCGGCTTCAGCACGACTGAGGTCCGTGGCCCCGGGCAACTCCGCCGAGGGACTGAACCCGGCGTCGAGGATTTCCTGGCGGATCTGCATGACGGCCTTCAGATGCGAGACGTCCGAGGCCCGAAGCACCGCCTCGGCCAGGGTCTGCGCATCAATGTCCAGTACCGCCTCGGAGAGCACCACGCTGTGCAGGTAGCCGCCGCGGCTGGACCGGAACAGCACGTGCCCGCTGGGATGAACCGCGTCGAACTCCGGATCGGGTTCGCTCACGTGCCCTGCCCCGGCACGTTACGAAGTCGCTGCGCGGCGTCGGCGTCCTGGTTCTCCCAGACGTCGGCCGCGTGGTCGAGACGGTCGGCCATCTCCGCGTGCGCGGCGGCCTGCTGCTCGTAACACACCCGCCGCTGATCCAGCAGTTCGGCTCCGGCGTCTCGGAATTCGGCGAAGATCGGGCCGAGGGAGTCCAACGTGGCCATCACCTCGGCGTGCCCGGCCGATACGGCGCCGAGTTGCTCGGCGGTCTGCCGATGCTTTCCGGCGGCCTGCCGAAGCTCCCCGGGCACCACATTGAGGCGCTCTGTCATCGCTCACTCCTGTCAGGACGGGGCCGTCGGGGCCGGGGCGGGCGCCGGAGCTGCCGGCG
The DNA here is from genome assembly GCF_044370595.1 of Mycobacterium sp. Classification (GTDB taxonomy): domain Bacteria; phylum Actinomycetota; class Actinomycetes; order Mycobacteriales; family Mycobacteriaceae; genus Mycobacterium. The sequence continues at coordinate 2,280 of NZ_JBILVF010000091.1, forward strand.
GTTGGGGATTGGTGGTGGTCGGGCCGGGGGGATGCTGCCAGCCTAGAAAACCGAACCCGGTGACGTTGGCGACCGGCTGAATCTGGTTGTCCAGCAGGGCTGTGCCGTTACCCAGTGCGAGGGCGTGCCGGTCGGCGAACATGCCGATATCACCGGGCTGCAACGTGCAGGCGTCGAGGGGCGCGGCGACGGGCGAACCGGGCAACGGAAGGGCGATGCCCTGCTGCCGGAAGGCCTCCGGAATCGCGGTCCCGGCCACTGCGGCGCCGATGGCGGCGGCGATCTGCGGGCTCGGAGCGGTGATGGTCTGCCCGTCTGGCAGCACCACCGTGTTGGGGTCGGGCGCCGTGGGGTCGGGGTCAACGCCAGCCACCGACGGGTCGCCGGGTGCGCTCCCGGCGTCCCCGTCCCCGGCGTCCCCGTCCCCGGCGTCCCCGTTCGGCGGATCCTCGCGGGGCGGCAGGTCCGTGTCCCGGTCCGGTAGGAGGTCCTCGAGGCCTGTATCGAGGCCGGCGTTGGCGGGCAACCCTGAGCGGCCTAGATCCGGGAGAGCCGACATGCCGCCGAACGGGGCCTCTGCACCCCAGGCCGGGGCCGCCGGCGGTATGGCGGGCGCAGGCATGGCCGGCGGGCCCATTGCGGGCGTCGGCATGAACGGTGGCGCCATCGGAGAGGACGGCAACCCGGCCATTGCGTCGGGTGGTGGTGCGCTGATGTCCCACGGCGAGCCGAGCGCTTCCGGCACGTCGGCGAACTCGTCAAGGTTGGTGACGTCATCAGGGCTGGCGAAGTCGTCGAGGTCGGTTCGCGCCGGAACAAGGTCGAAGTCAGCAGACTCCCGGGGCCGGCTGGGTTCGGCTGCCGACGGGTCGTCCGGCACCGTGGGCGACTCGGCGCCACCGCTTCGTGATGACGTCTGCTGCGGCGTTGTGGATTCCGCCGCCTCGGATTCAGCTGGGGCGACATCCGGGGTTGCGGAGGCGTAGAGCGAGGCCAGCGCCGCCGCGAGGGCGGCTTTGGAGGTGGCGTCCAGGCCGGCGGTGTCCACCACGGTCCGGATCTCCCGCAGTTTGCCGATCAGGTAACGCTGGAACTCACGCGCCCCGGCCGGGGTGTCGAGGTCGGTACGGGACAGCACGGCCGCCTCGATGTCGCGCTGCAGACGGTCCAGTTCGGCTGCTCCGTCGGCGTTGGCGACATGAGCGTTGAGCACCGCGGTGACGACTTGCAGATCCACCTGGGCCGCGGTGGAATTCTGATGCGCCAGAGCGGTTTCGGCGTCCCGGATCGCGGCGGCGGCCACACCCTGGCTGGCGGGCGGCGCGCTCGGTGCCACACCGGGCAGAAAGGCATCGGGATGGGCGGCGACGATCTTGGTGAGAACCGCACCCAGCATGGACGGTGAACTGAACGGGTTACACGCCGCGGCGATGTCGTCACCGGACAGCCCACCCTGCCAGGCGTCGCGATTGCCGGTGGCGGCGCGTACGCGGTTTATCGCCTCGAGCAGATCTTGGTGGGTTGCCACCGATTCCCTTTCATGTCGGTGACTCTAGGGAGCACCGAGGCGGTGGACAATTCACCGCTGTGCATGACTGCTCAGCGTCGGTAGCGCTCCGCAAGTTCTTTCAGCGCAACGGTTTTGGCGTCAACCGCAGCCCTGGCGGCACTGATCACGTCGGTAACTTCCCGGCTCTTGGTCACCAGGTGGCGGCCCACTTCACGGGCTCCGGCAGGATTGTCTCTGGGCTGTTCGGTTGCCGCGGCCTCGACATCAGCGGTGATCGCATCGATGCGGCCGAGTGAATCCACGGCGATGGCGTGGGCGCTCGCGACCGCATCGGCCAGCACCCGGTCCGCGTCAGCCAGATCGGCGTCCCGGGCCGCCAACGCCTGCCGGGCGGCCGCCAGGGCGTCGGCGGAGTCTCCTGCCAGCACCATGGGACCAGACGGTACCCACGGCCCGCAGGGGTGAACAACTCACCCGGACCGGACGGGGATCGGTCACCTCAGAGGGGACGCCGTATCGCGACGCTTGGCCCCATGCGACTGATCTGCACGGTGCCGCCGGGTTGCGGGGCTTCCACGACGAGGTTGTTCCCGATCGCCATCTGGACGTGCCCGGTGTGCGGAAAGACCAGATCGCCGGGACGTACCTGGGATGGCGACACCGCCGCCCCGTCCAGGATCTGCTCGTAGGTGGTTCGGCGCAGGGAAAGCCCGGCGCGGGCGTAGGCCCACTGGACCAGACCCGAACAGTCGAAACGGTCCGGGCCGGTCGCCCCCCACACGTAGGGCCGGCCCAGGCGGCTCAGCGCGGCCCGCACCGCGAGTCCGGCCCGCCGATCCCGCGAACCGGTGCGTCCCGCGCGCCGATACCGCAGTCGGCGTAGTTCGGCCCGCCGGCGCTGCGCGCGACGCCGCGCGGTGAGCACGTGCGCCTGCTGGGCCCTGAGTCGGGCGATTTTGCGGCGCAACGCCTCTCGCGCCGCGATCGGGTTGTCAGCCACCGGGGACTCGGCGCGGGCCGCCGCCAGCACGGCGGCGGTATCGCGGTGGGCGACCCGGTGAGCGCGGTAGGCGGCGGCCATGATCCGCGTGAATTCGTCATCGACGCCGCGGGCGGTGGCGAGGTCGGCTGTCCGCGATGAGGCGGCCTGCCGGTACGCGGCGGCCGTGGCACCGCGGTGCTCAGGCTGGGCGGTGGGGGAGCTTGCGGCATCCAGCCGGCCCGGTTCGGCGCCGCCGCCGCCGCCGCCGCCGCCGAACAACGCGTGCGCGCGGATGAGGAGTTCCACGTCACCGGCCATCATCACCGGCCATCAGGACTGCGCCTCGACGAACGCACGCACCCGCGGCAGGGCGCCGGGCGGGATCAATCCCTTGTTACGGATGTCCCACATCTCCTCGGGGCCCACCCCGAGCAGCGCCGCGATCACCGCATCGGGCAGCGCGCTGCGCTCACAGGCCCGGTCGAAGCGGGCGCTGATGCTGCCCGGCATCCGGGCCAGCAGTGCCGCGCGGATGGTCTCCAGGGTCCTCAGATGGGCCATCAGACGATCCGCGGACTGCGCCCCGGCGTTGACGGCCACCCGCCAGGAGTTGGCCGCGAGCATCTCGGCCTTCACGCACTGAGCGATCACGGTCAGAATATACGTCTCATATTCGTTTGACGTCTCCGCCGGCAGGCGGGCTATCAACGAATTGAGAGATTCCAGGTGCGCCTCGGCGTGCGCCTCCAGCACATCGGCGTCGCTGTGGCGGTTCACCACCACCGGCCCCGGTGTGCGGGGTACCGCCGGCGACGCTCCCGGGGTGTTCAGAAGTAGCGCCAGCTCGGCGTCCGGGTCGTCGGCCACAAGGAGGCGTGCGTAGGTTCCCGGGGGCAGACCCAGACCATTCTCAACCTTTTGAACTGTACCTTTGTGGGGTTTGCGGGCGCCGCGCTCCAGATAGCTCAACCCCATGATGCTGACCCCGGTGGCCGCTGCCAGGTCGGCCAGCGACCAGTCCCGCGACTCCCGCAGTGCCCGGATTGCGGCACCGGCCGCTTCGCGGCTCACGGTCGGGCTCCCAGCATGGCCGAATCGTACACAGGCACCTATGTATATATGTTTCTGTTAACGTTTTACTTGCGGGGGACGGACGTTGCATATACGGTTCCGTCATCGAAACTCACCTGAGGAGGCTCTGATGGAAATCCGCCCGTGCTCGGCCGACCCCGATCTGTGGTTCGGTTACGCCGACGATGACGCCAGCGACGGGGCCGCCAAAGCCCGCGTCTACGAGCAGTCCGCGACGAAGGCCCGCACCATTTGTCTGCGCCGCTGCCCGCTTGCCCAGCAGCGCCTCTGTGCCCGGCAGGCGGTCGAAGGCGGCGAGGAATACGGCGTGTGGGCGGGGATCAAGCTGCCGGGTGGGCAGTACCGCAAACGCCACCAGTTGGCACACGCCCATGCGCTGCTGCGCCAGGTCGCTGACGGCACGATCAACCCCCGCGAGCTTCCCGAGAGCGCGGAGTTGCTGTCCCGCACCGAGTCAGCGCCCCAGCCGGTGGCAACAGTCGTCCACGTGAGTCTGGGACAGCGGCCCGCCGCCTGAGGTAACACGCCGCCTGCACGCCATACCGCCTGATGGGCAGCGTGCAGGCAGACTGGAACCGTGCGCGCTGTGCTGGGGTTGGCCATTGCGGGTCTGCTCGCGCTGGTCATCGCCGCACTGACCGGCAGCACGCCGTTGGCGGTGGTGGTGATCGCTCTCGCGGCTGCCGGCATCGTGCAGTTGGTGCGGGACTGGCGCCATGAGCGCACTGCGGAGCCCGCCGGGGACGTGACCTGGCCAGCGCCGGCGGCCGGAGAGCAGGTCTCCGCAGCGCCGGGATTGGCCGCCGACGATTTCACCCCGGACATCTCCACCGACCCTGACGGCCCGTCCTCGGACGCCCGCGCCGATCAGGGCTGAGTCACCGGCCCGCGCGCACCAACTCCAGCGTGCCGAGGTCCCGGATGGCGCGGCTGCCCCGCTCCAGCATGGTCACCACCATGTCGTCGCCGCGTTCGGTGGCGGCGGAGAACGCAAAACCGAGCGTGGTGATCAGTGGAATCTGCAGCATCCCGAAACGGTAATCCTGCCAACAGGTTTCGTCGTCGTAGTCGGTGACCCCGTAGCCGCACAGCGCCTGCCGATAGGCCTGCACGAGGGCGCGTTCGTGGCCTGTCCGTTCGGCGGGTTGCAGGCTGGTCCCGATGAAATAGGCGAGGTCGCGCGCCGGTAGCCCCACGGCCAGCGTCTGCCAGTCCACCACGGTCACCTCCCCGGCCTGGAACAACAGGTTGTCAGCCCGGTAATCCCCGTGCAGGATGCTGAACCGTTCACCGGCGCCCAGCAGCCAGTCGGCGATCACGTCCGCCGCCTCGAGCACCGTCGCACGGTCGGCCGGATCAAGGCGATCGCCTACTTTATCGATCGTCGTGGTGGCCGCCAGTCGGGTGATGTCACCCAGTCCGCGGGCGGTGGCCTCGTCGGGCTTGGGCATGACCGTGCCGTCGAACGACAGCCATGTCGGGTCGCACCACCGTGGGCCGTGCAACCCGGCCAGCGCGGTCACCGCCAGGTGCGCCTCGGCGGCCGTGCAGCCGCGGATCTGGTCGCCCTGCTGCGCCGGCGCCATATCGGCGAGCAGCAGGGCGAAGTCCCCGGAATCGGTGTAGGTGCAGTGATAGCAGCGGGGGAGCGGCACCGCCACGGTGTCGGCGACGCGGGTGTAGAACGCGTGCTCCGAGCGGTAGCTGAGAGCGACCCGTTGGCGCACCGCCGGATCCTGGGCGGGCAGCTTGATCACGAAGGAGTCGGGCAGATCCGCAGGGGCTGCGTACTGCACGGCGATGCGGTAGGTGGCACCGGTCTGACCGGTTCCCACGGGGCTCACCTGCACGGCGTCGATCGCGACCGGACCGTCGGGCCGACCGAGAACTCCGGTGAGCCATTGCGCGGTGACATCGTCGGGACCGGCCGGGATTCCGCCATTACCCATGCCGCGATTAGACCATCCCCGCGTGGCTACGATGGCCGCCATGGCCGCTCGCCGGTTCGTCGACCTGTCGGTGCCACTGCAAGCCGGGATCGACTCAGACCCCCCAGGCCACCTTCCCGAGATCGACTATTACGACCACCGGCAGACCGCCGCCGAGGTGGTGTCGTTTTTTCCCGGGGCGACGGTGCAGGACCTTCCCGACGGGGAGGGCTGGGCGATCGAACGGGTGCGCATCACCACCCACAACGGAACCCACCTGGACGCTCCGTATCACTACGCCTCCACGATGGACGGCGGGAAGCGGGCCATTACCATCGACGAGGTGCCGCTGGACTGGTGCCTGCAGCCGGCGGTCAAGCTGGACTTCCGGGGATTTCCGGACGGCTATGTGGTGTCGGCCACCGACGTCGAAGCCGAACTCGACCGGATCGGGCACACCCTGAGCCCGCTGGAGATCGTTTTGGTAAACACCAGCGCCGGAACGCATTACGGTCAGCCCGGCTATGTGAGCAAGGGCTGCGGGATGGGCCGTGCAGCCACGCTGTACCTCCTCGAGCAAGGGGTGCGTCTCACCGGGACCGACGCCTGGAGTTGGGACGCACCCTTCGGATACACCGCGCAGCGGTATGCCGAAAGCCACGACGCGGCGATCATCTGGGAGGGCCACCGCGCCGGCCGCACGATCGGCTACTGCCATCTGGAGAAGCTGCACAACCTGGAGTCACTGCCGGCCCGCGGTTTTGAGGTGGCGTGCTTTCCGGTCAAGGTGCATGCGGCGTCGGCGGGGTGGACCCGTGCGGTGGCGATCTTCTCCGACGGAGCCTGAGCCCTACGGCCAGGGCCCGCCCGGGGGAGCGGCGCCGCCACCCGGAACGGGCTGGTTCTGCAGAATGCTCAGACAGGTGCCCAACGACTTGCCGGGGATGCACGGGATTCCGCTGACGGTCGGCAACGCGCCCTGGGTGTAGCAGCGTCCGGTGTAGGGGTCGGTGAACATGCCGGCCGGACAGGCCGACGCCGGGGGCGCGGTGGCGATCGGAACCAGCGTCCCGGCCATGCCCAGACCCAGGCCCAGCGCCACCTTTGCAGCGGCTCGCAGCCGTCGCACCCGTCCGGTCATGGCACCACGCTAGCGAGGATCAGCCGGTGAACTTGCCGCTGCGGATTCGTTCTGCCTCCATCAACGCCAGTTCGTGGGCGCCGGGGATGACGACCTCCGGATCGGGCACGAAGTCGACGTCGGTGGCCCGGCCCTCGTAGGGAACCGCTTGCAGGATTACCTTGATGGCGTTCAGCCGCGCCTTGTGCTTGTTCTCCGAGCGAATGATGGTCCAGGGGGCATCGGGCGTGCTGGTTCGGCGCAGCATTTTGTACTTCGCGTCGGTGAAGTCGTCCCAGTGCTCCTGGGCCTGAACGTCGATCTCGGACAGCTTCCACTGGCGCAGCGGATCATCGCGGCGACGCTCGAAGCGGCGGGCCTGCTCTTCCTTGGTGACACTGAAGTACAGCTTCACCAGGGTGGTGCCCTGGCGCACCAGGTCCTTCTCGAAGCCCACAACGCCCTTGAGGAAGTTCCGGTACTCCTCATCGGTGCAGAAGCCGAACACCGGTTCCACCATCGCGCGGTTGTACCAGGACCGGTCGAACAGCACGATCTCCCCGCCGGTGGGGAACTGCGCGACGTAGCGCTGGAAGTACCACTGGCTACGCTGCTCCTCGGTGGGCCTGCCCAGCGCCACCACCCGGTAGTGCTTCTCGTTCATGTAGCGGGTTACCCGGCGGATGGTGCCGCCCTTGCCGGCCGCGTCGCGCCCCTCGAACAGGACAATCATCCGGCGGTTCTCCTCTTCCAGATAGCGCTGCATCTTGAGCAACTCCACCTGGAAAGGCTTGAGTTCTTCTTCTTCGAGAACGCGACGGGGGACTGCCATTGCTTCATCTTCGCCGAAGCGGGTGTGCGCCGACGCGTTAAGGGTCGCCTATGGCGCCGGACGCTAGTCGGCCGAGGCTCGCAGTCCGCGCCGCGCCGCCGTCGATCGGTTCGGCTCACTGGTGTCAGCGGAGCGGTCCGACAGGGTCGGTACTTTGTCGACAGTCGACTCTTCGGCCATCTCAGCAAATAAGACTTCGTTCACCACAGCCGCCATCTCGGTCATGAGCGGGCCCGCGGTACCGGTGGCGGTCGCGGTGTCCGGGATGCCCTCCGCGGCGACCGCCGCAAAGGGGGCCGGGCCGGACTTCGCCGGGTAGTTGTCGTACAGCCACGGATTGTCGTAGGGCTTCTCGGGATCGCAGGTTCGGCAGAAGTTCGGCGCGAGCACCCGGAACGCGTCGGCCAAACCGGTCTGCTGGGGGTTGAACCACTCGCTGTTGGGCACGAAGGGGTTGTAGGCGTCAGCGACCGCCTTCGCGGCCTTGGCCACCACGGCAGTAGCCTCGCCCAGCGTCACCGTGGCCACGGCCCGGCGGGGACCGGTCAGGTAGGACTCCAACGCCGCGAAGGCGGCCCCCGGATCGAGCTTGACGTACCGGCCTGACCACGAGGTCGGCGCACCGGTGAACGGGTTGGTGACGGCGGGGAACTGATATCCCTCGTACAGACGGGACGTCGGCACCTTGAACGTGCTGTCCAACAACGAATTCAAGGCAGGGCATGCACCCGGCTTGGCTGCACAACCGGCGTTCATCGGGAAGTTGGCCCCAGCCCACCAACTGAATTGCTCGCCCAGCACCGACGAGAACGGCTGGATCGGCATCATCATGTCGATCACCGCCTTGAGCTTCGGCGGATCCTGTTCGTCGAAGCCGAGCACATTGGTCGGCCCCCACACCTGCCAACTACCGGTGGCGTTCATGGCGTCAGCAAAGCGGTCCAACGCCTGGATTTCCCACGCCGGGATACTGCGGATCAAGGTGAGCAGATTGGCCGGAACGTTGGCCGGCGAGGGCTCACTGCCGACCACGGTGCTCGCTGTCAGGGCGGTCGCGGCGGCCGTCAGCCGGTAGGACTCGGCGGGCTGTCGGTCGGCGGCGGCCGCGTCACTGGCGGGCATAGACACCATCCCAGCGCTCAACAGGGCAAGGCCCGCCGCCACATACGACGTTCGTGGTGCCGCCACATCGCCCCCTCAGTTGACGTTCAACGGATTATCTGTGGTCAAGTACCGCAAAGAAACTAGGCGGGCTGTTGACAGAGTGTCAAGATTCGGTCCACCGGACGCGGGCCGGTTGTTCAGACTCCATGCGCAATTTCTGCCGCCTTGTCGAGTCAGCGATCTCAGTCAGCGGAGGCGGCAGCGTCCGGACCCGCCTGGCCCGTCCGCTGACCCAGCACACAGCTTTCAAAGCAACGGCCCCACGACTTTGTGGATTAGTGTGATCGGCGTTATGTGACCTTCGCTTTCGGCGGAAAGAGTGCGATGAACCACTATGACGTCCTGATCGCCACGCCAGGGGCGATGGTGGAAGCACAGTATGTGAAGAGTTTGGTTCTGACCCTGGCCGAGTGCGACAAGAGGGGTGTTACCTACAAATGGTTGAACAATTACTCCTCGCTGGTGCACCACGCCAGGGAGTTGACGGCAAGCGGGACAGAGGGCCGTAACCTGGATCCCACCCAGAAAACCCCGGGCGGGAAAGACATGAGATATAAGAAGATTTTCTGGATTGATTCGGACATTGCCTGGACTCCGGACCAATTCTTCAAGATCTACGACTCGAGGTTTGACGTCATATCAGGGGCTTATCTCCTGGAGGACGGTTCAACGACGACGGTGCATGCATGGGGGACTCCCGGTGGAATGCCCGCCAACCAAATCGTCAGAATGAAAGACCCGATAAAGGTGCAAAGTATCGGGTTTGGATTCGTCGCGATGAAGTCCGGTGTTTTCGAGCGCATACCGCGTCCGTGGTTCAATCTCGAATACGTCAAGGTTGGCGAAGACGTCAATGGTAGAGAAGTCGTCGATTCGGTCGGGGAAGACGTGTCCTGGTGTGTCAAGGCTTATCGGGCGGGAATTGACTTGTATTTCGACCCGACCGTACTTGTCACGCACATAAAGAAGCAGCCCATCACGTGGGATCATTACAGGCGGATGACCGGCAAATTCTGAGCCCCGAGGCCGTCGGTGACCGCAGACGCCGTCTCCCAAATACAAGGGTCCAAACACAAAGGTCACGACCTCTTTCGAGTTCGTGACCTCAGTGCTCGCAGTTCACCGAACTGCTCGCTGTGGGCGAAGGGGGACTTGAACCCCCACGTCCCGAAGGACACTGGCACCTGAAGCCAGCGCGTCTGCCATTCCGCCACTCGCCCGAAACGTCTCCGGAGACTATCACGGTCAACGAACTGCTCCCCAAACCGCACCCCGGCCGAGACAGCCCGGCGCGGACTCCGACGCATGCCTGTGACCTGCACCGACTTAGGACGCGCGGTTCGCCTGCACCCTCCGGGCCGACCCTGGCCTCTACCATGGAGTCACTGCAGTAACAGCGCGCAGGCGGGTGAATCGAGGTAGCGGTTCCAGTGGGCAACCAGAGAGGTCTGGCGCATCGCATCGAGCGCATGCTCGAAGACGGCGTGGGTGATGCATTTGCGCGGGTCTTCGGCGGCTCGATCGTGCCCCAGGAGGTTGAGTCCCTGCTGCGGCGGGAGGCCTCCGACGGCGTGCAGACACTGTCCGGCGGACGGTTGTTGGCACCCAACGAGTACGTCATCACCCTCAGCGCGTCCGATTTCGAGAAGGTCAGCGCCGACCGGGACCTCACCGCAGAGGCCTTCGCCAGGCACCTGGCCGGATATATCGGCGAGCAGGGCTGGCAGACTTACGGTGAGGTGGTGGTTCGGTTCGAGCAGGCCGACAGCCTGCACACCGGCCAGTACCGCGCCTGGGCCGTCGTCAACCCTGACGCCGAGCGCCGTGCCTACCCCCGTGCCCACCCCCGTGCCCACCCCCGCCCGTCTAGTCCCGCATCCGGACCAGCAGAATCGAACCACGCGTACACCGCAGAATCAGGAGTGCCAGCGATGACCGACAACCCGAGCTACCGCGGCCAGGGCCGCCCTGGCGACGAGTATTACGACGACCAGTACGGCCGCCCCCAGGACGATCCAAGGGCCGGCGCCCCCGAACCTCGCCCGGCCTACCCCGACCAGGGCGGCTACCACGATCCCTACCCTCAGCAGGGCGGATACCCGTCCCGCTCGGCCTACCCGGACCAGGGCGGCTACCCCGACCAGGGCTATCAGCAGCCCGGCTAC
>NZ_JBILVF010000018.1:0-40092 GCF_044370595.1 Mycobacterium sp.
AGCGGCCCGGAATTGTAGGGCAACCCGTAACGCCGGCAGATCTCACGGACCTGCGGGGCGATCTCGGCGTACCGACGCGCGGGGATGTCCGGGAACAGATGGTGCTCGATCTGGTGGGACAGGTTGCCGGACAGGATGTGAAACAGCCTGCCGCCGGTCAGGTTCGCTGAGCCGAGGATCTGCCGGTAGTACCACTGCCCGCGTGTCTCGTTGCGGGTCTGCTCGACGGAGAACTCCTCGGTGCCTTCCGGGAAGTGCCCGCAGAAGATGATCGAGTAGGCCCAGACGTTGCGCACCAGGTTCGCGGTCAGGTTTCCAGTGAAGACGAACGGGGCGAACGGGCCGCCCAGCAGGGGGAAGGCGACGTAGTCCTTAAGGACCTGGCGGCGGGTCTTGCGCCAGATCTGTTGGAGCACCTCGCGCTTGTCACTGACAGTGATCTCACCGGATCGGATGCGGTCGGCCTCTACGTCGTGCATGGCCACCCCGTACTGGAACAGCACCATCAGCAGGAAGGCGTAGACCGGGTTACCCAGATAGTAAGGGCGCCAGGGCTGGTCGTCACTCATCCGCAGGATGCCATAGCCGATGTCGCGGTCCATGCCGACGATGTTGGTGAAGGTGTGGTGGGTGTAGTTGTGCGAGTGCCGCCACTGCTCCGCCGGGCAGGCGGTGTCCCATTCGAAGGTCTGGCCCGACAGTGCCGGGTCGCCGGTCCACTCGTACTGACCGTGCATGATGTTGTGCCCGATCTCCATGTTGTCCAGGATCTTCGACACCGACAGCAGGGCGGTGCCGGCCAGCCAGGCGGGCGGGAACATCAACAGAGCCCGGCCGGCGACCTCCATGCCGCGCTGGGCTTTGATCACTCGGCGGATGTAGTCGACGTCGACGTGACCGAGGTCGGCGACGACTTTCTCCTTGATGGCGTCGAGTTCGCGGCCGAACTCGTCGAGTTGCTCGGGCGTCAGGGTGGGTGTGTGGGTCATCGGTGGTTCCCCTTGATTCGAAGTAAAGGTGTTGGTTTACAGAGCGATGTCGACGTCGCCGACGGCGACGGACACGCAGATCTGGACGGCGTCGCCGTCATCGGTGGAGAGCGCTCCGGTGGTCAGGTTGCGCACCACACCGCGCACCTTGCGGCGGGTACAGGTGTGGCAGATGCCCATCCGGCATCCGGTTTTCGGCGCCAGCCCTGCCTCTTCGGCTTGATCGAGCAGGGTCCGGCCGTCGTCGTCAGTGTCCATACCGCTCGCACTGAATGTGATCCTGCCATCACCGGGAGAGTCCGGGATCGCCAGCGGGGCAGGGGCAAAACTCTCCGATACCGCAGCCGGGTGGTGTCGGCGCACAGCATCGACCAGGGTGTGCGGCCCGCAGACGTAGACGGCGTCCGGGTCGGCCATCGCGGCGGCCAGATGCCGCTCGTCGAGGTGGCCATCCAGGTCCCCGCCCGGACCACGGGTGCAGGCGTAGCGCACCTGCACGTCGGGCAGCAGCGCCAACTGCTCGCGGTAGCCGGCGTCCTCCAGGGTGCGGACGTAGTGCAGTACGGCGATCTCGCCGTCGTACCACTGCTCCTGCAGGGTGCGGACCATGGACATCACCGGGGTGATCCCGCTGCCGCCGGCGATCAGCAACAGCCGCCGTGGCCGCGGGGTGGGTAGGACGAAGTCACCGCCCGGCGCGGATAAGCCGACGGTCAGGCCGGGGCGGGCAGCTCCGTGCAGATACTCCGACACCACCCCGCCGCGATGGCGGGCGATGGTCAGTTCGATCAGTGGGCTCCCCTCGGCGTTGGCCGGGGAGTAGCAGCGGGTGTGGCGGCGGCCGTCGATCTCGACGGTGACAGGGAGGTACTGCCCCGCGGTGAACGAGACAGGGTGGTTGGGCCGAAGCCAGACGGTGAGGTTGCGACCGGATCGGCGCACCCGCACCACGGTGGCGCGGTCTTCGCTGGTCCACATCGGGTCGAGGAGTTCGGTGTAGCGGTCGACGCCGTGCGGGCCGGCGAGGAGACCGAGCAGCCGGGCGCGCCGACCCGACCGCCTAGGAATTTGAGTGAACATATGTACACTATTGCTCTGTTTGCGACGCCTCGTCAAGGAAAAACCCTGCTTGTGTTACGGTTCACATCAGTGAATAGTCGTGCACCCAGTCGCCATGTGAGTTCGAGCAGGTCCCGGTCGCGTACCCGCTCGCAGGAGACGCTGACGCGCGAGGAGCGCAAAGCGGCCACCCGGCGGGCGATCATCGACGCGGCCCTGAAACTGCTCGACGAGCGCAGTTTCAGCGCGCTGAGCCTGCGCGAGGTCACCCGCGCCGCCGGCATTGTCCCGGCGGCCTTCTATCGGCACTTCGAGTCCATGGAAGCCCTCGGTCTGGTGCTCATCGACGAGTCCTTCCGATCCCTGCGCGACATGCTGCGCAGCGCCCGGGCGGGCGAACTGGACCTCAATCGGGTGATGGCCTCCAGCGTCGACATTCTCACCGCGAGCGTCACCGAGCAGCGCGAGCATTGGCGGTTCATCGTCCGCGAACGCTCCAGTGGCGTGGCGGTGCTGCGCTATGCCATCCGCACCGAAATCCGCCTGCTCACCTCGGAATTGGCCACCGACCTGGCGCGCTTTCCCGGCGGCCTGAGCACCTGGAGCACCGAGGACCTCAACATTCTGGCCAGCTTGTTCGTCAACTCGATGATCATCATCGCCGAAGCGCTTGAGGACGCACCCGACGCCACAGCCGTCGAGGAGATCAAACGCACGGCTGTCAAACAGCTTCGGATGATCGCCGTGGGGATCGCGGGTTGGCGCAGCGGGCCTGGGTGACGGCTACACCCGCGGTTGACCCGTCAGGACAGACGCCGGTGAGACCCACAGTTCGTGTGTGAAGTACACCGGCGTGTAGATCGCGGTGAAGTCCGGGCTGAAGACGCCGTCTGGGAGACCGGTGGGCTGGCTTCGGTTCCACGGCCTGTCGCGAAGCGTCCGTCATACAGATTAAGCTGGTTGTATGACGATGTTGAGCTTTCGCGTCAACGATGACGATGCGGCCGCCGTCGAACTGTGGGCCCGGCGGCTACACATCGAGCGGTCTGAGCTGTTGCGCGCCGCATTACGACGGCACCTCTCCGAACTCGCTTCGGAAGTGGAGGCGCGCGCCTACGCGGAAGTTCCGTTGACGGACAGCGAGAAGGCCCTCGGCGACATCGCCGAATGGGGTCCGGCCGAGGACTGGAGCGACTGGGCCAATGCAGAGGGGTGAGCTGTGGTTCGCCGCAACCCCCGGCGGGGATCGACCGGTGCTCGTCCTCACCCGCGACCCCGTCGCCGACCGGATGGGCGCAGTAGTCGTCGCCGCACTCACGCGAACACGTCGCGGACTGGTTTCCGAACTGGAACTGACGGCGGCAGGGGACGGTGTCCCGAGTGACTGCGTGGTGAACTTCGACAACATCCATACCCTGCCCCGGACGGCTTTCCGGCGCCGGATCACCCGGTTGTCACCGACCCGCCTTCACCAGGTCTGCCATACGCTCCGGGCGGCCAACGGCTGCTAGACCCCATGCCGACCGGCCCCGGTGGGTCAGTGCCGCCGCAGTTAGCCTGAACCGATGCGCAATCCGCACGCCGGTGAGCCGTTCACCGACTCCGACGCCGAGATCACCGCCGCCCTGCAGGACGTGTCCATCCCGGCGCTGCTGATGGCGTGCGTGCACATGACCGACGACGACGCGGTGCGGGAGTCGATCCTGGCCGGGCCGCTACGACCGGCCGGGTTGTTCCTCAACGAGATCCAGGGCTTCATGTCCGAACAGGACAAGGCCGCCGCCCGCGCGCTGGCCCTGGGCATCATCACCGACTACCGCGACCGCGGGTGCCCTGAACCCAAGACCGTCGATCCCGCACTGCTCAAACGGATGATGGACTGGATCGCCGCGGCTGAAGTTCCCGACGAGTACGTGCCGATGATGCTCGAGGAAATGGGTCTCGACGGCGACGCCCGGCTGGACGGGTTGAACAGCGCGGCGGCGGCCCGTAGCGATTTCCCGGTTATCGTCATCGGCTGCGGCCAATCCGGTGTCCTCGCGGCGATCAGGCTCAAACAGGCCGGGATCCCGTTCACCGTGATCGAGAAGAACCCCGGTGTGGGCGGCACCTGGTGGGAGAACACCTATCCGGGAGCCCGGGTGGACGTGGGAAACCACTTCTACTGCTACAGCTTCGAACCGGCCGACCACTGGAGTGAGTTCTTCGCCCGCCAGCCTGAACTACAGACGTACTTCGCCGGCGTGATGGCCCGGCACGGCGTCGGTGACCATGTCCGGTTCAACACCGAGGTCACCGCCGCGGTGTGGGACGACGCCACCGGCACCTGGGCGGTGAGCGTGTCTGGCCCCGGCGGATCCGAAACCCTCTATGCCCGAGCCGTCATCAGCGCCGTCGGGCAACTCAACGCCCCCTCGATCCCCGACTTCGCCGGTGCCGCGGACTTCGCCGGCCCGGCCTTCCACACCGCACGGTGGGACCACGACGTCGACCTGACCGGCAAGGACGTGGTGATGATCGGGGCCGGCGCCACCGGATTCCAGGTCGCCCCGGCGATCGCCGAGCAGGTCGGGCGCCTGACCATCATCCAGCGCACCGCGCAGTGGATGTTCCCCAACCCCAATTACCACGCCGCTGTTGGAGTCGGGATGCGTTGGGCCATCAAGCATCTGCCGTTCTACGGGCGCTGGTATCGCTTCCTGGTCTTCTGGCCCGGCTGCGACACCGGCTTGGCCGCGGCGAAGGTCGACCCGGACTGGCCCGACCAACAGCGCGCCGTCAGTGCCGCCAACGACATGGCCCGGCTGATGTTCACCGGGTGGATCACCAGCCAACTCGAGGGCGACCCGCACGCCGACGAGTTGGCCGCCAAGGTCATCCCGGACTACCCCGCCACCGGGAAACGCACCCTGCAGGACAACGGAAGCTGGCTGCAGACGCTGCGGCGCGGCAACGTCGAGTTGGTCCGCGGCAGCGTCGATCACGTCGAGACAGACGCCGTCGTCGACAGCCACGGCGACCGCCATCACGCCGATGTCCTCATCTACGCCACCGGCTTCCGGGTCAACGACTTCCTGTCCTCACTGAGGGTGATCGGCCGCGAGGGCGTGGAGTTGCACGACGCGTGGGGTCAACGCCCGGCGGCCTACCTCGGCATCACCATCCCGGGTTTCCCGAACTTCTTCTGCATGTACGGTCCCGGCACCAACCTGGCCAGCGGCGGCAGCCTGATCTTCCACTCCGAGTGCGAGATCCGCTACATCATGGGCTGTATCGACCTGCTGCTGGCCTGCGGCGGCACGGCGATCGAACCCCGCCGCGAGGTCTACGACGACTACTACCAGCGCTGCCAGGCCGAGCTTCACACCCTGGTGTGGTCCCAACCCAGCATCCGACACAGCTTCTATAAGGACGCCCGCGGTGTGGTGCACTCGCTGAGCCCCTGGCGGCTGGTGGACTTCTGGTCATGGACCCGTTCACCGGATCCCACCGACTACCTCATCCGCTGATGGCGCTGGCCCATCCGTCCGGTGCTGTCACCGGAAAGGTCAAGGACCTGACCGGCCCCGGATTGACGGACCGGTTCGGGGCGATGTGCACCGATCTGGGCGCGTCGGTGCGAGCCACCGACGGCAGTCTGGTGTCGGTGTTCGGCGACACCTTCTCCGGCAACCGGGTCGGCTCCGGGGACTGGCGATCACCGGTGATCCTGATCGGCACCGGGGACGCCACCCAGCCGATCGTCTACCGCACCGCCGGTGGTGCCGATCCGGGCTATGCGCGGCAACTGTGGCACTACCGGCACCGCACCACCCCCGGTCTGCTGCGCCGCGGCATCAGCACCGTCATTCCCTCCGATCTGCTGCGGGTCGGCGACACCCTGTACCTGCACGCCATCGTCAACCAGGGTTTCGGCAATGTGCGATGGACGGAGATCTGGCGTTCCGACGACAACGGGATGTCCTGGCGCAACCTCGGCAAGTCCGCGAAGTTCCGGGCCGGCCTGTACAGCGGGCACGCGCAGTGCTGGACATGGGATTACGACCCGACAGACGGGTGGGTGTATGTGATCTCCACCGGCTTCCAACGCAACAAGGGGCTGATCCTGCGCCGGGTTCGCCCTGAGCACATCGGCGATCAGTCCGCCTATCTTGCGTGGTCGGACGGGCGATGGGGCCAGGAGGCCTCGGTGATCACTCCGCCCGGGGAGACCTGGGGTGAGCTGTCGCTGCGTCGATTAGATTGCGGCACATGGGTATTGGGGGGTTTTCTGTCGTCGGCCTACTCACTGGGCTACCGCACCATCAGCGCACCGACGTCCGATCTGACCGATGCGCCGGTGCAGCGGCCGGTGCGCGGCTGCGAATGGGACGGGGAGGACCACGACGGCTGTCGGGTGGCGCAACTGTACGGCGGTTACGTTCTGCCAGGCAGCAGGTTGGATGTCGCGGGTGGGGTAGGACTGGTTGTCTCGCAATGGAACACCGCTCGGGGCTGGCCCTATCGGGTGATGCAGTTCCGGGTGACGCTGCGCGACACCACCTGAGGCGTCTGGCTACAGTGGTCTGGTGCTAGTCAAAAGCGTTCTCCTCACCGCGATGACGGTCAGCGCCGCTCTGCTCGGCCCGGCCACCGCGGCCGCTGAGCCCGATACCGCGCCGACGGTGCCCGGGGTCTCGGCATATGTGCCGGTCAACCCGGCGGACTACTCCGTCAACGGCGGCAAGTGGCTGGGCTTCGCCGGGCCGCCGGGGGTGGTGTGCATCCTGGATGTTCTCAGAGGCGAGTTCGGCTGCAGTGGGCCCCTGCCCGGCGCCCCGGAGGGGGTGAACCTGGTCAGCGGTGGACCCACCGGGATGCCGACGTTCTCCACCACCGACACTCCGCCGTACGCCGCCGCCGGCGCGGTCAGACGGTTACCGCCGAACACCCGGCTGACGTTCCGGCAGTTGTTCTGCGGCGTCGACGACGCCGGAGTGGTGGCCTGCGTGAACACCGCGGAACGTACCGGCTTCCTGGTCGGCCCGGAGGCCACGTCGATCATCGCTCCCCCACCGCCGCCACCGCCGCCGCCGGCCCCCGAGGAAACAGCGGCGCCGGCCCCGGTGGCACCGGTCGTGCCGGGCCCGCCACCGGCGCCGGTGCCCTAGGTTGCCCGGCCAGGGTCACGTGCCCGTACCGCCGGGGCGCCGCCACCCCTACCGGGGCGGCCGCCACATCGGCCACATCGAGGGCCCGCCGCCGGGCATCCGGATCTCCCCGGTGACCTCAAACCCGAACCGCGTGTAGTACGGGATGTTGTCGGGATTGCTGGACTCCAGATACGCCGGCGCAGCCTCGGCGTCGCAGCGGTCCAGCCGCGAACGCATCAGAGCCGCGCCGTAGCCGCCACCGCGTACCCGCGGGTCGCTGCCGATCATCCCCAGATACCAGTGCGGTTCCTCGGGATGGTTGGCCTTCATCTCCTCACCGAGCGCCTGCGCCAACCGGATCCGGCCGCGGAACGCCCGGAGCGCCGCGGGCAGCATGCCGATCAGTTCGCGGGGACTCTCGGTCGGGCGGCCCGGCGGGTCCCACATGGCCGCCGCGCCGACACCGTCCTCCGATACCGCCACCTCGACCCCGCCGCCGGACAGGAAATGGTGGCGGGCCATCGCGCTGAAGAAGCCCGGCTGTGTGGCGGTGCGCCTGGCCGAAGCCGGTTGCAGCCAGCAGAACACCGGGTCGTCATGGAACGCACGGGCCAGTGTTTTGGCCAGCGCCGCAACATCGGTTGAGTGCGCGGGTCGCACCGTCAGCGCCATGGCGGCCAGGCTAGCCCAGCACCGCCGTGGCACCCAGGGCCAGGACACACACCACCACCGCGCCGGTCGTCAGGGCGTAGATAGCGGTCCCGACAGGTCCGGTCGCGAACTCGCCCATCAGATCCCGGTCGCGCCCCAGCCCGACCATCGCGATCAACAACGGGATCAGCAGCACCGCGTTGAGCACTTGGGTGCCCACCAGGATCGCGACCAATGGCGCGTCCGGTGCGAGCACCAGCACCGTGCCGATCACGGTGATGACGCCATAGGTCAGATAGAAGGTGCGGGCCTCGCGGTAGGGATCGTCGAGGGCTGCCTCGACCCCGGCGTACTCGCACACCGAATAGGCGGTGGACAGCGGCAGGATCGACGCCGCCAACAGCGACGCCCCGATCAGGCCGACCGCGAACAGCGTCGAGGCCGCCTGGCCGGCCAACGGCTCCAACGCCACCGCGGCGTCGGCGGCGTCGGTGATGCTGCGGCCCTCCCGGTGCAGGGTCGCCGCACACGCCACCACCACGAAGAATCCGATGACGCCGGTCAACACCGCACCGGTGACCACGTCGATGCGTTCGGCCGGCAGGTCCTCGGTGCGCAGTTTCTTGTCCACCGCGTAGGACTGCATGAACGACAGGCCCCACGGCGCCAGCGTGGTGCCCAGGGTGGCGGTGACGATCGCGATCGCTTCGCCGGTCATCGGCATGGTCGGAACGACCGTGCCGCGCAGCGCCGCCCCCCAGTCCGGACCGGCCATGAACCCCGAGGCGATGTAGGCCAGAAACACCGTGGACAGCAGCAGCAGCAGCCGCTCCACCCGGTGGAAGCTGCCGCGCAGCACCAGCAGCGACACTGCCAGCGCGGCCACCGGCACGCTGATGTAGCGGCTCACCCCGAACAACTCGAAACCCGCTGCGATACCGGCGAATTCGGCGCATGTCGTCCCGATGTTGGCCACCACCAGGGCGGTCAGCACCGCCCCGCCGACCCGCACCCCGTAGCGCTGACGAACCAGACCGACCAGCCCCTGCCCGGTGACCACCCCCATCCGCGCGGCCAGGCTGTGAAAGACCACCAGCGCCGCCGTCGACAGCAGCAGCACCCACAGCAACTGATAGCCGTGCTCGGCGCCGAGTACCGAGTAGGTGGTGATCCCAGCCGGGTCGTCGTCGGACAGCCCGGCGAGCAGCCCCGGACCCAGCACGACCAGCAGTGCGGCCCAGCGGGTGCGCAGGCGCGTCACGTGCGGGTGTGGCGGATCAGGTGACGCCGGTGCCGCCAGACCCCCGAACGTAGGAATCGACGGCCCTGCCACGCCGGCCGGTGTGCAAGCCGGGCCCGCCAGCGTCCGGCATGGTCGAGTGGCATCAAGGCCACGATGCGTTCGGCCTGCGGTCCGGACATCGCGCGCAGTACCCGCTCGCCCACCTCCGGATGGACGACGCTCACCGCAGCAGCGGCCACCGCCGGGTCGTTGACCGCCAGGATCTCGGTGGCCGCGTGGGTGTCGACCCGGCTGACCAGAGCAGCCAGACCGCGGGCATCCAGTCGGTGCACCGCCGCCCGCGGGGTGGACAGTTGAACCGCATGGCCGCGCTCGGAAGTCAGGTGCAGATCCGACCACGCGACGATGTCTTCCCCCGAGCGAATCCGCCGCAGGCCCAGCCGGCGCAGCACGCCGGCGAAGCCGACCTCCACGCCGACCAGTTCCAGCCAACCGCCGTGCACCCGACTGATCAGCACGTCGGCGACCCGGGCCAACCGCTGACCGACGACGTCGACGATCTGGGTGTCGAGCACATCCCTTTTCAGCCGGATCTCGTCCGGTGCCAAAGCCTCGGCCAGGCTGTCGATGCTCTCCGGCTGCGCGGCGGCGATCACCCGGCCGGGCTGGAAATCCTGCACCCGATCCCAGGGCAGCAGCACCGAGCGGCCGCCGGGCAACCGCACCACCAGCCGCGCGATCAGCCGCCCCCCGCCGTTGCCGTCGAGCCGCACGGTCAGGTCAGCCAGCCGCCCCACCGGGTGACCATCGGGGGTCAGCACCTGCTGACCCGTCACGCGGCTGAGCAGCAACACGGTTCTTAAGCATGCCGCATTCCCTTCCGCCGCCCCCGCAAGAGCCGAGCCAACCGGCACCCGATCTAATCGAGGCAGCGAGAGGAGACGAGGATGCGCGCGCTGCGGATGATGGGCTTCGGCCGGGAACCCGAGCTGGTGGAGGTTCCCGACCCGACGCCGGGCCCGGACGAAGTGGTGGTCAAGGTCGGCGGCGCCGGAGCCTGCCACTCCGATCTTCACGTGCTCTACGAACTCGACGCCTCGGCGGTCTGGCAGTTACCGATGACCCTCGGGCACGAGACCGCCGGCTGGGTGGCCGCAGTCGGCAAAGGCGTCGAGGGCCTGCGCGAGGGCGACGCCGTCGCGGTGTACGGCGCGTGGGGCTGCGGGGTGTGTGCGCGCTGCGCGGTCGGAGTGGAGAACTACTGCGAGCGCCCGTCGCTGATCGGCGGTGGCGGCCTGGGTCTGGACGGCGGGATGGCCGACTACCTGCTGGTGCCCCATCAACGGCAGCTGGTTCCGCTGCCGGACGGACTGGACCCGGTGGTCGCCGCGCCGCTGACCGACGCCGGCCTGACGCCCTATCACGCGATCCGGCGGTCCTGGCCCAAACTCACCCCGGACGCCACCTGCGTGGTGATCGGTGTCGGCGGCCTGGGCCACGTCGCGGTGCAGATCGCGCGGGCCACCACCGCCGCGCAGGTGATCGCCGTCGACCTCAAACCCGAGGCGTGCGAGTTGGCCCGCAAGGTCGGCGCCCACCACGCGGTGCTGGCAGGCGACACCGCCGCCGCGGCCATCCGGGATCTCACCGGCGGCCGCGGCGCCGACGTCGTCCTCGACTTCGTCGGGGCCACGCCGACGATGGACCTGGCCCGCGCGGTGGCCCGCACCATGGCCGACGTGACCATCGTGGGTATCGGCGGCGGGGAGATCCCACTGGGTTTCTTCTCCCAGCCCTACGAGGTCAGCATCGCGACCACCTACTGGGGCAGCCGGCCGGAGTTGAGAGAACTGCTGGCCCTGGCAGCCAGCGGTCAGGTGTCCACCGAGCGCACCATCTACCGACTCGACGACGCGGCCCGGGCCTACCGCGATCTGCGCGACGGCACCGTGGTGGGCCGGGCGGTCGTCGTGCCCTGACGTCGAGGACACTGAAGAGCATGTGGGATTTCGAAACCGACCCCGACTACCAGCTCAAGCTGGACTGGGTCGAGGAGTTCATGCGCACCGAACTCGAACCGCTGGACCTCGCGCCGTTGGACCCCTACGACAAGAAGAATCCCGAACTGATGCGGGTGCTGCGGCCGCTGCAGCAGAAGGTGAAAGACCAGGGCCTGTGGGCCGCGCACCTCAGCCCGGAACTCGGCGGCCAGGGCTACGGCCAGGTCAAGCTGGCGTTGCTCAACGAGATCGTCGGTCGGTCCCGTTGGGCACCAGCTGTTTTCGGTTCGCAGGCCCCGGACTCGGGTAACGCCGAGATCCTGGCACTGTTCGGCACCGAGGAGCAGAAGAAGCGCTATCTGCAGCCGCTGCTCGACGGGGAGATCTCGTCGTGCTACTCGATGACCGAACCGCAGGGCGGCTCCGATCCGGGCCTGTTCACCACCGCCGCGGTCCGCGACGGTTCAGGAAACGGGGACTGGGTGCTCAACGGCGAGAAGTGGTTTTCCTCCAACGCCCGCTTCGCGTCGTTCTACATCGTCATGGCGGTCACCAACCCGGAGGCGCGCACCCACCAGAAGATGTCGCTGTTCATCGTTCCCGCCGAGACGCCCGGCATCGAGATCGTCCGCAATGTCGGGGTCGGGGGGGAATCCTCCGCGCACGCCACCCACGGCTACGTGCGCTACACCGACGTCCGAGTGCCGGCCGATCATGTTCTCGGTGGGGAGGGCCAGGCGTTCGCGATAGCCCAGACCCGGCTGGGCGGGGGCCGGATTCACCACGCCATGCGCACGATCGCGCTGGCGCGCAAGGCTTTTGACATGATGTGCGAGCGCGCGGTGTCGAGACAGACCCGGCAGGGACCGCTGGGGGACTTCCAGATGACGCAGGAGAAGATCGCCGACAGCTGGATCCAGATCGAACAGTTCCGACTGCTGGTATTGCGGACCGCCTGGAAGATCGACCGCTATCACGACTACCAGAAGGTGCGCCGTGACATCGCTGCGGTGAAGGTCGCGATGCCCGGGGTTCTGCACGACGTGGTGCAACGCGCCATGCAGTTGCACGGTTCGCTCGGGGTGTCCGACGAGATGCCATTCATCAAGATGATGGTCGCCGCGCAGTCACTGGCCATCGCCGACGGGCCGACCGAGGTGCACAAGCTGACTGTGGCGCGACGTACCCTCAAGGAGTACGAACCGGTCACCACGTTGTTCCCTTCGCAACATCTGCCGACCCGCAAGGCCGCCGCCAAAGTCCGACTTGCCGAATTGCTGGAACATGACGTCGCCGAACTGTGACGACAACCCTGTGAGCCCCGTCACAATTCGGTAATTTCTTTGGCCTTCTCAAACTCGACTCTGGCTCCCACCATTGGGAGATAGGGCGCTGCGGCGCCACCACCGCCCGGATCGGGGATACCAAATGCAAGACTATATCTACTCCACGCCCCTGTTCATCATCAGCGCGGGGACGGTTCTCATTCTGCTGATCGCGCTGACCATGCGGTCGATCATTCGTCGCGAGAAGGCGATGATCAACGCCGCGATGGACGAGCCGCACGAGATTGCGGCCTACGAACAGCGTTGGCGCAACGCGGCTTAGGCCGTAGGGCCGGCTCCGGGGTCAATCCCGGCTGACGGCCTGGCCCTCATGGACCAGCGTCGCGACGCGCTGGCCGTCTGCGCCGAACAAGCCGGCCGTCATCAGGCCGCGACCGCGCGCCGCCGCCGGTGACCGGGCCTCCAGCAGGTTCCACCGGTCGGCGGTGACGCGGCGGTGAAACCACACCGACGAGTCGGTGGTCGCGGCGTGATGACTGCGATCGGTCATCGAGTGGCCGTGCACCGCCAGGACCGGGTCCACCCCGTAGACGTCGGTGACGTACACCGCGATGCAGGCGTGCAGCACCGGGTCGTCGGGCAGTTCCGAGGTGACCCGCCACCACAGGCGGCGGACGAACCCGCCGTCGCGCTGATCGCTGACCCGTATATCGATCTCGTCCAGCGGAAGGGACGGCGCCGGTCCGATCGGACCGGTTCTGGGAAGCCCGTCGGGGTCCGCGGGGTCACCGTCCGCGCGGTCGCTGTGCTCCGGTCCGGCCGCGGGTACGGCGAACAGCGCGGTGGCACTCACCAGGAGCCGATCGCCCTGTCGGCCCAGGACCCGCCGCGACGACGAGGTGCGTCCGTCGTGCATCCTCTCCACCTCGTAGCCGACCGGTTCGCCGGCATCGCCTCCCCGCAGGAACTGCACATGGGATGCGGTGGGGACCTTCTCGGCCAGCACGGTCCGGCAGGCGGCGGCCAACGCCTGCGCGGCCAGGTGCCCGCCGTAGGCCCGCTTTCCGGCCGGTCCGCTGGCCGGCCCGGTGAAGGTGTCGGCTCCGGCGCCGGTGAGGTCGAACAGTGCGGTGATCATTCGCCGAGCCATTCGGCCGGCACCGCGGTGTTGTCCTGCCCCAGTGCCGGCGCCGGCCCGGCGGGGGTGTGCGCGCCGTCCACCGACATCGGCAGCCCGGGTGCGCGATACCGGCCGATCCCGTGTTGCTCCAACTCGGCGAACAACGGATTCGCCATCACTCGTGGGCTGTTCACCACTTCGGTGAAACTCTGGTAGCGCTCCCACAGCACCGAACTGGCTGCCAGCGCTGCACTGATCTCCGTGGCGGTGTGCGAGCCGAACCACTGCGCGACGAGGTCATTGAGCACCTCGCGGTGCCGGAACCGCTGCCCCTCGTCGGCAAAGTCCGCGCCGAGTGTCTTCCCCAGCGCGGCAACGGCTTCGGTGGTGCCGGTCAGTTCGGTGAGATCGCGAAAGTGCCGCACGGTGAGCGCCACCACCATGAAACAGACGCCGTCGCTGCTGGTGAAGTCCCGCCCGTACTGGCCGAAGATGGCGTTGCCCAATCGGGGGCGTCGGTCGCCGTTGACCATGGCCTCGGTGAGGAATCCCAGATTGGCCGCAGTCGCCAGCGCAACATCGTCCAACGGCAACCGGATGCTGCTGCCTTCTCCGCTGCCGTCCCGGCGGCGCAGTGCCGCCAGGACGGCCAGCGCGGCGTACAGCCCGCAACTGACATCCCAGGCCGGCATCACATGGTTGACCGGCCCGAGGTGGTCAGCCGGTCCGGTGACCAACGGGAAGCCGGTGGCGGCGTTGACGGTGTAGTCCACTCCGGTCGATCCGTCGGCGCGGCCGAGCACCTCCAGGTGGATCAGGTCGGGCCGAAGCGCGCTCAGCGTTTCGTAGGAATGCCACTGCCGCCCAGCGACATTGGTGATGAACACACCCGCCGCCGCAATCAGCCGCTGCACCAGTTGGCGGCCGTCGGGCGAGCGCATGTCGATCTCCATCGAACGCTTGCCCTTGTTCAGTCCGGTCCAGTAGATGCTGTCCCCGCCGGCGGCCAGCGGCCAGCGGTGGTAGTCGGCGGCGCCGCCCGCCGGGTCGATGCGGACGACGTCGGCGCCGAGTTGAGCCAGCGTCATCCCGGCCAGCGGTACGGCGACGAAACTGGAGATCTCGACGATCCTCACCCCGGCGAGTGGGCGGCTGGAATTCACCCGATGAGTATGGCTGGCACTCTCGGCGCTACCGAACCGCGAACGGCACGCCGAGGAAGATGAAGGACAGCGACAGCAGGATCCAGCCGGCCGCCTGCCAGATGACCCAGACACCGTCGGCGCGCCAGATCTGGATGGTGCGCACGAACGCCCCGATCCCGCCGGCGAACAGGATGCCCGGAACCAGCACCCCGGTCAGCAGCGACCGCCACATCACGGTCGCGGTGAAGGCCACCAGTGCCAGGACAACCACGATGCCGACGTACTTTGCCGCCGCACGAAGGGCCTGCGGGTCACGCCAGCGCTTCTCGACGTCGTTGATACTGCCTTGGCTTGTCATGGTGGCCTCCAACTCCAGCGTAGACCGGTTGCCGACCGCAGCGGGCGGCCCGTCGTACGGTGACGCATGCGCCTCGTGTTGATCTCCGACACCCACATCCCGCACCGGGCCCGCGATCTGCCCGCCCCGGTGTGGGCCGAGGTGGAGTCGGCCGACGTGGTGATCCACGCCGGGGACTGGGTGCACGTCGATCTGCTCGACGAACTCCAGGGGCGCTCCGCGAACCTGGTGGCCTGCTGGGGCAACAACGACGGCCCGGCGTTGCGGGCGCGGCTACCTGAATGTGCGGAGGTGACGCTGGCCGGGGTGCGGTTCACCGTGGTGCATGAGACCGGCGCGGCCAAGGGCCGTGAGGCGCGGATGGCCGCGGCCTACCCCGACACCGACGTGCTGGTGTTCGGCCACAGCCACATCCCGTGGGACACCACCGCCGCCTGCGGCCTGCGTCTGCTCAACCCCGGCTCGCCCACCGACCGTCGCCGCCAGCCGTTCCACACCTATATGACGGCGGTGGCGGACGGCGGGGCGCTGACCGACGTCAGCCTGCATCGGGTGTGAGACCCGCACGGTCCCGCAGCCGCCGGGCCAGCCCGCTCGCTCGCAGTGCGCGGCGGCCGACTGCGGCGCGCACCTGATCGGCGGTGCCGATCACCCGCACCTTCTCCCGGGCGCGGGTGACCGCGGTGTAGAGCAGTTCGCGGGTCAACAGCCGGGAGTCCGCAGGCGGCAGCAGCACGGTGACCTCGGTGGCCTGACTGCCCTGGCTCTTGTGAATGGTCATCGCGTGCATGGTGTCGATGTCGG
This sequence comes from Mycobacterium sp., assembly GCF_044370595.1. Taxonomy (GTDB): domain Bacteria; phylum Actinomycetota; class Actinomycetes; order Mycobacteriales; family Mycobacteriaceae; genus Mycobacterium. Next base: position 15,788 of record NZ_JBILVF010000018.1, read on the forward strand.
CGAGCCGGCTGGTGGCCAGTTCCACCGGGCCGGTGGCCCCGCTCATGACCGCCCGCAGCACACCGTCGTGCAGCACCGCCACACCGGTATCGCCGTTGTAGAGTCCCAGCCCGTAGTCGTTGGCGGTGACCAGCACCGGCCGTCCCGGATACCAGGGGGCCCACAACGGCATGTCGGTGCGCTCGGCCAGCCAGCGTTCGGTCTGCCGATTCCAGTAGGCCACCCCGTAGGGTCCGCGCCGGTGCGCGCACAGCAGCCGGTGCCGGTCCAGCGTGCGGAGCGCCTCGCTGTCGTCGCCGAGGGCTGCTGCCTCCCGCAACGCAAGGGCTTGCGGCACAAGCACTTTGCGAAGCACACCGGTGGGCTGATCGCTGTCGATCCACTCGATGTGATCGCCGCCGGCGGCGAGCACCCCCAGCGCTTTCTCGGCATCGCCGATGCGGATCGCCTCGGCCAGCGCCCCGATGGCATCACCGAACCGGTGCGGGGTGACCAGCGTCGCGATGGGGGTGTCGGCTCCGGGGTGCGCGGCGGCCAGCCCCTCGACCAGGTCGGCCAGCACCGCGCCGGCCTCCACCGAGGCCAATTGGTTGGGGTCACCGACCAGCAGCAGCCGCGAATCCGGCCGGACCGCCTCCAGCAGTCGGGCCATCATGGTCAACGACACCATCGAGGTTTCGTCGACGACGATCACATCGTGCGGCAGCCGGTTGTCGCGGTTGTGCCGGAACCGCGACGAAGTGTCCGGCCGGCTGCCCAGCAGCCGGTGCAGGGTGGTGGCGGTCAGTTCGGGAAGCCGGTCCCGGTCGGCGGGGTCCAGCGCGCGAACCTCCTCCTGCACAGCTTCCAGCAGCCGGGCGGCGGCCTTACCGGTCGGTGCGGCCAACGCGATCCGCAGCGTGCGCTTGGCGGCGCAGCCGCCGTCCAACTCGACCTGCTCGGCGAGTAGCGCCAGGAGTCGGGCGACGGTGGTGGTTTTGCCGGTGCCAGGTCCGCCGGTCAGCACCGTCAGCGACCGGGACAGCGCCACCTGCGCGGCGGCCCGTTGCTCGGCGTAGCTGTCCGGGAACAATCGGGCGATATCCGGGGGGCTGCTGCCGGTGCGCCGCATCGCGGTCAGGGTGAGCACATCGTCGGCGACCCGGCACTCTTCGATCCAGTAGCGGTCGAGGTAAAGCAGGCCGGCCCCATCGGCGCCGTCGACGTGCAGCACCGGCGGTTCGGCGATCAGTTCACTGCCCGTCACCGCGGCCAGCCAACTGTCCGGTTCCGGCCACGGCAGGTCGGGCACACCGACCTGCTGCGCGATCTGGGTGAGGTCGACGCACACCGATCCGCCGCGCACCGCCCGCACCACGAACGCCAGCGCCAGCGCCACCCGCTCGTCGGTTTCGTTGGCCAACTCGGTCAGCCGCCGGGCCACCAGCACGTCGGCGGATTCGAGCACCTGCGCCTCGTTGAAGCTGCGCAGCAGTCCGGTGGCCGCCGTGCTGCGCCGCCAGTCCGCGGCCTCGGTCTGCGGGGCGGTCATGCGGCCGCTCCCCCGTCGTCGCGCCGGCCGTCGAGCAGATCGGAGAGTGCGATCACCAGCGCCGCCGGGGGCTGCCAGCCGAACACCCCGGCCGGCTGACCGTCGGTGGTCGGGGTGTCCGGCCCACACATGCCGCGGACGAACAGATACAGCACCCCGCCCAGGTGGCGCTGCGGGTCGTACCCGGGCTGGCGCCAGCGCAGGAACCGATGCAGCACAACCAGATACAGCAGTGCTTGCAGCGGGTAATCCGAATGCAACATCGCCTCGGCCATCCGGGCCGGGGTGTAGTCGGCGGCGGTCAGCGGCTGGCCGGGTTCGCCGAGCCAGTTGGTCTTGTAATCGGCAACCAGGTAGCGATGGCCGGGTACGCGTCCGGTGCCGGGGATGCGCAGCACCACGTCAACCGAGCCGCTGAGATATCCGCGCAACGGCTGACGGCCGAGTGTCGCGTCGGTGAGCCGGTCGATGTATTCGGCCATCGGATCGTTCTCCGGCAGGTATGCCTCGAGCAGTCGGCCGACGTCGGCCAGGCGGATGTCAGGCACATCAGCGCGCAGGTCACCGCCGGCCAGCGGGAATTCGAAATCTAACTCGCACAACCGGTCCCGCAGGTCGACCTGCCGCAGGGTACGGCCGTCGGCGAGCGGGCCCAGCGGCGTGTCATGCAGTGGAATCAGTGCGGCCGCGAGGTCGGCGGCGGGGACGTCCATCGGCCACCACACCGAATGCTTCTCGATCTGGGCGTGCAGTTCGGCCGTCAGATCGGGCGCCAACGGGTCAGCGGTCTCCAGCACCGCGTGCACCAGACTGCCGAACTGCGCACCGGTCGGCAGGTCGGCCATCGGGGAGGGCACCTCCGACCCGGCGGCCGGGGTGATCAGCGCGATATCGGCGACCTCGTCGTCGAGGCCGGAGACTTCCGGTTCGCTGCTCACCCCTACGGCGTCGGAGGCCGCGCGCACCAGACCGGAGTAGGAGGTACGCCGCCAAGTGGTGTCGATCCTGCGGTGGAAGTGCCGCACTCCCAGATCAGGCGGCGGCTCGGGTGCCGGCAGCTCCGCCGCCGACGCGGGATCGGAGTCCTCGATGCTCAACGCGCCGAGGGTTTCCCACCGCCGCAGCAGCGGAAGCGCCTCGGCGCATTCGATCTTGGCGGGCTCGCAGCGGGACGGAACGCTCGCCTCACCGGGACCGCGGCCGCGCAACAGCCGGGACAACCCGCCGTTGGGTTCATCCCAGGACGGCGCCCACCACGCCACCACCTGGGACTGGGCGCGGGTCAGCGCCACGTAGCACAGCCGCAACTCCTCGCCGCGGGCCTCGTCGTCCCCGGCGCCCTGCGCGAACGCCAACTCCGGGCTCTGTTTACCGCCGACGTGCAGGCAACGCTGCTCGCCGTCATGGAAGCGGATCAGGTCCTCGGACCGCATGTACCGGTTGAAGGCCAGCGGCAGGTAGACGATCGGGAACTGCAGTCCCTTGCTGCCCCACACCGTCATCACCTGGACGGCCTCGGCTTCGCTGTCCAGGCGGCGGCTGCGCTCTTTGGCGCGGGTGCCCTCGTCGCGTTGGGTGCGCAACCAGTCGCGCAGCGCCCCAAGGCTGTAGTGCTCCCGTTGCGCGGTCTCATGCAGCAGTTCGGTGACGTGTGCCATGTCGGTCATATCGCGTTCACCGCCGGCCCAGGACAGCACGTCGCGGCTCATCCCGGCCAGTTTCGCCGCCTCGAACACCGCCGCCACACCGGCCTCGCGGGCGTGATCGGCCCACTGCCGCAACGTGTCGGCGACCCGGTCGGTGAGTTCGTCACCGCCGTCGACCAGATCTGCGGCGGTGTTGCGGAAGAACATCGTCGCCGCGGCGGCGCGCACCATGGCCGGCCGGTGCGGCTGGTCGATCGCCTCCAGCAGGCACAGCCAGTCGTCGGCTGCAGGGGACAGCAGCACGTCGGCGTCGCCGGTGTAGACCGCCGGTACCCCGGCGGCGAGCAGGGCGGTGAAACAGTCCCGGGCACCGGAGTGGGCGGTGATGACGGCGACGTCGCGGGCTTTGAGTGCACGGCCGTCGAACTGCGCGCCGCTGGCCAGCAGCGCCCGGATGTCGGCGGCCATATCGGCGAAAATGTGCGGACGCAGGATCTCCGTCTTCAGTGTTTCGGTGCCGCTCAGGCCGAACTGGTCGCGCCGGACCACCCGCAGCCGGAACGGGTCGTTGTGCGGCGCACCCTGCAACCGGTGTCCGCGATGGTCCGCGCGCACCTCGCGCACCACGATGTCGGCGTCGCCGAGTTCAGCGCCGCCCATCAGCATCTGCAGCCGGTCCACCAGCACGTCATCGCTGCGGTAGTTGGTCCCGAGGGTGAACCGGTCGCCGGCGGTGCGGGCGGCCTTCAGGTAGGTGACGATGTCGCCGCCCCGGAACGCGTAGATGGCCTGCTTCGGGTCGCCGATGAGGATCAGCGTCGAGTGACCCCGGAATGCCCGGTCGATCACCTGCCACTGCACCGGGTCGGTGTCCTGGAACTCATCGACCATCACCACCGACCACCGCCCGTGCATACGCGCCGCGGCGGGTGAATCCGGCGCCTCGAGCGCGTTGGCCAGCCGGGTCAGCAGATCGTCGTAGCCGAGAACCCCGCGCAGCCGTTTGCGGCGCTCCAGTTCGGTGACGAAGTCCCGCGCGAACCGCAGCCGCACAGCCGGTTCGGTGTCGGGGTGCGCATTGACCGGCCGCAGCTGGGTGCCGGGCTGGTCGGCGATTTCACGGGCCATCACCAGTGCGTCCGCCCGGCTGATCTTCGGCTTTTCGGTGGAGTTGCCGAAATGCTTCAGATACAAGTCGTCGACGATCTCGGCGACCAGATCCTCCAGGCTCTCAACGAGTTCCACACCGGCGTCGGTGTCACCGGCCACCCCGAGTGAGTTCAGGACAAGGTTGCAGAACTGGTGGATGGTGGCGATGGTGGCGGCGTCGAAGCCGGCCAGGGCCGCCCGCACCCGTCGCTTGCGTTCCACCAGTTCGTCGGCGTCGGCGTCGATCAGGTGCCGGAGCAGTTCATTGCTGTGCGCGCCGACGGAGGTCGGGTCGTCCAGGGCCCGGACGGCATCTTGCAGGGCGTCGCGGATACGCTCGCGCAACTCCTGGGTGGCCGAGCGGCTGAAGGTGATCAGCAGCATCTCATCGAGTGCCGCAACACCTTCGGCGACGTACCGGGTGACCAGGCCGGCCAAGGTGAAGGTCTTGCCGGTACCCGCACTGGCCTCGAGGACAGTGGTGCTCCGCGGCGCGGGCAACCGACCGCACAGCTCAAACCGTTCCATCAGACCACCTGCCCTTCGGCGTTCAGCATCGGCAGCCACAGCCGGGCCGCGTAACATCCCAACCGGGTGGTCTCCCCGTCGACCTCCTCGGCCGGCGACGGCGGTCCCAGTAGGACGTCCAGATCCGGCTCCTTACCCCAGATGCGTTGCACAGCAGGCTCGTCGCGGTCGTACTTCCACTTGTTGCGGGCCTCCCCCTGCGGGCTCGGGGGTCGGCGGCTGTAGTTGCCGTTCGCCAGGTCGAAGCGCGCCGCCGCCCAGGCGTAGGAGGTCTTGACCGGTAGCGGGAGCGGTTGGCGGTGACCGGCATCGAACATCTCCACCAGGGTGCGCAGAATCGCCCGCGGGTCCCCCTGCGGGCGGTGCAGCAGACGCTGGGCCAGACCCGCGCCCTTGGCGGCCCGGCCGATGCACACCGCCGAGAAGTTCCGGTCCGGCATGGCTGCGGCCAGGGCCAGCAGCGGAATCCACGCCGCAAGCAGGTGCTGGCCGCCGAGTTTGGAGAAAGTCAGTGACACCGTGCGGTCACCGAACACCCCGGGCACCGTACCGGTCAGCCGACGGCCGGCCCCCACCGCGAAGCCCAGGTCGACATCGACGTCGTAGGCCTGCGGATCACCGGTCCGGTAGTGCGCCGCGCCGGTGGCGAGTTGGATTGCCTGGTCACGTAATTCGTTGACGGTGTGGCAGCCCAACCAGCCCGGTGGCAGCAGCCCGCGGCGCCACTCGGCCTGCCGCGCCTGCTGCGGATCCATGCCGGCGACGATGTCGGTCAGCATCCGGTCGCCGACCACCCACTGCTGCAGGTTGTCCACCTCGACCGGCATGGCGTCCTCGACACCGTTGAAATCACGCGGCAGGGCGAACTCCAACTCGGTGAAGAAGCCGCGGATCGGATCGCGGTAGAACCCCAGCAAGTCCGTCAGGCCGACGTCGGCGACCGGCGGTTGCGGCAGCGGTGCGGCGAAGAAGTCCGGCTGGGCCGGACGGTCGGCGGCCATCGCCAGCGCCGCCGACAGGGCCGTCGCATCGAAGCTGAAAGGTTCATCCGGCACACCGAGAGCGCCGGGGGTGACATTGCGGATGTCGAAGGGCTGCAGGGGATGCCGGGTGAGGATCCGATTCCGTACCTGGTGCTCGGTGGTGCCGTCGAGGGCATCGAGCAACTCCATCAGCGGCACCGCCGGCGGCCGGTCCTTGCCGGTGTGTTCGTTGGCGCCGGTGTAGGTGATGACCAGCTTCTCGGTGGCCGCGCAGACCGCGTCGAGAAGAAGTTGACGGTCCTCGGAGCGGACGTCGCGTTCACCGGTCCTCGGGTCGCGGGCCAACGCGTCATCGCCGTCGGGGCTGCCAAGGCGGGGGAAGACGGTGTCGTCCAGACCGACCAGGCACACGACCCGGTGCGGCACCGAGCGCATCGGCACCATGGTGCACACGGTGAGGGTGCCGGTCCGGAAATTGGCCCGGGTGGGCCGGCCGGCGAGTTGGCCGGCCAGCAGCGCATGCACGTCGCTGAGCCGCAGGACGGTGCCGGTCCTGCTGCCGGCCCGCCGCAGCACCTCGTTGAACTCCCGCTGAAGTTGGCTGAGCTGCCAGGCATCGGAGTCGGCCACGCGGGCGAGCTGCACCACGGCGTCGGTCAGCGCGGTCAGCCACTGTTCCAGCGTCCGGGTGCCGGTCAGCGAGTCCACCGCAGCGCGTAACCGTGCCACGAATTCAGCCAGCCGGCCGGCGAGTTCGACCCGATTGCTGCCGACGTCGTCCAGCGGCAGGGTGGTGTCGATCCAGGCCCGCGAGTCCTCCGACATCGCCACCCCGGTCAGAATCCGGTCCAGGCCGAACTGCCAGGTGTTCTGAATGAAGTCCACGCCGAAGGGTTGGCGGTGCTCCCGGTCGAAGCCCCAGCGGATGTTGGACCCTTTGACCCAGGTGCTGATGTTCTCCAGATCGTCGTCGGTGAAGTCGAACCGGTCCCGCACCGGGTCGGTGTGGGCGATGTTGAGCACCTCGGTTGCCGTGACCCGACTGCCGGCCAGGCTGAGCAACTGCGCGGCCAGTGCCAGCAGCGGGTTGGTCTGCACCAGAGACCGGTCGGCCAGCCTGACCCGCAGCCGATGCGCCGGGTGCGCGCCCGGTAGGACCTCGCCCAATCCGAAGTCGGCGGCGATCAGCGGCGCATAGCTTTCGATGTCCGGGCACATCACCAGGATGTCGCGGGGCTCCAGGGTCGGGTCGTCGGTGAGCAGACCCAGCAGCACCTCTCGGAGCACCTCGATCTGACGGGCCGGGCCGTGGCAGCTGTGCACCTGCACCGATCGGTCCGCGGGCTGCAGGCTGCGGCCCCGGGGTGCGACGGCATTGGTGGCGATGTCGGACTGCAACCATCCCAGCAGGGTGTCCGGACGGGGCCCTGGGGGGGTCAGGAACTCGTCGGCAGCCCGGTCGGCCGGCAGGCTGCGCTGCAGTTCCCGCAGATCCCGCCCCAGCGTGGCCAGTAATGGATGGTCGACCCGCAGGTGGCTTTCGTCGTCGCGGCGTGGCACGACACCCCGCAGGTCCGCCAGCGCGGTCCACAGGGTGGCGCTCGGGTGCGGCAGCCACAGGTGCACGTCGTGGTGGACCGCCAACGCGTCGATCAGGCCGAGATCGGTGGCGGCCAGCCTGGTGTAGCCGAACAGCGAGATGCGTTCTGGCAGATCACAACCGGACTCGCGCAGCTGTGCAATGGTTTTGGCGTGCCGGATGTGCGGGGGGTCGATGGCCATCGACGCCGCCACCCGCCGCCAGAGCTGCGGCTGCCAGGCCAGGTCGTCGTCCAGGTCGTCGTCCAGGCCGTCGGTGTCGCCGTCGAGCCAGTCGGCCAGCAGTTGCGGGCGCTGCCGGGCGTAGGAGGCGAACAGCCCGGCGAGCCTGCGCGCCACGGCGTAGCGGCGTCCCTGTCGTAGCTCTTTCTCGTCGCCGACGTCGACGTGACCGAGATGGGCGGCCAGGGTCTGGCACCACGGCTCATCGAGGCTGGCGTCGATCACCTCCAGCAGGGGCCAGGTCATCGCCTCCGGTGACCACGGGTCGTCTTCGCGGGTGCCGGCGATTTCGGAGATCAGCGACGCCGGCGAGCGGAACACCACCCCGGCGCACACCCCGTCGGCGCCCGTGCCGCGGCCCAGTCGGTGCGACAGCTTCTGGGACAGCCACCGTTCGACACCACGGGCGGGTACGACGACGAGATCCTCGGCGAACGGGTCGGCAGGAGGTGCGGCCAGCAGTTCCCCCAGCCCGTCCGCGAGGACGTCGGTGCGTTCTGCGCGGTGAATATGGAAGGCCATCGTGCGACCACCGTAAACCCGCCCACTGACACCAGGCCGCCGGGCCGCGGCAGTTTCGGGCGCCGTCGTGCACTCTTGTGCACCTCACTGGTCCCACCGCCCGGCAATGCCCGCAGCGCGGCTTCACCCGACCAGGCGCGCGATGGACCCCATCGGAATGCGCAGCCACCCCGGCCGGTGCCGGGCCTCGTAGACCGCCTCATAGACCGCCTTGTCGATCTCGTAAGCGGCCAGCACCTCGGCGTGCTGACGCGGGTCCGCACCCGCCACGGCCGTATACCCGGCGCAGAAGGCCGCACCGTTGCGGTCAGACCACTCCCGGGCCCGCGCCGCAAGCTGACGGTCGGCCTGCTCATCGACTGATCCGTCTAGCGGGTGATAGGCGGCGTAGGCGAAGGAGCGCAGCATCCCGGCCACGTCGCGCAGCGGCGAATCGGGTTGGCGCCGTTGCTCCAACGGCTGGCCGGGCTCACCTTCGAAGTCGATCAGCAGCCAGGCCTCCGGGGTGCGCAGCACCTGTCCGAGATGCAGGTCGCCGTGAATGCGCTGCACGGTGATCGGCTTGCCGGCGGCGTCGATGTAGCGTCGCTCGATGGCCGGCAGATAGGGCGCCAAATCGGGGACGGCAGCCGTCGCAGCGGCGAGGCGTTCCCGCATGTGCTGCAGCGGAAGCCGCGCCGCCGACGTGCCCAGCACGCGGGCCAGATCAGCGTGCACCGACGCGACCGCCTCACCGAGTCGGAATGATTCCCCGGCGAAGTCCCCGCCCACCTCGTAGGCGTACAGGTCAGCCTCGACATAAAGGGCACGGGTGCTGGCGGTGGCCATATCCCAACCGTCCGCCGAGTTCGCGGCGTAGGCGGCGACCATGCCCAGCGGGCAGGGCCCACCGGCCTGCTCCACTTCGAACGTCCCCAAAAGCCCTGCCACATGGGGGTTGTCGGCCACGGTCAGCACCCGGTTCAACTCGATATCCGGGTTGATCCCGCAGGATACCCGGCGGAAGAGTTTCAGGATCGCCCGCTCCTCGAATACCACGCTGGTGTTGCTCTGCTCGGCCTCGCTCACCCGGGCCTCGGCGTCCACCGGCAACTCCGCACCGGGCTCGCGGGTGAACCGCACCTCACCGATCGTCGCCGACGAATCGACCAGACGCAGCAGGAAGCGGGCCGAATCCGGCTGGTAGAGCGCGTCATAACCGGTGTGTCCACCGGCCGTGCCGATGGTTGCCACCGATCCATACTCCAACAGGGGAGCCGAATCCCACTGCACCACAACCTGATAGCACTCGGTAGAGCCGTCGGTGTAACTGACGTCCACCAGCACCAAATCCACACCGTCGCGCAGCCGGGCCGCCAGGGACGGTTCGGCGGCGGTCAGGGTGCGGCTGCGGCCGGCGTACCACCGTTGGTGCGGCAGCCATTGCGCCCACGGCAGATCATCGATCGCGCTCACCAGCCCTCCTCTGATCGCAGCTCGAACCAGTAGAACCCGTGCCCGGGTCAGCAGATAGGGCAGCTGACCGATCCGGGGGAAGGCCACGTGGCCGGTCAGTTCCACCGGAATCCCGGAGTTCCAGTGCTGCAGTTGCAGCTCGATGGGCTGCGGGAAGCGGGACAGATTGGTCACGCAGAGCACCACCTCGTCCCCGGCTGCTGTGGGGGCCTCCCGGACGTAGGCCAGCACCGAGGGGTTGGACCGCTCCACACGTAGAAGTCGCCGTAGGGGCCGCTCGCGTCGCGGCGGGATTCGGTGAACCACGGGTGGTTCATCACCAGGTCGGTGATGATCCGGATACCCCGGCGATGCGCCGCGTCCAGCAGTGCCACGAAGTCCTCGAACGTAGCGAATCAACGCACCTTCAGGACCACTTTGCCCTTGGCTGTGCGGTTTTCCAGCGCCGCGACGGCCGCGGCGGCCTGCTGCAGCGGGAACACCTGGGGCTGCGGCGGGGCCAGCATGCCCGACGTCAGCAGGTCCGACAGCCCGCGCCACTGCTCGGCCAGCGCGTCGGGGTGGGTCAGCGCCCAGGCACCCCACCCGACGCCGACCACCTCGATGTTGTTGAGCAGCAGACGGTTGACCTTGACGGTCGGGATCTCTCCGCCGGTGAACCCGACGACCAGCAGCCGCCCGGCCGGCGCCAGGCAGCGCAGCGAGTCGGTGAACCGGTCCCCGCCGACCGGGTCCATCACGATGTCCGCGCCCGTGCCGCCGGTGAGTTCGGCCACCGTGTCCTTGAATCCGTCGGCGAGCACGACGTCGGTGGCCCCGGCCGCCCGGGCCACCTCGGCCTTCTCCTCGGTGCTGACCACCGCGATCACCCGGCCGGCACCGAGCGCGGGTGCCAGCCGCAGGGTCGAGGTGCCGATTCCCCCCGCCGCACCGTGCACCAGCACCGTCTCGCCGGCGGCCAACCGGCCCCGCTCGGTCAGCGCGAAATACACCGTCAAGTCGTTGAACAGCAGTCCGGCGCCGGCTTCGAAGCTGACGTTGTCCGGCAGCGGGAACACCCGGTCGACGCCGAGCACGGCGGTCTCGGCCATCGCCCCGCCGATCATGGTCAGGCCGACCACCCGGTCGCCGGGTGAGACGGCCGCGCCCGCCGGCGCCGATCGCACCACCCCGGCCAGTTCGGCGCCCAGCGTGAACGGCAGTTCGGGCCGGTACTGGTAGAGCCCCCGGGTCAGCAGCGTGTCGGGGAACGCCACCCCGGCGGCGTGCACGTCGACCACGACGCTGTCGCCGGCTGACTCCGGTTCGTCGATGTCAGCGAGTTCCACCGACTCCGGGCCACCCAATGTGGTGACCCTGACGGCCCGCATCAGGGCTGCTCGATGGCCAGCAGCTTGACCTGGAGTTCCCCCCGCGGGGTGCGGTAGGTGATGGTCTCGCCGGCCTCGCGCCCGAACAGCGCCAACCCCAGGGGGCTGTCGGCGGTAAGCGTGGTGTCCTCTTCACCGGCGGGGGTCTCCTCGATGAAGTTGACCACCCGCATCTCGATGTCGGCGTCATCGTCGGGGAACCGCAACCGCACCTTGGTCCCGTTGGGCAGCTGCCCCGGTACCTCGGCGTTGCCCCCGGCCAACAGCCAGGTCACCCGGCTGATCTGCTCCTCCACCCCGGCGAGATCGTCGGCGCGCTGCAGTGCTTCGGCGGCGTCGCCGCGGTCGCCGACGGTCTCGGCATCACCCTGCAGGTCTGCGCGCAACTGGTCGCGTCGGCGGCGCAGATCGGCCAGTTCGGCCTCCAGGCGCTCGCGTTCCTGTTCGGCGAAGTCCTTTGTCGTGTCCTGGCTCATGAACGACAAGGTACCGCCGCCGTCAATGGGTTCCCAGCAATGGGCTCCAGCAACGGCCTCCACGTCAGAGGTGAACGGAAGCTGAATCCGTGGTTAACGGACGGATTATTCCCCAATAATGGCCGCCATGCAGGTGCTGGCGGCAGTCATCGTGATCGTCACCCTGGCCGTCATCGTCAGCGGCCGGGTGCCCCCGGTGCTCTGCTTGATCTGCGCCCTCATCGTGGCGGGCTTCGCCGGGATCGCCAAGCCGTCGGAACTGTTCGCCGGACTGAGCAATGGGGGCGTCATCACGATCGCCGCCATGCTGGTGATCGCCAAGGGTGTTTTCTACACCGGGGTGGTTTCCCGGCTGATGTACCGACTGCTGTCCGGGGTGGACTCCGTCCGGGAGACCCTGGCCCGGTTGATCCCACCGGTCGGCGTGATGTCGGCACTGATCAACACCACGCCCATCATGGCGATGCTCATTCCCGCCACCAAGGAACTCGAACAGCAGTCCGGCGTGCCGGCCCGCGGTGTGTTGCTGCCCATCGCGCACGCGACCACCCTGGCCGGTTCGGCCACCCTGATCGGCACCAGTTCGAACCTGCTGATCGCCGGCATCGCCAAGACCTACGGCGTGAACCTGAGCATGTTCTCCTTCGTGCCGGTGGCCGTGCCGGTGGCGCTGGCCGGCTGGGCCGTGCTGCTGCTCACCGCCCCTCTGCTGGTGCGCGAACGGCCGCAAGCCCCGGACATCGACCTGAACTGGCGGGCCGAGATCCCGCTGTCGGCCACCGCCAACAGCATCGGCCGCACCGCAGGTGAACTGGGCATCGAGGACACACCGGAGTTCAACCTCATTCAGATCAGGCGGGTCGGAAAGAAGATCCCGCTCGAATCCACCCTTGAAGCCGGTGACCTCATGGTTTACCAGGCCACCGAGGACGGCGTGCGGATGCTCTGGGCAAGTCCCCGGTTCGGGCTAGCCCGGCAGGATTTGTTCCTGGTGTCGATCTCCGGGGACGAGGCGACGACGGTCCAGGCCCTCGAGGAGGACGAGGACGTCATGGTGGTCGCCGCGGAAACCACCAAATCGTTGCGCAAAACCGAGGCCAAGCCCGGTGGAATGTGTCTGGTGTCCGCCCCGTCCGCCGACGTACTCGCCGAGCACCCACTGGTGGGCATCTGGCAGAAGGTGGCCGGCAAGGCGCCGCAGACCGGTAAGACCTGGGTCGGGATGGCGATCCTGCTCGCGGTCATCCTGGCCAGTTCATTCGGGATCGCGCCGGTGGAGTTGATCGCGGTGACCGGCGCCACGCTGATGGTGGTCACCGGTGTGCTGACGCCCCGGTCGGCGGCGCGGGCGCTGAACTGGAACATCCTGGCGATCATCGCCGGATCGATCGGTCTGGGCACCATCGTGGTGAAAAGCGGCCTGGGCGAGACCATTTCGAGGGAGATCGTCGATATCTGCGGCGGCGAGGCACTCCTGGTGGCGGTGGTGTTCGCGGTGGTGACGACCGTGGTGACCAATGTGGTGACCAACGCCGCCGCAGCGGCCATCCTCACCCCGGTGGCGATCACCGTGGCCAACAGTGCCGGGCTCAACCCGGTAATCCTGCTGACCCTGATCGGAACCTGCATCTCCCTGACGTTCCTCAACCCGATCGCCCACCAAACCAACCTGATGGTGATGGGGCCGGGCGGCTACACCACGAAGACATTCGTCAAGTTCGGCATTCCGGTGACGATCGTGGCCCTGGCCGTCGGCATCCTCGTGGGATGGACGCTGCTGAAATAGCTGCTGAGATAGCGGTATCGTCGCCCCCGTGGCACGAGATCACGGCGACCCGGGTGACGCCCCGACCATGGCGCCGCCGCTGACCGGGATCGCTGACTCGACAAGGCCGTCGGCAGCCGAAGAAGCCCGGACCATCGCTGGGTCGACCAACGTCGGGACCCTGGCCAGTCTCACCAAGACCGGCGACCCGTGGGCGTCGTTCGTCACCTACGGTCTGCTCGATACCGAATCTGTCGGGGGTGCGCCGGTGCTGTGCGTGTCCCATCTGGCCGAACACGGCCGCAACCTGGCCGCCGACCCGCGGGCCAGCCTGGCGATCGTCGCCCCCGGCGCCGAACCGGACCCGCTGGCCAGCCCGCGGATCACCCTGGCCGGCGTGGTGGAAAGGCCGGTTGGCGACGAACTCGCGGCCGCCCGGGCGGCCCACGTGGCCGCCGTGGAAGCGGCCAAGTACTACATCGACTACACCGACTTCTCGGTATGGGTGCTGCGGGTGCGGCGGGTGCGCTGGGTCGGCGGGTACGGGCGGATGGACTCCGCAACCGCCGACCAGTACGCCGCCGCCACCCCGGATCCGGTAGGCCCGATCGCCGCCGGGGCCGTCGAGCACCTCAACGCCGACCATGCCGACGCACTGGCGGAGATGGCCCGCGCGTTGGGCGGCTACCCGGACACCGACTCCGCGGTGTGCACCGGGGTTGACCGCTACGGGCTGGACCTCAAAGTCAGCACGCCTCGCGGGGCGGCCTACACCCGGGTCGGCTTCGGTGGTGCGCTGGCATCGGCCGAGGAATTGCGCGCGGCCACGGTGGATCTGGTGCGGCGGGCGCGAACGTCCGGTTAGTTAGAGCACCCGGCGGAGAAACTCCACCTGATCGGCCTTGACCTTGGGGTCGGAGTAGATCGCGAAATGACCGTACGGGTAGCGGCGCAGCTGTCCGCGCGGTGCGAGGCCGGCGGCCTTGAGGGTTGATTCCGGCGGAGTCGTCGTATCGGCGTCGCAGACGCAGAACAGCACCGGCATCGTCAGCCGGTGCGCCAGGCGGACGGGCCGGAAGAACGGCAGAGTAAGCATCACCCGGGCAGCGATCTCGTTGCGCCACAACGACTCCGGCGGAATGATCGCGGTGAAGCCGGCCAGCGCGTCGGGTTCGGTCATGGCGGCAAACGTGCCCGGCGGGCCCGCGGCCGGGATCAGGGTGGGCGCCAGGCCCAGGGCAGCCCCGGCCGCATCGCGCAGGGCGGCGGCCACCGCACGGATCAGATTGCCCGGCGGCATCCGGCGGATCACCGGGATACTGTCGGTGTAGGGCGCCTGGGAGATGACGGCGGCGATCAGCGGGTCGGTGGCGGCCACCGCGATGACGTGGCCGCCGCTGAATGACGATCCCCACAGCACGATGCGGCCCGAATCGATGCCCTCGGCACGCCGGGCCCACCCTATGACCGCCCGGTAGTCATCCTGCTGGGCGGCGATGTCGAGTAACTGGCGGGGCTGGCCGGTGGACGCCCCGAAGTGCCGGTAGTCGAACAGCACCACGGCGAAGCCGGCGTCGCAGAAGGCCTCGGCGTAGGCCGGCAGCGCGTCGTCGCGGGTCGCGGAGAAGCCGTGCGCCATGACCACGCAGGCAACCCGACGATCAGTCTGCTCGGGTCGGTAGACATAGGCGGCCAACTGCTCCCCGTGCGAGGGGATCCTGACCTCCAGGCGTTGGGCGGGCATGCTTTTCAACCTAGTACCCTCCCAGCTATGACCACTGCGACCGAAGAACGGCAGACCGCGGCCCAACTGGCCGAGGAGCAGGATTGGCAGCGGCGGGTCAGCGGGGACGGTCGGCACGACAACTACTACCGCGGCACCGTCCGCATCCGGGCGGTCTGGGAGGGCGACACCACGCTGAGCGGTGCAACGCTGTTCCACGACGAGATGTATGAGTCCTACACCCGCGAACCGGCCACCCTGCGGGCCTGGTTCAAGCGGTAGCACTCACGCCGGCGAACTCAACCCCAGCACCCCGGCCAGTTCCCGCAACGACGGGCGCGGATCCCAGGCCGGATTCCCGTCGCCGAGCACCTGCACGAGCACATGGTCGGCGCCGGCGTCCAGATGCGCGGTGACAGTCGCCGCGGCCTGGTCCACCGATCCCATCCCCACGACGCCGCGGGCGAGTTTCTCCGAGCCACCCGGCACGAAGTCGGACTCGTCGAACCCCAGCCGCTTCCAGGAGTTGCGGTAGTTCGGCAGCCCCGAATAAATCTGCAGGTACAGATGCGCGCGGCGCATCTGCTCGGCGTCGTCCAACTCCCCGGCCTCCCCGACGACCACACCCTGCTCGGGGATCACCCACTTGTCCGGCCCGAGGATCTTCCGTGCCGTCGCGGTGTGTTCCGGGGTGGTCAGGTAGGGGTGCGCGCCGTCGGCGTCGGTGCCGGACAGCTCAATCATCTTGGGGCCCAGGGCCGCAAGTAGCCGAGTCGGACGGCCCGATCCCGGCTCGATGATCTCCGGCAGGGCCGCCATCCGGCCCAGGTAGTCACGCATCGTCGCCAAGGGCCTGTCGTAGTTCACCCCGAACCGCGCCACCAACGGGCCGTGGCTCACGCCCAGGCCCAGCACGAAACGACCCGGGTACAGAGCGGTCAGGGTGCGCCCGGCGCCCTCGGCGGTCTCCGGGATGCGGGCGTGGATGTTGGCGATCCCGGTGCCGATCACCAACCGGTCGGTGGCATCCAGGAAGGCCGCCGACTCGACGAGTGCGTCCTTGAAACCGATCTCCGGGAGGAACAGCGAGCCGTATCCCATCGACTCGATGTCGCGGGCCACGTGCTGGGCGGCGGGCATCGGCCAGGTGTCGCTGGCCCACCACACCCCGATGCGAGACGGGAAGTCGATCCGGGCTTTGGGCTCTGCGGTCGTCATGCCCCGATTCAATCAAACCGCTCCACTACACACGCTTTTGGCAGACTGTCGCCATGAGCACCGGCCCCGCCAACTTCGACCTGTCCACCGTCTTTCGCACCGTCGCGCAGACCATCCCCGACAAGCAGGTCCTGGTGTGGCGGGACAAGCGGCTGAGTTACGCCGACGCCGACGCCCGCATCGACGGGGTCGCCCACTACCTGGCCAGCCAGGGTCTGGGCTGCCACACCGAACGCGACCGGTTGGCCAACCACCAGTCCGGCCAGGACCATGTTGGCCTGTACATGCGCAATGGCAACGAATACATGGAGGCGATGGTGGCCGGCTACCGGGCCCGCGTCGCACCGTTCAACGTCAACTTCCGCTATGTCGAAGAGGAACTGCTCTACCTGCTCGCCGACGCGCGCGCCCGTGCGCTGGTCTACGCCGCGGAGTTCGCCCCACATGTGCAGTCCATCCGTGGCCGGCTTCCCGACCTGCAGGTACTCATCCAAGTCGCCGACGACTCCGGCAACGACCTGCTGCCCGAGGCGGTGGACTACGAATCCATCGTCACCACACCGGCACCGGCGGCGGGTATGCCCACCCCCAGCGGCGACGACCTGTACATCCTCTACACCGGCGGCACGACCGGCATGCCCAAAGGGGTGCTGTGGCGTCAGCACGACATCTTCATGTCGGCGATGGGCGGGCGGCCGTTCCTGGCCGGCGGCGAGCCGCTGACGTCCTACGACGACCTGATCGCCCAGGTCCGCGCCCAGGGCGGCTTCCGCTCCATGCTGCTGATCCCGCCGCTGATGCACGGCGCCGCCCAGTGGGGTGTGTTCAACACCATCAGCACCGGCGGCTGGGTCGCCATGCCCGACGACGTCCGCCGCCTCAACGCCGACGCGCTACTGCGGTTGGCCGAACGCGAACGGGTGCTGGGCATTCCGGTGGTCGGTGACGCGATGGCCCGCCCGCTGATCGACCAGATCGAGAAGGGCGACTACGACCTGTCCGGGCTGATGGCGATCACCAACGGCGGCGCCCCGTTGTCGCCGACGGTCCGGGACCGGTTGCTGGCCGCGCTGCCGAACCTGATGATCATGGACGCGGTGGGTGCCTCCGAGTCCGGTGCGCAGATGACCACGATTGCCACCAAGGGCTCCGACGTTGCGACCGCTACCTTCACCGCTCTGGATGACACCACCGTGGTGGCAGCCGATTTCAGCCGGGTTTTGCAACCCGGTGAGGGTGTCGGCTGGCTGGCGCGGCGGGAGCTGGTGCCGCTGGGCTACCTCGGTGACGCGGAGAAGACCGCCCGCACCTTCCCCACCATTGACGGGGTGCGCTGGTCCATTCCCGGCGACAAGGCCCGGTTGCTGTCCGACGGCCGAATCGAATTGCTCGGTCGCGACTCGGTGACTATCAACTCCGGCGGGGAGAAGATCTTCGCCGAGGAGGTCGAGCGGGCGGTGGCCAGCCACCCCGCCGTCTACGACGTCACGGTGGCGGGACGGCCCTCGGAGCGGTGGGGCAACGAGGTGGTCGCGATCGTGCAGTTCGCCGAGGGCAAGTCGGCCAGCGACGAGGAACTCGCCGAAGCGTGCCGGACGCATATCGCCGACTACAAGATCCCCAAGGCGTTCGTCCGGGTCGACACGGTGGTCCGCTCCCCGTCCGGCAAGGCCGACTACCGCTGGGCCAAGGCTGTTGCCGCCGGCGAGGCCTGACCAGCCGAACGTGTGGCCACACAGTCGCGGCGGATGTCCCGCCTAAGATCGGCGACGTGCAGTCCCCGTGGGGTGGTGAGGTCGCAGCCGGCAGCTACGGCGGGCACCCCGGGCTGGTCTATCTGCAGCGGCCGCGCACCTTCGCCGACCTGCTGACCGGGACGGACCGCTGGACCGACCGGCCCTTCCTGGTCCAGGGTGAGCGACGCATCACCTTCGGGCAGTTCTTCGCCGCGATCGGGCTTGCGCGGGAACGCCTGGGGCCGCTGTCGATTCAACCGGGAGACCGGGTGGTGCTGCTGGCCTACAACAGCCCCGATTGGGTGCTGGCGTTGTGGGCGATCTGGGCGGCCGGTGCGGTCCCGGTGCTGGGCAACCGTTGGTGGAGTCCGCGCGAGGCCGAACATTCGATCGCCCTTCTCAACCCGCGGGCCGTCATCACCGATGCACCGGATCTGGTCGGCCGCCCGGCCCTGGACATCGCCGAGGTGGCCGGCTGCTTCACCGATGCCGCCGCCGCGTCCCCCGACATCCCCGGCCCCGCCGACGAGGAAGACCCGGCGGTCGTCCTGTTCACCTCCGGAAGCACCGGGATGCCCAAGGCGGTCGAACTGCCTTTCCGGTCGGTGGTGGCCAACCAGCAGAACGTGCTGGCCCGATCTGGCCAGTTACCGCATCTGATCCCCGCCGACGGCCCCCAACCGGTGAACCTCATCTCCACGCCGCTGTTCCACATCGGCGCGTTCGCCACGCTGATCACCCAGATCATCACCGGCGGGCGGATCGTGTTCAACACCGGACGCTTCGATCCGGGACAGGTCCTTGCCTTGATCGAGACCGAACGCATCCAGCGCTGGGGCGCGGTGCCGACCATGGCGGCCCGACTGCTGGAGCATCCCGACTTCGAGTCCTACGACCTGTCCAGCCTGCGGTCCTTCCCGCTGGGCGGGGCACCGGTGCCGCCGGTGCTGCTAGAGCGGTTAGCCCGCCGGCTGCCGCAGTTGCAGCGCCGCGGGATGGTCAACATGTGGGGCATGACCGAAGGCGGTGGATTCTTCACCGTCGCCACCGGCGCGGATCTGGAGCGGCACCCGAAGACGGTCGGCCGCGCGCTTCCCACCGTGGAGTTGCGCATCGACGCCCCTGACGCCGACGGTAGGGGCGAGATCGTGGTCCGCAGCCCTACGGTGATGCTCGGCTATCTCGGAATCACAGACGACACAATGGGTTCCGACGGCTGGCTGCACAGCGGGGATGTCGGGAACCTCGACGGCGACGGTTATCTGTTCATCGACGGCCGCAGCAAGGACATGGTGATCCGGGGTGGGGAGAACATTGCCTGCCCGCACGTCGAGGCGGCGCTGATGCGTCATCCCGACGTGCTGGAGGCCGCCGCGATCGGGTTGCCGCACCCGGATCTCGGCGAGGAACTGGCCGCGGTTGTTGTCTACCGGCCGGGCGGCCGGGTGCCGACCGAGGCCGAACTCGTCGCCCATATGGCCGGTGAGGTGGCCTACTTCGCCGTGCCCACCCGGTGGCAGATCCGCGGGGAACCGCTGCCGACCGTCGGCACCGAGAAAGTCGACAAGAAAAGCCTGCACGCGGAATTCCCACCCCGGGAATGCCCGTGAGAGCCATGGTCTTACTCGCGCATAGCGGGCATCTGGACAAGAGCGGAACTCTGCACGCCCTCGGCCTGGGCTGGACCACCTGCCCCACCCCAACCGCCCAGCACGTTCTGATCGTGTTCGTGGAGGTGGCCTGGTCGGAGATCGGCGCATCGTTCCCGATCCGCGCCGAACTAGTCGACAGCGACGGTAACCGGGTGGCTCAAACCGAGCAGAGCACAATCAACGCCCGCCGGCACCCCGTGCACCCGGCCGGGACACCGGTCACCATCCCGTTCATCGCCACCGTCCCGCCGCTGAACCTCACTGTGGGGCAGCGCTATCAGTGGCGGGTCACCATCGACGGGGAGATGCACGAGGACTGGCTGGCCGGGTTCACCGTGACGGAATTGCCTGCGCAGCAGTAACTATCCACAGTCGCCAGTTGGACCACAGATTTCTTGTCAGTCGTACGGCGTAGTTTTTCGAACATGAAGTCGACAGCCGCCGTGGCGGCCCTCGACGGGCTGGATACCGCCGTCCGGGCGGTCGGAGCGCTGGACTGGGACACCATGCCGATCCGAGAACGCCTGAAACCTCTCGACCGGCTGGAAACCATCCGCCGCCGCGCCACAGCCACCGCACTTGACCTCCTCGGTTTCATCGATCGCAGCCGCGACCCGGCCCTGGGCGGGGCGGTCGCCAAAGTCCTCGCCGACGTCGTGCGCATCACCCCCACCGAAGCCCGCCGCCGCATCCGCGACGCCGCACAACTGCAGCCCCGAACCACCCTGACCGGACAGACCCCCCCCCCCGCACTGCCGGCCACCGCCAAAGCCTGGGACGCCGGACTGCTGGACCCCGCCGAACTGCGGCCCGACCAGCTACACAAACTCGCCGACCGGCTCGCCATCCGCCTCAACCCCGACGGCCAATTCTCCGACGACTGCGCACCATGCTGGACGCCTGGCTGGCCAAATTCGCCGCCCCCGGCATGAGCAACCCCGCCGATCAAACCCCCACCCTCACCGGCCAACCCAGTCAAACCGTCCAGGACAGCGATACCCGCACCCACGGCCAACGCCAACACGACGCCCTCGCCGCACTCGTGCGAGGCCAACTCGGCGACCCGAAACTCCGCCAGCACAACGGGCTGCCCGTCACCGTCATCGCCTCCGCCACACTCGACCAAATCTGCACCGCCACGGGCCATGCCGTCACCGGCGGCGGCAGCCTGCTGCCAATGGGTGATCTGATCAGAATGGCGGCCCACGCCTACCACTACCTATCCATCTTCGATAAGCACACCGAGCGGGCCCTCTACCTCGGCCGCATCCGACGAATCGCCACCGCCGACCAACGCATCGTGCTCCACGCCAAAGACCACGGCTGCACCGCGCCGGGCTGCGACGTCCCCGGCTACCTCACCGACGTCCACCACGTCGACGACTGGGCTACCGGCGGACCCACCAACATCGACCGACTCACCTTCGCCTGCCCCGCCCACCACCGCCTGCTTACCCCCGGCGGGTGGAAAACCCGTAAACGCCGCGACGGCACCACTGAATGGCTACCCCGCCCCAGTTACCACTACCACCCGGTGCCAACGACTACCACCACCCCGAACGACTACTCCCCGACGGCGGTTGAACCGGCAACCGGTTGGTCCCTGGGATGCGTCTCGTACATCCGTAGCGCCACACCCACCGCCGAGACCGCGGTGATCGCCGCCGCGGTCCACACCGCCGCCCGCAACCCCCACAGGTCGGCGGCCACTCCCCCGACGACGGCGCCGACGGCGTATCCGCTGTCACGCCAAAACCGGTACACGCCCACCGACCGGGCCCGCCACAACGGGTGGGCCACATCACCGATGACCGCCAACAGGGTCGGGTACACCATCGCCGTGCCGGCCCCGAGCAGCGCTCCGGCCGCCAGCCACCACCCGAAACTCTGACCGGTCGCGACCAACGCCAAACCCACCGCCTGGGTGAGCATCCCGGCGGTGATCAGGTGCTTGCGCCCCCACCGGTCCGACAGCGCGCCGGTGAGGATCTGCGCCACACCCCACACCGCGGGGTACACCGCGATCAGCAACCCGATCCGGTCGACGGCCAGTCCGGCGCCGGCGAACAACAGCGGAAACAACCCCCAGGACAACCCGAAGTTGAGGTTGTTGACCAGGCCAGCCTGACTGGCCGACGACAGCGCCGGTTCGGTGAAACTGGTGCGGACGAAGATGTCCCGGTCGGACAACGCGGCGTCGTCCTCGGTGCCGGACGGGTGGCTGCCGGCTTCCAGCCGGGCGTAGTCGCGGGTCTCCCGCACCAGCACCACCGACAACGCCAGACCGATCAGCGCGTAACTCAACCCGAGCAGGAACGGCGCGGGCCGCAGGCCATGGTTGGCCGCAAGATAGCCGGCCAGCCAGGCGGTGATCGCCACCGCGCCGTAACCCGCGGCCTCGTTGAAGCCCATCGCCAGACCGCGCTGTCGGGGGCCGACGAGGTCGATCTTCATCACCACCGTGGTCGACCACGTCAGGCCCTGGTTGATGCCCAGCAGCACATTGGCGGCCACCACCCATCCCCAGGACGGCGCCCAGATCAGCATCAGCGGTACCGGGACGGCCAGCAGCCAACCCGCCACCAGAACGGGTTTGCGGCCGAATCGGTCTGACCAGGTGCCGGCCAGATAGTTGGTGATCGCCTTGGTGATTCCGAACGCTAGGACGTAGGTCAGCAGGAATGTGTAGCCGGTCAGTCCGAACACCTCGGTGGCCAGCAACGGCAGCACCGTCTGCTCCTGGCCGACCATCCCGCCCACCAGAGCGTTGACCGCAACGAGAAGGCTGAACTGAAAGAGGTTGGCGCGCAATCCCAACCGCGGTTCAGTCGCCGTCATCGACGCGCAAACGCCGGAGCCCGCTCGGGGCGTATTCCGACGCCGATCACCCGTGCCGGTATTACTGTCAGCCAGGGCAACCTCCGGAGCACCTGCACGAGGGCGGCCGGCGGTCTGCCGTCGGCCCCGCGGAAGACCGGCACCACCAGTCGGCGGTGCAGGACTCGCTGCAGACGTTGGGTGATGGCGACTGGCGGCAGGCGGCGTCGGCGCACCGCGGCGAGGTCGGCATCGGTCACCGTGCGACGGCGCAGGGGTTCGGCCAACAGGGTGGCGGCCCCCACCGCATCCTGGACCGCGAGATTGATTCCCACCCCGCCCATCGGTGACATCGCGTGCGCGGCGTCCCCGATGCACAGCAGGCCGGCGGTGTGCCAACGCGTGAGTCGGTTGACTTTGACGTCGAGCATTTTCACGTCATCCCACGACGACAGCCCGGAGGTGTCCGCCTCCGGCATCAGGGCGGCAACGTCGGCACGGAACGCCGCCAGCCCGCGGGCGCGCAACCGCTCGTCGCTGCCCTTGGGAATCAGGTAGCCGATCTGGAAGTAGCCCTCGCGCGGGATCACCACCGCCAGTTTCCCCGGCGCGGTGCGCGGCACCAGCGAGTACTCGGCGCTGGCGTCCCGGGGCAGCCGGAACCACCACACGTCGAACGGCACCGACCACTCCCGGACGGGCAGTCCGGACTCCGACCGCACCGTTGAGGTACGACCGTCGCAGGCGACGACCAGGTCGGCAAGCAACTCGCCGTCACCGGCGGGACTGCGGTATCGCACGCCGGTTACGGCGGGGCCGTTGCGAACCAGGCCGGTCACCTCATGGCGCATCCGCAACGTGAAGGTGGGTTCGGACTGGGCGGCCTCGGCCAGCAAGTTGAGCAGGTCCCATTGCGGGACCATCGCGATGTAGGGATGCGGCTGGTGCAGCCGGCGGAGGTCGACCAACGTGACCTCGCGGCCGTCGACGTCGAACCCGAGGTGGTCGATCCGGCTCTGCGGCAACGCGGCGAAGCGATCCCACAATCCCAACTCGTCGAGCAAACGCAGCGTACTGGGATGCACGGTGTCACCACGGAAGTCGCGCAGGAAATCGGCGTGCTTCTCCAGCAGCGTCACCTCGACGCCGGCCCGGGCCAGCAGCAGGCCCAGTACCACCCCGGCGGGGCCGCCACCGACGATCGCGCAGGTCGTCGCCGCGCAGGTCGTCATCTCAGGCATCAGCTCAACCCTAAACCTCGACCCGCGCCCGAGGATGCCGATCACCACACCACCATCACCGGACCGAAGAACCGGCCCACCGTCGCGGTTCCGCGTCGTTGCACACCCGCCGATCAGAGCGGCCGCCGAACCGGCGCACCAGGGTGATCAGCACCATCACCCCGCCCTCGCCGTCGTTGTCGGCGCGCATGACCAGCGTCACGTAGGTCAGCGGCGTGACGATCAGCATCCGGCCGGGTTGAACAACGTCTGCACGGTGTAGATCGGGCTGATTCCGATGTCGCCGAACACCACCCCGAGGGCACCCACCACCAACCCGGCCCGTAACGGCTGTGCGTTGTGCGTCGGCATCGGCGGACCCTAACCCTTGGAACACGGGGGCTACTGGCCTAGATTTTTCCTACCGACGGCGAAAGGAAATGCGGTGCGACGTGTCTTGTCCGGCGCGGCTGCGGCGGCACTGGCCGCGGCGGCGGTGTTCTCCGCGCCACCCGCCAGCGCCGGCCTGGTGGCCGGCCACTACAACGCCTGGATCGACGGCCGCTACGACTTCCACACCTGGATATTCACCTTCACGTCCTGCAACCCGCCGGACAGCGTGGAGTTCTGCGCCAACGTCTCGGCCAATCCGATGCCGATCGCCAAAGCCTTCCAGTGGTACGCCAAGGCCTA
>NZ_JBILVF010000092.1:0-12985 GCF_044370595.1 Mycobacterium sp.
GGCCTCCAGCAGGGCGAAGTCTTCCCCCTCTTAGGCGTCCCGGATGGCCTTGCGCTGCCGTAACGCCTTGGCGGCCGACACTCCGGCGGCGGTGCTGACCGCACCGAGCCCGGCGACGCCGGCCATCAGACCCGCTTTCTTCCCGGCGGGTGTCTTACCCGCGGCGGTCACGTCGCCCGACTTGGCGGGTTCGGATCGGCGCCGGACAAGTCTGCCCCGGCGTGGTCTGTCAGCCATCGGTCTCCCGGTAGGTCCGAGTGACCCTGCCCCGGGGGCTGGTGACGACCTCGTAGTGGATGGTGCGCAGCAGATCCGCCCAGTCCTGCGCGGTGGGCTCACCGGCGTCACCCGGGCCGAACAGGATCGCCTCGTCGCCTTCGGCGACGCCGGTGGCGTCGGGTCCGAGGTCGACGACGAACTGATCCATGCAGATCCGGCCGACGTTGGGCCGCAGCGCTCCGTTGATCAAGATGTCGATCCGCCCACTGAGGGCTCGGCTGACGCCGTCGGCGTAGCCGATCGGAAGAAGCGCCACGGTGGTGTCGCGCTCGGCGATCCAGGTGTGGCCATAGGACACACCCTCCCCCGCCCGTAACGACTTGACCAGGGAGACAGGGCATTTCAGCGTCATGGCGGGGCGAAGCCCCATATCGCCACGCTCGGGAATGGGGCTCAGCCCGTACACCGCGATACCCGGGCGGATCATGTCGAAGCAGAAGTCGGGACGAGTCATCGCCGCCGGCGAGTTCGCCAGGTGGGCCACCTCGAAATCCACGCCACGGCTGCGCGCTTCGGCGATCATCGCGGTGAACCGCTGCGCCTGAAGGTTGTTGACGGGGTTGTGCGGTTCGTCGCCACTGGCGAGGTGGGACATGATGCCGCGGACTCGGACAGCGCCCTCGGCAACGGCGCGACGCAACGAATCGAGCACATCGGGGTACTCCCGCGCCCCGACGCCGTTGCGGTTGAGACCGGTGTCGACCTCCACGGTGAGTGTGGCGGTTGTTCCGGTGCCCCGCACCGCGTTGAGGACCTCGCCGAGTTGCCGGGTCGAGGAGATCCCGATCTGGACGTCGGCCACCAGTGCGGGCGCGAAGTCGGTGCCCGGCGGATGCAGCCACGCCAGCACCGGGGCGGTGATGCCGTCGCGGCGAAGTTCCAACGCCTCGTTGATGGTGGCGACACCGAGTTCAGCCGCCCCGGCCCGCAGGGCCGCACGAGCCACCTGGGTGGCGCCGTGGCCGTAGCCGTCGGCTTTGACCACGGCCATGATCTCGGCGCTGCCGGAGTGCTCCCGCAGCACCCGCACGTTGTGCGCGATGGCACCGAGGTCGACCACCGCCTCGCCGCTGATTGCGGCGGCGGCCGGTGCGGGGGTCAGCGGCGTGGTCTGCATGGTCATGTCACCACCTCCGATTCTCCCAGAACGGACGGCATGCTCTCCCACAGACCCGGTGAATCAGTGCGCACGGTCAGTGCGCAAAATGTTTCCCCCGCACGGTCAGTGCGCAAAATGTTCTTGAGTGAAGTGGCCCGCGGGTTGGATCGCGTCGAGATGGTCGAGCACCTTGTGCAGATCCTCCCACAGTGAGCGGGCCAGATCGGCCGAAAATCCCTCCCGCACGACCACCCGCAGCACTGACACGTCGGCGGCACCGTCGGGCATGGTGTAGGCCGGTACCTGCCAGCCGTAGGAGCGCAGGGCCGCCGATACGTCGAACTCGGTGTAGCCCCAGCCCCCGGCAGGGCGACCCGAGTCGGCAGAGAGTTTGAACGCCACCACCGGGATCTTGGAGCCGTCGGCGATCACGTCGAAGTGCCGCGACTTGGTGAGTTGGTCGGAGAACCAGCGCGCGGTGCCGGACAGGGTCTGCATGACGTGGGTGTAGCCGGCCCGGCCCAGTCGCAGGAAGTTGTAGTACTGCCCGACCACCTGGTTACCCGGCCGGGAGAAGTTCAGCGTGAACGTCGGCATGTCACCGCCGAGGTAGTTGACCCGGAACACCAGTTCCTCGGGCAGGTGCTCGGCGTTGCGCCACACCACGAATCCGATACCGGGGTAGGTCAGCCCGTACTTGTGGCCGCTGACATTGATGGACACCACCCGGGGAAGCCGGAAGTCCCATTTGAGGTCGGGGTGCAAGAACGGCACGACGAATCCGCCACTGGCCGCATCGACGTGCACCGGGATGTCCAGCCCGGTCTTCTTGTGCAGTTTGTCCAACGCGGCGCAGATTTCGGCGATCGGTTCCAGTTCCCCGGTGTAGGTGGTGCCCACGATGCCCACTACGCCGATGGTGTCCTCGTCGACGGCGTCGACCACCTGCTCGGGGGTGATGATGTAGCGGTCCTCCCCCATTGGCAGGTAGCGGGGTTCGACCTCGAAGTAACGGCAGAACTTCTCCCACACGACCTGCACGTTGGAGCCCATCACCAGGTTGGGCGTGCGCTTCTTCCACCCGTCGCCGTCTTTGCCGCCCACCCGCTGCTTCCACCGCCACTTCAGCGCCAGACCGCCCAGCATCACCGCCTCCGAAGACCCGATCGTCGACACCCCGATAGCGCTCGCGGCATCGTCGTCACGCAGATTATCCGCATGGAAGAGGTCGGCAACCATTGCCACACAACGCGATTCAATGGCCGCGGTGGCTGGGTACTCGTCCTTGTCGATCATGTTCTTATCGAACGTCTCGGCCATCAGCCGCTCGGCTTCCGGGTCCATCCAGGTGGTGACGAAGGTCGCAAGATTCAGCCGGGAACTCCCGTCGAGCATCAGTTCGTCGTGGATGAACCGGTACGCCGCAGCCGGTTCCATGGCCTCGTCGGGCAGCCGCAGCGACGGGATCGGGTCGGTGGACAGCCGGCCGGTGTAGGCCGGGGCGATCGATGGTGACCGGTACTTGACGTGGGGCATGGGGTTGACCTCCTGGGTGGGTTTACAGCGTTGCGAGCGCGTAGCGGATGTGAGACAGGATGCGCGACGCCGACGTGGGCACCGACGCCGGTCCCGGGTCGGCGGCCGCCGCGTTGGCGGCACGGGCGTGGACGAAGGACGCCGCGGCGGCGGCCTGACCCGGCGGCAGGCCGGCGGCCAGCAGTGCGCCGATGATGCCGGACAGCACGTCACCGGACCCCGCGGTGGCCGCCCACGAGGCACCGGCCGGGTTCAGATAGGTGGCACCGCCGGGTTCGGCGATGACGGTGACGTTGCCCTTGAGCAGGACGGTGGCGGCCAGGGCATCCGCCAGCCGCCGGGCGGCTCCGACCCGATCCTCGCCCACCGGTCCGACACCGAACCGCTCGTATTCCCCGGCGTGGGGTGTCAGCACCGTGGGTGCCGTGCGCGCAGTGACCAAGTCCGGGTGCCCAGCCAGAACCGTCAGGCCGTCGGCGTCGACGATCACCGGCAGATCGCCGGCCAGGGCGGACCTCAGGGCGTCCAGGCCGGCCTGGTCGGTGCCCAGGCCCGGACCGACGCACCAGGCTTGGACGCGGCCGGCGGCGGTTGCGCTCGGCGCGGCGACGACCTCGGGCCAATGCGACACCACCTCGGCCGCAGCGGCGCCCGCGTAGCGCACCATGCCCGAGGTGGCCGCGACCGCCGCACCGGTGCACAGGATCGCCGCGCCCGGATAGGTCGCCGACCCGGCCAGGATCCCGACGACACCCTGGGTGTACTTGTCGTCGCGCGGGCCGGGCATCGGCCAGCGGGCCTTGACGTCGGCGGTCTGCAGTCCCCGCACATCGGACTCGGGCAGGTCCAATCCGATGTCGACGAGTTCCACGCGACCGCAGTCGGCCAACGCATGCACCGGCTTGAGACCGCCGAAGGTGACCGTCAGATCCGCACGGACGGCCGGTCCGGTGATGGCCCCGGTGTCGACGTCGATGCCGCTCGGGATGTCGACGGCCACCACCGGGATACCGGCGTCCTCGGCGGCGGCGAAAACCTCGGCGGCGGCCGGACGCAACGGGCCCGTGCCGGAGATGCCGACCACACCGTCGATCACCAGATCGGTGGCATCCGGCAGGGTCGTCACCACCCGGCCGCCGGCCGCCCGGAACGCTGTCAGCGCCGCGGCATGGGTGCGTTCGGGGTTGAGCAGGATCGCGCGGGCTCCGGCGCCGCGGCGGCGCAGGAGCGTGGCCGCCCACAACGCATCGCCGCCGTTGTCGCCGGAACCCACCACCGCGCAGACCACCCGGCCGGCAACCCCACCGGTGCGCCGTCGAAGTTCGGCGGCGATCGACGTGGCCAGGCCGGTGGCGGCCCGGCGCATCAGCGCACCGTCGGGCAGGCTGGCCAGCAGGGGGGCTTCGGCGTTGCGGATCTGACCGGCGGTGTAGTACTGCCTCATCGGCTTAGGTGCGCGTCACTCGACGGTGACGGACTTAGCCAGGTTCCGCGGCTTGTCCACGTCGTACCCGCGGGCCAGCGCCACCGATGCGGCGAACATCTGAAGCGGGATGGTGGACAGTAGTGGCTGGAAAAGCGTTGATACGGAGGGGATTTCGATCATATGGTCGGCATAGGGCCGGACGGTCTCATCGCCCTCCTCGGCGATCACGATGGTGATCGCTCCGCGGGCCTGGATCTCGCGGATGTTGGAGAGCAGCTTGGAGTGCAGCATCGCGGCGTTCTTCTGCGACGGCATCACGACGATGACCGGCAGACCGTCCTCGATGAGGGCGATCGGGCCGTGTTTGAGTTCACCGGCGGCGAAGCCCTCGGCGTGCATGTAGGCCAGTTCCTTGAGCTTGAGCGCACCCTCCAGTGCCACCGGATAGCCGACGTGGCGGCCGAGGAACAGCACCGCCGGTGAGTCGGCGTAACGGCGGCCCAATTCGGCGGTGGCGTCGAGATGATCGAGCACCAGGGTCAGCAGTTCGGGCATCGCCTCCAGTTCGCGGTACTCCCGTTCGACCTCGTCGGGGTATTTGGTGCCGCGCGCCTGGGCCAGCGCCAAGCCGACCAGGTAGTTCGCGGTGACTTGGGCCAGGAAGGTTTTGGTGGCGGCGACGCCGATCTCCGGTCCGGCACGGGTGTACAGCACCGCGTCGGCTTCGCGGGGAATCTGACTGCCGTTGGTGTTGCAGACCGCCAACACCTTGGCCTTCTGGGTCTTCGCGTGCCGGACGGCTTCGAGGGTGTCGGCGGTCTCACCGGACTGTGAGATCGCGATCACCAGGGTGCTGCGATCCAGCACGGGATCGCGGTAGCGGAACTCGCTGGCCAGTTCGACCTCAACCGGGATGCGGGTCCAATGCTCGATGGCGTATTTGGCCACCAGGCCGGAGTGGTAGGCGGTGCCGCAGGCCACGATGAACACCTTGTCGATCTCGCGTAGCTCCTGATCGGAGAGCCGCTGCTCATCGAGCACGATGCGGCCGTTCTCGAAGTGACCGAGCAGGGTGTCGGCAACCGCGGCCGGCTGTTCGGCGATCTCCTTGAGCATGAAGTAGTCGTAGCCGCCCTTCTCGGCGGCCGAGAGGTCCCAGTCGATGTGGAACGTCCTGGCGTTGGCGGCGTCGTCGTTGCCGTCGAAATCGGTGATCCGGTAGCCGTCGGCGGTGATCACCACGGCCTGGTCCTGACCGAGTTCGACGGCGTCGCGGGTGAATTCGATGAAGGCGGCGACGTCGGAGCCGAGGAACATCTCGCCCTCGCCGATCCCGACGACCAGCGGGGTGGATCGGCGGGCCGCGACGATGGTCCCGGGGTCCTCGGCGTGGGCGAACACCAGCGTGAAATGGCCCTCCAGCCGGCGCAGCACCGCCAGGACCGAGCCGACGAAGTCCCCGGCCGTCTCACCCTGCCGGTAGGCGCGGGCGACCAGATGCACCGCCACCTCGGTGTCGGTGTCGCTGGCGAACTCGACGCCGTCGGACTCCAGTTCGACCCGTAGCGCGGCGAAGTTCTCGATGATGCCGTTGTGGACCACCGCGAACTCGCCGGCCGCGTCACGGTGCGGATGGGCGTTGCGGTCGGTGGGCCGTCCGTGGGTGGCCCACCGGGTGTGGCCGATCCCGGCAGTGCCGGTCAGGGCTGCCGCATCGGTCTCCTCCAGCGCCGACTCCAGGTTGGCCAGGCGGCCGGCGCGGCGACGGACGGTCAGCCCGCCCCGACCGTCGAGCAGTGCCAGGCCCGCGGAGTCGTAGCCGCGGTATTCCATCCGGCGCAGCGCGTCCACCACGACGCCCCGAGCAGGACGGTGTCCGACGTAGGCCACGATTCCGCACATGGACTACCAGGGTAGTCCAGCCCATCGACCGCCCCGGTCGGCTACGGTCGGGGCATGGCCCGGAAGAAGTCGTTGCTGCGCGCTTTGACCCGCCACGGCCCGCATCGCGTCCTGCGCGGCGATGTGGGCTTCGCCGGCATTCCGGGGGTGGTGTACACCCCCGCCGCGGGCTTTCACCTGCCCGGAATTGCGTTCGGGCATGACTGGCTGACCGATGCCGACCGTTACGGCGGAACCCTGGAACATCTGGCCAGTTGGGGCATCGTCGCCGCCGCCCCGGATACCCAGCGCGGCCTGGTGCCGTCGGCGCTGACTCTGGCCCACGACCTGATCAGCACGCTGGAGGTGATCTCCGGCGTCCGACTGGGGGTCGGAGAGATCAGCGTTGCCCCCGACAAGCTCGGTCTGGCCGGTCACGGTTTCGGCGCCGCCGCGGCGGTGCTCGCGGCGGCGGACCAGGCGCCCGGGCAGGCTCGACCGGCTGCGGTGGCAGCGGTGTTCCCCGCGGTGACCAAGCCGTCCGCGGAGGCCGCCGCGGCGACGCTGGATGTGCCCGGACTGGTGTTGGCCACTGCCGACGACGCGCGATCCCTGCGCACCGACGCCTTGGAGGTGGCCGCGAACTGGGACGGCGCGGTGCTGCGCATCGTCGACAAGGCCGACGCGGATGATCTGGCCGAGCGCAGGCGCATCGCCGGATTGTTCGGGTTGCCCGGCTCCAGTAGCGACACCCAGGAGACGGTCCGGGCCCTGTTGACCGGTTTCCTGCTGTTCCATCTGACCGGCGACGAGAAGTACCGGGAGTTCGCCGATCCCGAGGCGGACCTGCCGCACACCAGTCGGCCGGATCCGGACGCGCCCCCGGTCAGTGCCGAAGACCGGATCGTCGCACTGTTCCGGTGACCGAGAACGTCGTTCACAGAATTGGGTGAGAGCATGCGCACCGGGATTTTTCTTTCCTACGCGGGCGGGTTCCGCGAGACCGTTTCCCATGTCGTCGAGTTGGAGAAACAGGGCGTGAACATCGTCCTGGTCGCTGAGGCGTACTCCTTCGACGCGGTCAGCCAGCTGGGCTACCTGGCGGCGGTGACCTCGACGATCGAACTGGGCACCGGTGTCGTCCCGATCTACACCCGCACCCCGGCGCTGCTGGCGATGACCGCAGCCGGATTGGACTACGTTTCCGACGGCCGATTCCGGCTCGGTATCGGCACCTCCGGCCCGCAGGTGATGGAGGGCTTCCACGGTGTGCCGTTCGACGCCCCGCTGGGGCACACCCGGGAGGTTGTCGAGATCTGTCGGCAGGTCTGGCGCCGCGAGCGGCTGTCCTACCAGGGCCGGTACTACCAGATTCCGTTACCCCCCGACCGCGGGACGGGGCTGGGCAAAGCCTTGAAAATCATCAATCAGCCGGTGCGGGAACGAATCCCGATCACCATCGCCTCGCTCGGCCCGAAGAACGTTGAACTGACCGCAGAGATCGCCGAAGGCTGGCAACCGGTGTTCTTCCACCCTGAACGCGCCGATTCGGTGTGGGGTGAGGCGCTGCGGGCGGGAAAGGCCAAGCGGGACAGCAGTCTCGGCGATCTTGACGTGATGGTGGGGGTGTCGCTGGCCATCGGCGACGACGTCGAGGACCGTCTGCAGTGGGCCAAACCTCAACTGGCGCTGTACATCGGGGGTATGGGCGCCAAGGGCCGCAACTTCTACCACAACGTGGCGACCCGGTACGGGTTCGGTGAGGTCGCCGACCGCATTCAGGAGTTGTATCTGTCCGGCCGGAAGGCGGAGGCGATCGCGGCGGTGCCCGACGATCTGGTGCGCAGTGTGTCGCTCATCGGGCCCCGCGGCTACGTCAAGGAACGCATCGCCGCGTTCGCCGAGGCCGGTGTCACCACACTGTTGGCCACGCCGGTGAGCGCAGACGGCACCGAATACGTCGAATTCGTCGAGCAGTTGCAGCAACTACTGCCCTAGCCCGCGTCGAGGGTTCACCGGCCGACCTGCGGTAGGGCGTCGGCGGCGATCTCGCACGGGGTGTCGGGGTTCTCCGGTGGAGCTTGCTCGGGGATGTCCACCGCGGGCGGCGCGACCGGGTCGGTAGGCGGATCGGGCGGACGCTCGGCGGCCAGCAACGGCGGGGCGGGTGGCGGTGACGGCGGCGCCGGCTGCAGTTGATCGGGCGGGGTGATGGGCAGCAGCACCGGCGGGTCGACAGACGGCGGCGGCGGGGTGACCGGCGGGGGCGACGGGGGTGCCGGAGGTTCCGGTTCATCCGCCGAGGGCCCCGACCTGGTGGCCGCCTCGGTCGCCGCCTCGGTGACCTCCGCACTGTCACCGGCGGATTCCAGACTCACCGCGTCGGCGATCTGCGCCACCAGACCCACCAGTGCACCAC
Source organism: Mycobacterium sp. (assembly GCF_044370595.1). Classification (GTDB taxonomy): domain Bacteria; phylum Actinomycetota; class Actinomycetes; order Mycobacteriales; family Mycobacteriaceae; genus Mycobacterium. The sequence continues at coordinate 8,641 of NZ_JBILVF010000092.1, forward strand.
CGAGGTTTGGCAGGGCCGGCAACGGGGCGCCAACCAACGGGGCGCCAGCCAACGGGGCGCCAGCCAACGGGGAGGGGGGCGCCGGGGTTGGGGTCCATGCGGGCGGCGGCTGAGGGGCCGGCGCGGCGATGCCCCCGAAGGAATAGGGATCGGGCGTGCCAAACCGCGCTGCGGGGCGATCGCCGAGCCGGCTGAACGCCTGATCGTCCACCGCCGTTACCGGATACTCGGCCGCGTCGCAGAGGGCTCTGCACTCTGCGGCGGCGTCGCGTAGCGCAGCGACCAACTCCGCGCCCTCACCGCACTGCTGACGGAGCAAATCGGTTGCCGTCGAGCCGGATTGGCTGCGCCACCCCTCGTCGAGGAGGGCGAGCGCATCCCGGTGCAGGGCGAGGGCCTCCGCGGCGAGTGATCCCGCGGCCGCCAGGGCGGCGCCGTCGGCGTCCAGCGCCTCCGCGTTGACCCCCGCGCTCATCGCAGCGCCTCCGCCGCCTGCGCTTCAGCGTCGGTGTAGCTATCCGCCGCAGTGCGCAGCGCCGCCGCGGTCTCCCGGGCGGACCGATGCCACAGTTCGACGTCGCCCACCAGTCGGAGCAGCGCGGCTCGCACACTGGAGGGGGCATCGAGATGCAGAGTCCTCAGGTGCACGGCAAGCGCAGCGTTCAGCGAATCCGCCGCGGAGTCGAGTCGCTGCGCCGCGGCCCGCAGGGCGGGCGGATCGACGGCGGTTTGCGCACCGGATTCCATACCGATTACGACGCGGGAGCGCGGGCGGCGGTTCCCTGCGACGGGGTATCAGCGTTGGGCGCTGACCGATCTAGCCACCCGATCCGCGACCTGGCGGGCGGTGTCCTCGTCAGCGGCCTCCACCATCACCCGGACGATCTGCTCGGTGCCTGACGGGCGCAGCAGGATCCGGCCTGTGTCGCCGAGTTCGGCCTCGGCGGCAGCGACGGCGGACTGCACAGCCGGGGCTTCGGCGACGGTGGCCTTGTCGGCCACTTCCACGTTGATGAGAACCTGCGGCACCGACTGCATCGGGGCGGCCAGAGCCGCCAACGGCGAGCCCGTCCGCACCATCCGGGCCATCAGTCGCAGGCCGGTGAGGATCCCGTCGCCGGTGGTGCCGAACGCCGGCAAAACGATGTGTCCGGACTGTTCGCCGCCGAGGCTGTACTCCCCGGACCGTAACTCCTCGAGGACATAGCGGTCACCGACGGCGGTGGTGCGCACCGCGATCCCGGCCTCGCGCATCGCCAGATGCAAGCCCAGATTGCTCATCACGGTGGCCACCAGCGTGTCGGAGGCCAACTCCCCGGCCTCCTGCATCGCCAGCGCGAGAACGGCCATGATGGCGTCGCCGTCGATCACCTGGCCGGCGGCGTCCACCGCCAGGCAACGGTCGGCGTCGCCGTCGTGGGCCAGCCCCAGGTCCGCGCCGTGGGCCCGCACGGCGTTCTGCAGTGGACCGAGATGGGTGGAACCGCAGCCGTCGTTGATGTTGAGGCCATCAGGCTGGTCGTTGGTGGCGATCACGCGAGCACCCGCCGCCGCATAGGCCCGCGGCGCCGCCGCAGAGGCGGCGCCGTTGGCGCAGTCGACGACGACTGTCAGGCCGTCGAGTCGGGCTCCGGTTGCGCCGCTGAGATGGTTCAGATAGCGGTCGAGGGCGTCGGAGGCCCGCAGCACCCGCCCGATGCCGGCGCCGACGGGCCGCAACCCGGGCCCCTGGGCGACAAGTTCCTCGATGCGGTCCTCAGCGTCGTCGTCGAGTTTGTGGCCGCCGGGGCCGAATATCTTGATGCCGTTGTCGGGCATCGGGTTGTGCGAGGCGGAGATCATCACCCCGAGGTCGGCTTGATAGGCGGCGGTCAGATAAGCCACTGCCGGGGTGGGCAGCACACCCACCAGAAGGGCGTCGACACCCTCGCTGGTCAGCCCGGCGACGACGGCGGCTTCGAGCATCTCGCTGCTGGCACGCGGATCCCGGCCCACCACCGCGACGCGATGACCGGCGGTGGCCGGAGCAAGCCGGCGGGCGGCGGCGGCGCTGAGCGCCAGACCCAACTCGGCGGTCAACTCGCGGTTGGCGACGCCACGCACCCCATCAGTTCCGAACAGTCGGCCCATGTCTCAAACTTCTCACACCGAGGCCCGCTACTCCCAACCGGCGGGCCACCCGGCGCTGAACGCGACACCGCCCGCACCTGTAGCGGTGCGGGCGGCGCTCCATTCCCGCCTCGGAAAGCCGACATTCACCCTCGGCTGGAACAGGGTTGCCCCGCTGCGAGGATGGGAAACCGAGAGGTGAATTCGGTGCCGCAGACAACACCATCGCCGGGGGGTTCGACGTGCGAACCACCCGGCGATGTGTGGGTATCTATCCGGCGCTTGCCGTACTCAGCGCTTGCTGTACTGGGGCGCCTTGCGGGCCTTCTTCAGTCCGTACTTCTTGCGTTCGATGGCACGCGGGTCACGGGTGAGGAAACCGGCCTTCTTCAGGGCCGGCCGGTCCTCCGGCTGGACCAGGATCAGCGCCCGGGCGATCGCCAGGCGCAGCGCGCCGGCCTGCCCGGACGGACCGCCGCCGTCGAGGTGCGCGTAGATGTCGAAACTGTCCACCCGGTCAACGGTCACCAGCGGCGCCTTGATCAGTTGCTGGTGAACCTTATTCGGGAAGTACGCCTCCAGAGAACGCCCGTCCAGGTTGAACTGGCCGCTGCCGGGAATCAGCCGGACCCGCACCACAGCCTCCTTGCGACGGCCGACAGTCTGAATCGGACGGTCGATGACGACCGGCTGGCGGGGGGCGGCCTCGGCGACCGGAGCGGCCTCCGGAGCCTCGACGACCTCACCGGTCTCATCCACCTCAGGAGCGTCGGCGACCTCGGTGGTCTCAGCTTCGACCGTCGCGTCGATCTCGTGTTCGTTGGTCTCGTTGGTGTCTGTCACTGCGCCACCTGCTTGATCTCGAAGGGCACCGGTTGCTGGGCGGTATGCGGATGCTCGGGGCCGGCGTAGACCTTCAGCTTCCGCTGGATCTGGCGGCCCAGTTTGTTCTTGGGCAGCATGCCGACGATCGCCTTCTCAACGACCCGGTCGGGCTGCTTCTGCATCATCTCGCCGATGGTGCGGGAGCGCAGGCCGCCGGGGTATCCCGAGTGGCGGTAAGCCAGCTTGCTGGTGAGTTTGGTGCCTCCGATGGCAACCTTGTCGGCGTTGACGACGATGACGAAGTCACCCCCGTCGACGTTGGGCGTGAATGTCGGCTTGTGCTTGCCGCGCAGCAGATTGGCCGCAGCGACGGCGAGCCGGCCGAGCACCACGTCGGTGGCGTCGATGACGTACCACGAACGCGTGGTGTCACCGGCCTTCGGCGTGTATGTGGGCACAGCGTGTACCTCTCGTTTCGATCCCTGGGCTTTCACCGCAAGGCGCTTGGATTCCCGGCGAACCGGGTGCCGGTCGGGCGTCGGCGGTCGGAAGTTGTCTCTCGGCGACCAACACTGACCCGAGAACCCGCTTTACCCCGCGGTCAACCCGCGGCGTACCGCATGCCGAAGTGGGAGCCTACCGTCGCGGATCCGTGCAGGTCAAAACGCCCTCGACCATCGGAGCCCCGGCGGGTCCGAGGCCTCGGCGGTCCCGACGGCTCTCCTTGGGTCGAAACCGCGGAAACCTCGGAAACCCCGGAGGGTTCGGAGCGTTCGGAGCGTTCGGAGCGTTCGGAGGGTTCGCAGGGTTCGCAGGGTTGGGGGCGGCTCACCCTTGGAAGTCAGACGGTCACCGAGGGGGATCGGTTCCGTTCTCCTGAGCCGATATGGCGGCCTGCACGCAGACCGGATGGACGTCGTCGGAGCGTCCGGCCGGGCTTTGGCATCCGACACCGATTCTGGTCGACCCGGCCTGCAGCACCGTCCACTCGATGACTCGGCCCGGCCGGATCTCCCGGTAGGTCAACGCTGGTCGTTCCCCCACCGTGGCTTCGGCGTCGAAGTCGACGAACACCCCCGCCGGTTGCTGGGCTATTTCCCGGCTGAGGATCTCAGCGGCTTGGGTGAGCTCTGATTCCGGTGCGTAGGCCTGGGTGATGTGGACCGCCAGATTCGGATCCGCCGGCGAGCTGGCCTGCAGTCGACGCGAGCCGGGTCCACCGGTAACCCGGGTGATGCTCCACGACCGGGGCAGGCGCACCGCGATCCGGCCCTCCACCACGGTTGCGGCCTGCTCAATGGCCACGAGGTTGGCATCCCAACGAGCCGGCCGCGTCGACAGCCCCACGGCGACGCCACCAATCACACCGATCAGCACGACACCGACAGCAGCGACGCTGACCAAAGTTCGC
>NZ_JBILVF010000019.1:0-39941 GCF_044370595.1 Mycobacterium sp.
TCACAGCGCGGCGGTCAGCTGGAAACAGCTGGCCGCCGCGTTGCGTTTGCCCCACGATGGTGACTAGCAGCTCCGTGTCACACCCCGGTTTGCGTGCGGCCACAGGGTCTGCTCAGAAAATATTTTCCGGCAAATCAGCGAAGTCCGGGATTTCGGACAATCTTTCCGCTAAACGTCAGCGGCGTTCAGGTAAATCACAGGGAGGACCTCGAAGGCCATGTATGTCACAGCTCGCTCTTATCTCACCGCGGGAATCGCCGCGCTCGGCGTCGGCGCCCTCGCGCTCAGCCCGGTACAGCCCATACCCAATCCGATCACGGCAGCACCCGAGCGTGTCGTCAGCGACATGGCGGTCGGTCTCGCAGCCGCGGTCGACCCGATCCAGGCATTGGTCAACCTGTTCGAGACGAGTGCCGCCAACATCGAGATCCTCGGCAAGTTCAACGAACAGAATCCCTTTCCGCTGCTGCAGACCATCGGCGCCAACATCGCCACCTACTTCGAAGAGTTGACCAACGGCAACGCCGGCCTGATCCCCGAGCAGATCTGGAACAACCTCCAGACGTTTTTCCAGGCGCCCTGGGATCCAGGAAACGCCGTTACTTTGCCCGTGCTGTGGGATCCCCCGAAGGAAGTTCTGGTAGCCACCGGCGAATACCTTTCCAACACGCAGCCTCCCACCCCAGCGAGCAGCGATCCCGATACGGACGCGGAGAGTCCCTTTGGAACCAACCTTCTCTTTCTCCAACTCATCGCGGGCTCAACCAGCCAAGAACCCGATACCCCAGAAAAATTAGCCCTCGCGGAGTTTCTTATAAACGACCTCGCTCCCCTGTTGCAGATTCTGAACACCCCTGCCACCGGACAGATTGTCAGTTGGCTCGGCCCGCTGATCTCCCCGGTGGTGGCGTTGACCAACAGTTTCACCGCTATCGGTCAGTACTTCCAGGAAGGCAAGATCCTGGATGCTTTCTACGAGTTCGTCAACATCCCAACGAATATGACCAATGCCTTCCTCAACGGTGCGGGCCTTTTAGACCTGACCCCGGTCCTCGGGCAGTTCTTCAACATCCCGGCTGGTATTCAACTCGGGTTCAATCTGGGTGGCCTCCTCAACGCCATGCCCCAGGACGGGTCATTGAAGGTCAACCCCGAAGACCCGCAGCCCGACCGCCCCACGGTGTGGGCGGGTGGTACGGGGCTTGACTCGCTGTCCGTGAGCTGCGGCTCTGACGGCAGTGGCCAACTGTGCGATTTCCTCACGGGCCAACCACCGGCGGGCCTGACAAACGGCCTGTTCGGGGCCGGGATCGGCCTGGGTCAGTTCCTGGCTGAGAAGTTGCTGATCACCCCGCCGACCGCCGCCGCTGAACCCGCAGCTGTTGCGGAGGCTGCGCCGGAGACCACGGCATCGGCACCGGCCGAGGCACCCGCCGAGGATGCCGCACCGGCCGTGGCCGAGGCACCCGCCGAGGAGGCCGCACCGGCTGTGGCGGACGCCCCAGCTCCGGTGGAGGTGTCGGCGCCGGCCGTCGACGAGGTCGCCGAGGAGATCGCCCCGGCCGTCGTTGACGAGGTGGCCGAGGAGGTCGCTCCGGCTGTCGTCGACATCCCCGAGGTGGAGGCAGCGCCTGCTGGAGTTGCCGACGATCCGGCGCCGAAGCCGGCGGCCGGTGAGGCGTCCGACGACGCCGGCGACACCGGTTCCCGCGCGACGGATTCCCGTCGCGGGGCATCCGACGCCGACTGAATTCGCTAGACCAGGAGCGCGGCGGTCAGCTGGTACTCAGCTGGCCGCCGCGTTCTTCGCGTTAGCAGGGCCCCGGTGTGCCCGCAATTAATCGTTGCGGGTCGCGGTCAGCTGCTCGGGCAGCTGGCCGCCGCGTCCTGCAGTCGCCGGGCGGAGGCCTCATCCACCGGTAGCCGGTAGCCGCGCAGCACCTCGGTGAAGGCCACCGCGTACTGGCACCAGAACGCCGTATTGGACGGCATCCACTCCCCCGGCGGCAGATCACCCTTGTCCTGGTTGGCTTTTCCCGCCACCGCCAGCAGATTGGCCGGGTCGTTGGCGAAACGTTTGCGCATCTGCTCGGTCCAGTCCCGGGCTCCCATGTCCCAGGCAAAGGCCAGGGGCACGAGATGGTCGATCTGCACCGAAGCCCCGATCTGGTTGCCGCGCACGAACGAAACCGTCTCGTTGGTGTACGGGTCGCGCAGGGTGCCACTGGCGACAGCGTGGGCGCAGCGCTTGGTGGTGACATAGGTCTTGTCCACCAGGTCTCGGTGCAGGATGTCGTTGCGGGTATCGCACTGGTTGCCCCCGCCCGGCGCGCCGTTGTCGTCATCCCAGGCATCGCCGAACGCCGAGCGCCGGTAGTCGTAACCGCGGACACGTTGCGGCACCACGGTGATCCCGGCCAGCACGTCGGCACCGGCCTGAACTCTCGGTGCCGTCGCGCGGGCCTCGGAGCCTCGGTGACCGGCGTCGGTGAGTGCCTGCGCGGCGACCAGCACGGCCACCAGGGCGACCGCAGCCAGCCACAGCAGAGTGCGCCGACTCACGCCTTGTCCAGGTAGTCGATGCGGTCGGAGTCGGTGAATTGGTCGGCCAGAACGGCCATTCCGGCGTTGCCGGGGTCGACGGCGTACACCGACTCGCAGATCTCGCGGGCCGCCTCGATCACCTCGCGGTGCTCGGCCAGCGACAGGAACCGCAGGGTGATCGGGCGACCGGACTGGCTTCGCCCCAACACGTCGCCTTCACGGCGCTCCTGCAGATCGAGGTCGGCCAGCGCGAAGCCGTCCTGGGTGGCCGCGACGGCCTCGAGGCGCTCACCCGCCTTGGACGCCTGCGGCAACCGGGTGGCCAGCAGACACAAACTCGGATGAGAACCCCGGCCCACGCGGCCGCGCAGTTGATGCAACTGGCTGATCCCGAACCGGTCGGCGTCCATCACCACCATCATCGTCGCGTTGGGCACGTCCACCCCGACCTCGATGACGGTGGTGCACACCAGCACGTCGATCTCCCCCGCCCGGAAGGCCGCCATCGCCGCGTCCTTCTCCTCGGCGGACAACCGTCCGTGCATCAGACCCAGCAGCAGCCCGGCCAGCGGCCCGGTTCGTAATTGCTCATACAACGTGACGACGGGAATCGGCGGCGGTCCGTTCCCGCCGGCCGCCTCCGCTGCGTCGGTCGTGTCGTCGGTCTTGTCGGTGTCGTCGATGCGGGAGGCCACCACGTAGGCCTGCCGGCCTTCGGCGACCTCCTCGCGGATTCGCTGCCAGGCCCGATCGAGCCACTGGGGTTTCTCGGTGACGAAGATCGTGGTGGTGGTGATGGGCTGGCGGCCGCGGGGAAGCTCGCGCAGTGTGGAGGTCTCCAGGTCGCCGTAGACGGTCAGCGCGACGGTGCGAGGTATCGGGGTGGCGGTCATCACCAGCAGGTGCGGGGTGAGACCATCGGGGGCCTTGGCGCGCAGGCGGTCTCGCTGTTCGACACCGAAGCGGTGCTGCTCATCGACGACCACCATGCCCAACCGCTGGAATTCGACGGCGTCCTGCAGCAGCGCGTGGGTGCCGATCACGATGCCCGCCGCCCCGGCGGCCACCTCGTCGCGGACCTGACGTTTCTGGGCCGGAGACAACGACCCGGTGAGCAGCGCCACCCGGGTGCCGTGCTCGGCCCCGCCCAACTGGCCGGCCATCGCCAACGGCCCCAGCACATCGCGGATCGAGCGGGCATGTTGGGCGGCAAGGACTTCGGTGGGAGCCAGCAGCGCGCACTGGTAGCCGGCGTCGACCATCTGCAGCATCGCCAGCACCGAGACGATCGTCTTGCCCGAGCCCACCTCTCCCTGCAGCAGCCGGTGCATGGGTTTGGTGGCGGCCAGTTCGTCGGTGATGACATCAAGCACCTCGCGTTGGCCCGCGGTCAGCTCGAAGGGCAGGCGCTGCGCCAGTGCGCCGCGAAGGCCGTCGCCGCGGGATGGGGCCGGCGGGCCGGAATCGGCCAGGGCACCGTTTCGACGCTGGACCAGCGCCCACTGCAGGCCGACGGCCTCGTCGACGGTGAGCCGTTGGCGGGCCCGTTCCCGATCGGCCTCCTTCTCGGCCATGTGGATATCGCGCAGCGCGGTGTCCTCACTGACCAGATCCCACTGCCGCACAAAGCTTTCCGGCAGCGGCTCCGGGACCGGATCGAGGACGTTGAGTACCTGGCGCACGCAGGAGTAGATATCCCAGCTCTGCAGCTTCGCGCTGGCCGGATAGATCGGGAAGTAGTCCCGCTCGAAGGCCGACATATCGAAGTCGCCGTCCTGACCGGCGGTGGTGGCGATGGTCTTCAGCGACTTACTGCCACCCAGGCGGCCCGAGGGTGAGTTCAGGATCAGGTACGCCGGGTGGGTCAGTTGCATGGTGGACCTGTAGTAGCCGACCTCCCCGGACAGCATCAGCCGGGTGCCCTCCACCAACTGCTTCTTGAGGAATTTGGCGTTGAAGAACGTGGCGGTGACTTTCGGGCGGCGGTTGCGCAGGGTGATGACGAGGTATTCGCGGCGAGGCTGACGGTTGGTCCAGCGCACGTCGGCCTTCTCGATCTCACCGACGAAGGTGATGTGCTCCCCCTCCTCCGGCGGGGCGTCGTCCTCCCCGCGCACCGTCATGCCCTCGCTGTACTTGCGCGGGTAGTGCCGCAGCAGGTCGTCGACGGTCTGCATATCGAACACCTCGGCAAGGCGCCCGGCGGCCTTGGCGCCCAGCACGGCATCGAGGCGGTCACCCAGCGATACCACTACTCCACCCCGATGAGTAGAACGTCGCCGCGGTGGCCGGTGCGGTAACTGCTGAACTCGGTGCCGGGGTGCCGGCGGCGCACATGGTCGGCGAGCCGGTCGGTGACGGCGTCGCCACCCGGATCGGCGCCGGCGCCGAGCAGCAGGGTCACCAGTTCCCCACCGGAGCCCAGCAGCAGGTCGATCAGACGCGCGGCGGCCGCGACGGGGTCGGGGTCGACCACCACCACCTCCTCACCGGAGATTCCCAGGCCGTCGCCGGGCAGGCAGGCCCCCGCCCAGGTGAGCGCCTGTTCGGTGGCGATCCGCACCGAGCCGTGCCGGCAGCCCGCCGCGGCCTGGGCCATGGTGTAGCCGTCATCGACGGCTTGCCGGACCGGGTCGTGGACGGCCAGGGCGGCCAGGCCCTGCACCATCGACCCGCACGGCAGCGGCACCACGTCGATGCCCCAGCCGATCGCGGCGGTGCAGCCGGCCACCAGATCCTCCGCGGCGACGTAGCCGTTGGGCAACACCATCACCTGGGCGGCGCCGGTGTCGACCAGGGCCCGCAGCAGCTGGTCGGCGCTCAGGCCGTCGGCCGGGTCGACCAGTTCGGTGTCCGGCCGCGCCACGCACGCCCCCTCACCGGCGAACAGTTTCTCGGCGCCGTCGCCGTCGATGATCGCCAGCACCGCGCGTTGGCGGGCCCAGCCGCCCGGGGCCAGCCGCCCGGTGGACAGCGCGGAGATCCGGATACGGCTCAGCGCCCCGGCTGCCATCCCGGCTTCGATCGCCGCCCCGGCGTCGTCGGTGTGGACGTGCACGGACTGCCGGCCGTCGGCGGCCGGCGCCAGGGCCACCGAGTCGCCCAACTCCTCCAGCTCGGTCCGCAGCCGGCCCAACGCGTCGGGGTGGCAGCCGCCCAGCAGGTACATGACCTCGAACTGGGGGGTTGGGGCGGCGCTGACGTCGGCGGAAGCAGCGGGGCTGGCCGGCAGATAGCTGCGGCGGGAGGGGGCGTGTCCGACGACGGTGGCGGTCAGCGCGTCCAGCAGGACCAGCAACCCGAGCCCGCCGGCGTCCACCACTCCGGCCTCGGCCAGCACCGGCAGTTGTTCGGGGGTGCGGTCCAGTGCCTGGGCCGCGGCTTCTGCGGCGCCGGTCAAGGCGGCCGACAGCCCGGCACCCTCATCGGCGCTGCGCTCGACCGCGGCCGCGGCGGCCTGCAGCACCGAGACCACGGTGCCGGCCACCACCTGCCCGCCCATCGCGGCGACCACCAGCGCAACCGCATGGCGCAGCGCCGCGGCCAGCAGGGCGACGTCGACATCGGCGATGTCGCGGTCCCGGGCTGCCTCGACTGTCACCTCGGCCAGCGCCCGCAGGATCTGGGACAGGATCACCCCGGAGTTGCCCCGCGCTCCGGTCAACGACCCCCGCGCCAGGGCCGCGGCCACCGCGGTGACGTCGCCGGTCCGGGCCGCCGGGTCGGCTTCGGCCAGGCCGGCACGCATGGTGAACAGCATGTTGGTGCCGGTGTCGGCGTCGGCGACCGGGAACACGTTGAGCCGGTTGATCTCGTCGGTGTGGCTGATCAGGGCGTTGACGCAGGTGTGCGCCCACTCCCGCAGGGCGGTCGCGTCCAGCCGCCGCTCGGCCATCGGCACCTCCGATCTCAACCCTGGCGCAAGCCTAGCCAGGACCTGCGACGGATCCGGTCGATGCGCGCGGGGGCCATTTTGGTGTGGGGCCCATTTTGGTGTTCGGTTCACCGCGCCGGTATTCTGAACAGCCGGGTCACCCACGTTGCGTCCACGCCAATCCGCCGAACCGCTCCTGACCCCACCGAATAAGACTTGAGGAGTTCTGACATGGCTGCCGTCTGCGATATCTGCGGGAAAGGCCCCGGGTTCGGCAAGTCGGTGTCGCACTCGCACCGCCGGACCAACCGCCGGTGGAATCCGAACATTCAGACCGTTCACGCCGTGACCCGCCCCGGCGGCAACAAGCAACGCGTCAATGCCTGCACCTCCTGCCTGAAGGCCGGCAAGGTCGTCCGCGGCTGAGCCGTCGGCTCAGGGGAGGCGCCAATCCACCGGTTCGGCGCCCATCCCGACCAGCAGTTCGTTGGCCCGGCTAAACGGCCGGGATCCGAAAAATCCCCGACTCGCCGACAGCGGCGACGGATGCGCCGACTCGATGGACACACAATGGTCGGCCTGCAGCATCGGCGTGAGCGTCGCTGCGTCGCGGCCCCACAGGATCGCCACCATCGGCTGCTCGCGGGCCACCAGGGCCCGGATGGCGCATTCGGTCACCGCTTCCCAGCCCTTACCCCGGTGGGACGCCGGGTTTGCGGGGCGGACGGTGAGGACCCGGTTGAGCAGCATCACCCCGCGCTGCGCCCAGGTGGTCAGGTCACCATTGGCCGGTTCCGGGTAGCCCAGGTCAGCCCGGTATTCGGTGAAGATGTTGGCCAGACTGCGAGGTAGCGGCCGCACATCCGGCGCCACCGAGAAGCTCAGGCCGACGGCATGACCCGGCGTGGGGTAGGGATCCTGGCCGACGATCAGCACACGGACCGCCTCGAACGGAAACCCGAAAGCCCGCAACACATTCGGCCCGGCCGGCAGGTAGCGATGCCCCGCCGCCAGTTCGGCGCGCAGGAAATCACCCATCCGCCCGACGTCGTCGGCGACCGGGGCCAGTGCTTGCGCCCAGCCGTCGTCGACGAGTTCGGTGAGGGGCCGGGCGGTCACGGAGGGTCAACTTACAAGGCCACGGCGGTCTGTCCCCCGGTCGGGGGACAGCGGGGTCCACCGCTGAACGGTTCCGCGGGTGGACAGCACCGACGCCGCCCGGGCGGCAGAGTGACAGACCAGACGACGAAACTGACAGCAGGGAGTGCGCATCGTGACCGAACTCGGCCCGATCGAGTCATGGAATCCCGGGACGGGCCCGGTAACCGTCTGGACCGCCTCGGCGTGGAGTCGCGGCCAGATGCGCACCGCGCGCAAGGACCCGCTGCCTCCGAGTGCCCAGCAGGCCCAGCACCTCATGCTCGCGCACTACGCCGCCGGCATCGGCCGTGAACTGCCGCGGCTGATGATCGTCAGCTGGTATGAGGAGGGTATCTGCGACCTCACCGCGATGACCGAGGCGATCAACATCCACGTGCGTCGCCACGACACCTATCGCAGCGCCTTTGAGATCGACGATCACAACACCGTGCAGCGCCGCACCCTCGACACCCCCGATGGCGTCGAATTCATCCCCACCGCAGCGGGATTCATGACGAACAAACAGATCCGGGCCCACGCCCTGAGCTCGACACCGGCGACGCTGGACTGGGATTGCTTCACCTTCGGGATGATCCAGCACGCCGACCACTTCACCGTCTACGCCAGCATCGACCACCTGCACATCGACGGCACGTCGGCCGGGCTGATCTTTGGCGACATCCACCTGAGCTATCGGGCCCTGGTGCACGGCCTGCCCAATCCGTTGCCGCCGATCAGCGGCTACCGGCGCTACACCGCCCGCCAGCAGGCGCGGATCGCCGCGGCGACGCCCGACTCCCCACAGATCACCGGTTGGCTGGACTTCGCGCGGAACGGCGACTGGCCGGGATTCCCGCTGCCCCTGGGAGATACCGCTGGAGAAGTCTCAGGGACCAGCCGGGGCGGCTGGGTCACCCTTGACCTGCTCGACGCCGAGGCCACCGACGCCTTCGACACCGCCTGCCGAGCCGCAGGAGCCCGGTTCAGCGGCGGGGTGATGGCCTGCGCGGCGCTGGCCGAGCATGAACTGACCGGCACCACGACCTACCGCGGACTGACCCCGTCGGACACCCGAGCCGGTGCGGCCGAGGCGCTCAGCGTGGGCTGGTACGCCAGCCTGTTCCCGGTCACAGTGCCGATCGGCGACGGCGACTTCTCCGCCGCGGCCCGGGCCGCTCAGGACTCCTTCGACGCCAACCGGGCGCTGGCAGCGATGCCGTTCCACCGCGCTCTGGAACTCGCCCCGGCCGGCCAGGCCTCAGGGTGTCAGGCCGGGCTGCCGCCAATGATGTTGTCCTACCAGGACTTCCGCAAGATTCCCGCCGCCGGGCGGTGGGAGGACACCCGCTTCGGCACCTTCGGCGACAACATCTCACTCGGCGGGATCAACCTGTGGGTCAACCGGCATCCGGACCGGACGACCGTGACGGTCTCGTTCCCCGACAACCCTACGGCCCGACATTCGGTGCACCGCTACCTCGCCGCACTCAGCCGCGCGTTCGCCGGAGCCGCCGAGATCGCCGCCGACTGGGTCACTGAACTCATCGACCGCGTCACCACCAGCACCCGATGCGCGGTCTGTGCGGGATCCCGGTGAGGGCGCCGACCCGCGTCTTCGACGCCCACCTGCACATCATCGACCCCCGATTCCCGCTCCAGGAGAACGACGGCTACTCACCGCCGCAGTTCACCGTCACCGACTACCGCAACCGAGTCGCCGGCTTGGGTTTCGACGGCGGGGGTTTCGTTGGTGGGGCTGTGGTGTCGGGTTCATTCCAGGGTTTCGATCAGAGCTATCTGCGCGCGGCGCTCACCGCGCTGGGCCCGACGTTCGTCGGCGTGACCCAGATCCCGGCCGAGACCACCGACGAACAGATCGCGCGCCTCGACGCCGACGGAGTGCGGGCGGTGAGGTTCAACATCCGCCGCGGTGGCTCTGCCGGTGTGGCCGACCTGGACCGCCTGGCGCGGCGGGTCTACGACATCGCCGGTTGGCATAGCGAGTTCTACATCGACTCGCGGGACTTGGCCCCGCTGCACGCGACACTGGCAACACTGCCGGCGATCAGCATCGACCACCTCGGCCTGAGCGCCGAGGGACTACCCGACCTGCTCGGTCTGGTGGAGTGCGGCGCCTACGTCAAAGCCAGCGGCTTCGGGCGGGTCGACCTCGACCCGGCCGAGGCGATGGCCCGAATCCTCGACGTCAATCCCGGGGCGCTCGTCTTCGGAACGGACCTGCCCTCCACCCGCGCACCCCGGCCGTTCATCGACGCCGATCTGACCACTCTCGGTGCGCTGATCGGCCCACAACACCTGGATAATGTGTTGTGGCACAACGCCGTAGCGTTGTATAGGCCCGCAGCGGGCGGCGTTCAGTCGTAGGACTGCCACCCCGGCCGGCCGACCCAACGCCGCCCGTCGAGCAGGACCGCCGGCCCGCCGGGGAGAACCGAACCGATCACCCGCCACCCGTGCGGCGGGTAGTCCGGGAAGCACGCCACCAGGGCGTGATCCTCACCACCGCCGAGAACCAGCGACCACGGATCCACTCCGGCCGCATCGGCAGCGGCCGCCACCGCGTCGACGTCGGCGCGCAGCGTCGCAGCACGCAGGTCCATCAGCACACCGGAGGCCTCCGCCAGGTGACCCAGGTCGGCGAGCAGTCCGTCGGAGACATCGGTCATCGCCTGGGCACCGGCTTCGGCGGCGGCCCGACCCTGTCCGTACGGCGGCCGGGGCACCCGGTGACAGGAACGCAGATCCTCGAATTCGTCACCGGTCACGCCGATGGTGTTGCGCAACAACGCAAGCCCCGCCGCCGAACGGCCGAGTTCACCGGCGACGGCGATCACCGAACCGGGATGCGCACCGTTGCGCGGCACCGGTTCGCGGCCCTCCAAGTCGCCCAGCGCGGTGACCGACACCACCCACTGCGGGCTGGACACGAGGTCGCCGCCGACGATGCCGGCGCCGAATCGGGCCGCCTCCGACCACATGCCGTCAGCCAGTTCGGCCGCCTTCGCCGCCGAGGTGTCCGGCGGCGCCCCGAAGGCGACGACCAATCCGGTGACCCGGGCCCCCATCGACTCGATGTCGGCGGCGTTCTGCGCGACGGCTTTTCGGCCCACCTCGTGGGGGGTGGACCAGTCCAGCCGGAAGTGGCTGCCCTCCACCAGCATGTCGGTGCTGACCGCGACCCGGCGGTCCGGGGCGTGCAGGACGGCGGCGTCATCGCCGGGACCCACCACCACCTCGGCGGACTGCCGGCGGCCGCGGACCAACCGGTCGATGAGGCCGAACTCACCCACCTCGCGCAGGCTGGGGTCGGACGGGCCGCCCGCCGCGTCGGTCACGACTTGCTGCCTCCCTCGCCGGGCTGTCCCTGGGGTACCTTGAGCACGTCAGTCTAGGGCCAACCGGCGAGGTGAGCGACGTGCAGGGCGGTGCGGATCGGGCCCCGGAAGAGGCCCCTGCCGTCGATCCCGACGGACCGCCGCGGGCCCTGATCATCGCCGCCTTGCTGTTGGCCGTGGTGGCCATCGGCGCAGTCCTGGCGGTGGCGGCCACCCGGCGCACCCCGCCCGGGCCGGTCGTCATCGCCGCGGTGCCGGCGCCCGCGGCCGGAGCACCCGAATGCCGGTCGCTGCTGGCCACCCTCCCCGACGGCCTCGGCGACTACCGCCGCGCCGAGACCGCCGAACCGACCCCGCCGGGGACCGCCGCGTGGCGCCCGGGAGATGACCGCGCTGAGCTTTCCGGATCCGACCCGGTCATCATGCGCTGCGGGCTGGACCGACCCGCCGAGTTCGTGGTGGGCGCGCCCATCCAGATGGTCAACGACGTGCAGTGGTTCCGCCTCGAGGACCCCGAGTCGCGGCGCAGCACCTGGCTGTGTGTGGACCGGCCGGTGTACGTGGCGTTGACGCTGCCCGACGGGTCCGGGCCGACACCGATCCAGACGCTGTCCGACGTGATCGAGCGGACCATGCCGGCAATCCCGATCCGGCCCGGCAGGCCCTGATTCAGCGCAGCCCGGTACCGCGGGCCAATGCGGTGTCGACCATGGTTCCGACCAGGGTTTGGTAATCCACTCCGCTGGCACCCCACATCCGCGGGTACATCGAGATGGTGGTGAACCCGGGCATGGTGTTGATCTCGTTGATCACCGGCCCGTCCTCGGTGAGGAAGAAGTCCACCCGCGCCAGCCCCTGGCAGTCCAGGGCTGTGAAGGTCCGGATCGCCAAGTCCTGCAACACCTTTTCGGTAGCGTCGTCGACGTTGGCGGGAACGTCGAGTTCGGCGGCGTCATCGAGGTACTTGGTCTCGAAGTCATAGAAGCCGTCATCGCGGCCGGCCGCCCCGGCGACTCGGATCTCGCCGATCGTGCTGGCGCGTACCGCCCCGTCCGGGAACTCCAGGACCCCGCACTCCAGTTCGCGGCCGTTGACGGCAGCCTCGATGATCACCTTTGGGTCGTGTCGGCGGGCCTCGGCGATCGCCGCGGCCAGCCCGGCCGGCCCGGTGACCCGGCTGACCCCGATCGAGGAGCCACCGCGGGCGGGTTTGACGAACAGGGGGAAGCCCAGACGGGCGATCTCTTCGGCGGCGGGCTCGCTGCGGGCGGGACGCAGAACCAGGTAGTCGCCGATCGGCAGCCCCGCGGCGGCCATCAGTTTCTTGGCGAACTCCTTGTCCATGCCCGCGGCGCTGGCCAGCACACCGGCCCCGACGTAGGGCAGACCGGCCAGTTCCAGCAGACCCTGGATGGTGCCGTCTTCACCATAGGGACCGTGCAGGATCGGGAAGACCACGTCCACCCCGGCCAGGATCTCCCCCACGCCGTCCAGTGGCGCGGTGGACTGACCGCGGACCTCGGGCAGTTTCCCATCGGCGATGGCCAGATCGTCGGGGTCGTCGTCGGCGACCACCCAGGAACCGTCCCGGGCGATACCGACCGGCACCACCTCGAAACGCTCCGGATCCAGATTGCGCAGGATGCTGCCCGCCGAGACACAGGAGATCGCGTGCTCGGAGCTACGGCCGCCGTAGACGACGGCGACACGGATACGGGAGCCCGGGCGGGGAGTCACAAGCTAGAGAGGCTACAGCCAATCCCCCAGGGTGCACTGCCGAGCCGCTGTTAGGACTGCAGCGCGGCCAGGACGTCGGCCACCACGTCGTCGGTGTCCTCGATGCCGGCCGAGATGCGCGCGAAGCCGTCCGGTACCGGGTCACCCCAGCGCGCCCGGCGATCCACCGAAGTGTGCAAACCGCCGAAACTGGTCGCCGCCACCAGCAACTCACTGCGGCGCACCAGATCGTGCACCGCCTCGGCGTCGGCGAGTTCGACCGACAGCAGTCCGCCGAAGCGGCGCATCTGGGTCACCGCAACCGGGTAGGACGGATCATCGGGCAGCCCCGGATAGCGCACCCCGCGCACCGCGGGGTGACCGTGCAGGGCGGTGGCCAACGCCAGCGCATTCTGGCACTGGCGGTCAAACCGCAGCCCGAAGCTTCCGATGCTGCGCAGCAGCATCCACGACTCCATGGCACCCAGAATCGGCCCGGCCAGCAGCCGTTCCCGTTCGATCGCCTGCATCAACTCCGGCTGGCTGCCGGCGACGTAACCGGCCACCAGATCGCTGTGGCCGGCCAGGGATTTGGTGGCGCTGGCCACCACCAGATCCGCTCCCATCGACAGCGGCTGTTGACCGAGCGGGGTTGCGGTGGTGTTGTCCACCACCAGACGGGCGCCGCGGCGGCGGCAGATCCCCGCCAGGCGATGCAGGTCGACGACATCCAAAGCGGGATTCGTCGGAGTCTCGGCCAACACCACATCGGCATCCTCGGCGGCTGCGCACAGCTCCGACGCCGTCGCTTCGCGAACCGTAATACCTCCTGCTGCAAGACTTTCCCGGGCATAGCGGCGCACCTGGTAATACCCGTCGGCCGGTACCACCAGAACCGCCCCGGGCCTGGCCAGCACCCGCAGCGTGGCGGTGATCGCGGCCATGCCGGAGCCGAAAGCAAGTGCCGTGGTGGCCTCCTCCAACTGGGCCAGTGCCGCCTCCAGATGGCCCCAGACCGGGTTGGAATAGCGTCCGTAGACGTGCGCCTCGCTGCCTTCGTCGGCCGAGAGGTGGAACGCCGACGCCGGAACCGGGGCGTGCGCGACCGGCTGACCGGCGATCGCCTCGGAGTCGGCCGCCTTGACGGTGCGGGTTGAATCGCCGTAGCGCTGGCTCATGCTTGTCTACTACTCCGGTTTGGTGCTGCGGCCCAGCAGCAGCATGACAGCTTCGTCGACCGATAGTCCCTTGTGGCACACCCGGTACACCGCTTCGGTGAGTGGCATCTCGACGTCGTAGCTCGATGCCAGTGCCAGGATCGCCGAGCAGGAGGTGACCCCCTCGGCGACGTGGCCGTGGCCGGCGCGCTCGGCTTGTGCCAGTGTGTTGCCGCGGCCGAGGCGCTCCCCGAAGGTGCGGTTGCGGGAATGCGCCGACGTGCAGGTGGCGACCAGGTCACCGACCCCGGCCAAACCGGCCAGTGTTGTGATGCTGGCGCCCAACGCAATTCCCAGCCGCATGATCTCGGCCAGCCCGCGGGTGATGATCGCCGCGGCGGTGTTCTCGCCCAGCCCGACGCCGGCGGCCATTCCGCAGGCCAGCGCGATCACGTTCTTGCACGCCCCGCCGATCTCGGTGCCCACCACGTCGGAGTTGGTGTAGGGCCGCAAGTAGCCGGTGTTCAACGCACGCTGCAACGCCACCGCGCGGCCGGAGTCCTGGCAGGCCACCACGGTGGCCGCCGGCTGCTCATCGGCGATCTCATCGGCGAGGTTGGGCCCGGACACCACCGCGATCTGCCCGGAATCGCAGCCGGTGACCGCGACGATCACCTGGCTCATCCGCATGCATGTACTCAACTCGATGCCCTTGGCCAGACTCACCAGGGTCGCATCGGCGGCCAGATGGGGCCGCCAGGACTCCAGGTTGGCGCGCAGCGTCTGGGAGGGGACACCGAGGAGCACGGTGGTGACCCCGTCGAGGGCCTCCGCCGGGTCGGTGGTGGCCCTGATCCGTGTCGGCAGGGTGATCCCGGGCAGGTAGCGATCGTTGCTGTGCGCGGTGTTGACCTCGTCGGCCACCGCCGCACCGCGCGCCCACAGCCGGACGTCCGTACCGGCGTCGGCCAGCACCTTGGCCATCGCGGTCCCCCACGCGCCGGCGCCCATCACGGTCGCGGTCCCCAGCGTCATCGTCATGCGCTCCTGTCTGCACCACATTCCCCGGCCGGCTGCCCCCCAACCTAATCACGAGGGCCGCTGGCAGGATGGCGGCCGTGGGCGTCGGTCTGATCATCGCGGTCAAGCGCCTCGACGCCGCCAAGAGTCGGCTCGCGGAGCTGTTCGGCGGCGATGCACGCGAACGTGTGGTGCTCGCGATGCTGGTGGACACCATCACCGCAGCTGGGTCCGTGCCGGCGGTCGAATCCATCACAGTGGTGACACCCGATCCGGTGGTCGCGGCCGCTGCGACCGGCCTGGGTGCCGCGGTCCTGGCCGACCCGACCCCGGCCGGCCACCACGACCCGCTCAACAATGCCATCCTGGCGGCCTGCGGCACAGCCTCAGCTATCACACCGAATATCGTTGTGCTGCAGGGTGATTTGCCCGCGATACAGTCCGGGGAACTCAGCGATGCGCTCGTGGCTGCGCAGCGACACCCGCGCAGCTTCGTCGCCGACCGGCACGGCACCGGCACCGCGGCACTGTTCGCCTTCGGGGTTCCGCCGCAACCTCGTTTCGGTGCCGATTCGGCACGGCGGCACCGCGAGTCCGGCGCAATCGAACTCACCGGCGGCTGGCCGGGCCTGCGGTGTGACATTGACACTCCCGCGGACCTCGCCGCGGCCCGTCTGCTGGGCGTCGGCGCGGCTACGGCGGCCGCCACCGGGGTGACCCCGCCCGCCGGTTAACGGTTGAGGGCGATTCCTGCCAGCCGACCACGACAGGCCGCAGATGAGAGATGATTGCCCCATGACCGAGGCCCACACCCATCCCCCGGCAGCCCCTCCCCCGGCAACGGATGGCACCCGCCCGACCCACGACGCCACCGCAGGCGCACCTCCGGCAGCGACCCCGGCGCCGGTGGACAACCCATTGCCGGTGGACCGGTACCTCAACCGGGAACTGAGTTGGCTGGACTTCAACAACAGGGTCCTCACCCTGGCGGCCGACACCTCACTGCCGTTGCTGGAACGCGCCAAGTTCCTGGCGATCTTCGCCTCCAACCTCGACGAGTTCTACATGGTGCGGGTCGCCGGTCTCAAACGCCGCGACGAGATGCGGTTGTCGGTGCGCTCGGCCGACGGGCTCTCCCCGCGCGAACAACTCCGGTTGATCGGTGAACGCACCCAGCAACTGGCGATCCGCCACGCCCAGGTCTTCCTGCAGTCGGTGCGCCCGGCGCTGGCTAAAGAAGGCATCCAGATCGTGAGTTGGTCCGACCTCACCGACGCCGAGCGCAGCGAGTTGTCGGTCTACTTCTCCGAGCAGGTGTTCCCGGTACTGACTCCGCTGGCCGTCGACCCGGCACACCCGTTCCCGTTCGTCAGCGGACTGAGCCTGAATCTGGCCGTCGCCGTTCGCTCCCCCGGTGACGGCGCCGAACGTTTCGCCCGCGTCAAGGTCCCCGACAACGTCGACCGGTTCGTCCGCCTTAAGGACACCGACCCCGACGTCAAGACCGCGCGGTTCCTGCCGATGGAGGATTTCATCGCAGCCTTTCTCCCGGTGCTGTTCCCCGGCATGGAAATCGTCGAACAACACGCCTTCCGGATCACCCGTAACGCCGACATGGACGTCGAGGACCGCGACGAGGATCTGCTGCAGGCCCTCGAACGGGAACTGGCGCGGCGTCGGTTCGGACCGCCGGTGCGCCTTGAGGTTTCCGACGATATGTCCGAACACATGCTCGGTCTTCTGCTGCGGGAACTCGACGTGCACCCCGGCGACGTGGTGCAGGTGCCGGGTCTGCTGGATCTGTCGGCTCTCTGGCAGGTGTACGCAGTCGACCGGCCGACGCTCAAGGATCCCCCGTTCGTGCCGGCCACCCACCCCGCATTCGGCGAGACCGGAAAGAGCATCTTCGCCACCTTGCGCGACGGTGACGTGCTGGTGCACCATCCCTATCAATCGTTTTCAACCAGCGTGCAACGCTTCGTCGAGCAGGCTGCCGCCGATCCGGATGTGCTGGCCATCAAGCAGACGCTGTACCGCACCTCCGGTGACTCCCCGATCGTCAACGCGTTGATCGAGGCTGCCGACGCCGGTAAGCAGGTGGTGGCACTGGTGGAACTGAAGGCACGGTTCGACGAGCAGGCCAACATCAAGTGGGCCCGGGCGCTGGAAGACGCGGGCGTGCACGTGGTGTACGGCCTTGTGGGCTTGAAAACGCACTGCAAGACCTGCCTAGTGGTGCGCCGCGAGGGCTCCACGATCCGGCGCTACTGCCACGTCGGTACCGGCAACTACAACCCGAAAACCGCACGCCTCTACGAAGATGTGGGTCTGCTGACCGCGGCGCCGGACATCGGTGCCGACCTCACCGATCTGTTCAACTCGCTGACCGGCTACTCGCGAAAGCTCAGCTACCGCAACCTGTTGGTGGCCCCGCACGGGGTCCGCACCGGCATCCTCGAACGCATCAAACGGGAGGTCGCCGCACACGAGAAGACCGGCAACGGCCGAATCCGTATCAAGGCCAACGCCATCGTCGACGAACAGGTCATCGACGGCCTGTACCGGGCATCACAGGCCGGGGTGCGCGTCGAGGTTGTGGTCCGCGGGATCTGCGCCTTGAAGCCGGGGGTCGAGGGGTTCTCGGAGAACGTCGCGGTGCGTTCCATCCTCGGCCAGTTCCTCGAGCATTCCCGGGTGATGCATTTCCGCGCTATCGACGAGTTCTGGATCGGCAGCGCCGACATGATGCACCGCAACCTCGACCGCCGGGTGGAGGTGATGGCGCAGGTCAAGGACCGTCGGTTGACCGCTGAACTCGATGGGGTCTTCGAGTCGGCTATGCACCCCTCGACGCGATGCTGGGAACTGGGATCGGACGGCACCTGGACTGCGGCCCCCAAGGACGGTCATCAGGTCCGCGATCATCAGGTATGGCTGATGGAACAGCACCGGCAGGGCTGAGCGAAACGCCATGGCTCAGAACAAGACATCGAGCAAGAAGACGGCTGCGACCAGTCCGGTGTCGGTTCTGGCGGCCGGGGCTGTGCTGTGGCGGCCCGCTGAGCATTCGGGAGCACCGGAAGTCGCGGTGATCCACCGGCCCCGCTACAACGACTGGTCATTGCCGAAAGGCAAGGTCGACCCGGGCGAGACTGAGCCGGTGGCGGCGGCCCGCGAGATCCTCGAGGAGACCGGACAGCACGCGCAGTTGGGTCGACGGCTGGGCCGGATCAAGTATCCGATTCCGGTCGGCACCAAGGTGGTCCACTACTGGGCCGCCCGCGCCCTAGGCGGCGAATTCACACCCAGCAGCGAAGTCGACGAGTTGCAGTGGCTTCCGGTCGCCGATGCCGCCAAACGATTGAGCTATCCGCATGATCGCAAGGTGCTCGGACGGTTCGTCAAGAAACCCGCCGACACCCAGACGGTCCTGATCATTCGGCACGGCACAGCCGGCCGCAAAGCCCGCTATCACGGCGACGACCGCAAACGGCCGTTGGACCGCAAGGGCCGGGCGCAGGCGAAATCGCTGGTGCCCCAACTGCAGGCGTTCGGTGCCGACGTCGTCTATGCCGCCGACCGGACCCGCTGCGTTCAGACCGTCGAACCGTTGGCCCTGACATTGGATGTGCCCATCACCGCTGAGTCGGCGCTCACTGAAGAGGCTTATGCCGAAAATCCGGAGGCCGCCCACAAGCGGGTGCTGGAGATCGCCGGACTGGGCGGGACACCGGCGATCTGCTCGCAGGGCAAGGTCATTCCCTACCTGATCGAGTGGTGGTGCCAGCGCGACGGTGTAAAGCCGGACAAATCCCGGAATCGCAAGGGCAGCACCTGGGTGCTGACCGTCGCGCAGGGCCGGCTCATCGCCGCCGATCACATGCCCAGTCCGCTGGCCGCGACACCGAAATCCTAGCCGTCGAGCCCGAAACGGCGAATACGCCGCGAACCCTTCAGGGTCCGCGGCGTATTCGCGAAGAAGACCGAGCTTAGCGGCGACCGCGCTTGGCGGGAGCCTTGCGAGCCGGAGCCTTCTTGGCCGGAGCCTTCTTGGCCGGAGCCTTCTTGGCGACGACCTTCTTGGCGACGACCTTCTTAACGACAGCCTTCTTGACGACCTTCTTGGCAACGGCCTTGCGAGCCGGAGCCTTCTTGGCCGGAGCCTTCTTGGCCGGAGCCTTCTTCACGACCTTCTTGACGGCGACCTTCTTGACCACCTTCTTGGCCGGTGCCTTCTTGGCCGGCGCCTTCTTGACGGCGACCTTCTTGACGACCTTCTTGACAGCAGCTTTCTTGGCGGGAGCCTTCTTTGCGACAGCTTTCTTCACAGCAGCCTTCCTCACTGCGCCGCCCACGGCGCCTCTTTTGACAGCGGGTCCTTCGGCCGGGAGTTTTTGGGCACCAGAAACAATTGCCTTGAATTGCGCTCCGGGACGGAACGCGGGAACAGAGGTGGGCTTGACCCGCACCGTCTCGCCGGTACGCGGGTTGCGCGCCACGCGTGCCGCACGACGCCGACGCTCGAAAACGCCGAAGCCGGTGATGGTCACGCTGTCACCCTTTTGCACAGCGCGGACGATGGCGTCGATCAAATGCTCCACGGCGTCGTTCGCGTGGCGACGATCGGTGCCCAACTTCCCCGTGAGAACTTCGATCAACTCTGCTTTGTTCATTCAAATCCTCCGAAACAGTGGTCCGCCCTGGACCGACTGGAGGATACGCTAAACCCTGAAAGCGCAGATATCCATGCGCCACGCGTAATTTCAGCAAAATGTTGCCGGGGGCGCGTCAAACCGGTTGCAGCCCTTCAGGGCTGATTCCAGACTGATACGGCACGCTTCGGCCCTGCGCCGAGCACAGAATTTCGGGCTTGCCGATGCCTCAGGAGGCCGCCTGGATACGCGGCTTCCAGGCGGGCCGGGCGGACTCGAAAGCCTCGATTTCAGACTGTTTCCGCAGCGTAAGACCGATATCGTCGAGTCCTTCGAGTAACCGCCAGGCGGTGTAGTCGTCAATAGTGAACGGCACCACCGTCGTTGCCGCGGCGATGGTCCGATCCTCAAGGTTGACAGTGATTTCCAGCCCGGGATGCTGTTCGATCAGCTTCCAGAGCAGTTCAACATCGTCCTGGCCGACTTCAGCGGCCAACAACCCCGCTTTCCCGGCGTTGCCGCGAAAAATGTCGGCGAAGCGTGACGAGATGACCACTCGGAAGCCGTGGTCCATCAATGCCCACACCGCATGCTCGCGCGAGGAGCCGGTTCCGAAATCGGCTCCGGCCACCAACACCGAACCCCGGTCGAAGGGGTTCTGATTGAGGATGAAGGACGGATCGGTACGCCACGCCGCGAACAATCCATCTTCGAAACCGGTTCGGGAGACTCGTTTGAGGTACTCAGCGGGGATGATCTGATCGGTGTCGACGTTGGACCGGCGCAGCGGTACGCCGATCCCGGTGTGGGAGTGAAACGCTTCCATATCTGGGCTTTCCCTTCGAGTTCAGTGCAGGTCGGCGGGCGACGAAAGAGTGCCGCGCACCGCGGTCGCGGCGGCGACAGCCGGGGAGACCAGATGCGTTCGGCCGCCCTTGCCCTGCCTGCCTTCGAAATTGCGGTTGGACGTCGAGGCGCAACGCTCCCCGGACGCCAACTGGTCAGGGTTCATCCCAAGGCACATCGAGCAGCCGGCGAGCCGCCACTCGGCGCCGGCCGCGGTGAAAACCTCACCGAGACCTTCGGCTTGCGCCTGGGCGCGGACCTTCATCGAGCCCGGAACGATCAGCATGCGGACTCCCTCGGCGACATGGCGGCCGCGCAGCACATCGGCCACCACACGCAGATCCTCGATCCGCCCATTGGTGCACGATCCGACGAATACCGCGTCCACGGCGATGTCACGCATCGGCATACCGGGCCGAAGGTCCATGTAGGCCAACGCCTTCTCAGCGGACTGCCGTTCGGCGTCGCTGCTCATCAACTCCGGGTCGGGCACCGCTTCGGACAGCGGGACACCCTGACCCGGGTTAGTGCCCCAGGTGACGAACGGGCTCAGCGTCGTGGCGTCGATGTAGACCTCGGTATCGAATTGCGCACCCGGATCGGTGCGCAACTGCTCCCAGGCGACAACCGCCTGGTCCCACTCGTCTCCGGTGGGTGCGTAAGGCCGGCCGCGGAGGAACTCGTAGGTGGTCTGGTCCGGCGCGACCATCCCGGCTCGCGCTCCGGCTTCAATGCTCATGTTGCAGATCGTCATCCGGGCTTCCATGGACAGCGACTCGATGGTGCTGCCGCGGTATTCGATGACGTGGCCCTGACCGCCACCGGTACCGATCTTGGCGATCACCGCCAGGATGACGTCCTTGGCTGTCACGCCGTGCGGCAGCGGGCCGTCGACGTTGACCGCCATCGTCTTGAACGGACGCAACGGCAGCGTCTGGGTGGCCAGCACGTGTTCCACCTCGGAGGTGCCGATACCCATGGCCAGTGCCCCGAAGGCCCCGTGCGTGGAGGTGTGACTGTCACCGCAGACGATCGTCATACCGGGCTGAGTGAGACCCAGTTGCGGGCCCACCACGTGCACGATGCCCTGTTCCGGATCGCCCATCGGGTGCAGGCGGACACCGAACTCCGCGCAGTTGCGCCGCAGCGTCTCCACCTGGGTGCGTGAGACCGGGTCGGCGATCGGCTTGTCGATGTCCATAGTCGGCACATTGTGATCCTCGGTGGCCAGTGTCAGATCCGGCCGGTGCACCGGCCGCCCGGCCAGGCGCAGACCATCGAAGGCCTGCGGACTGGTCACCTCGTGGATCAGGTGCAGGTCGATGTAGATCAAATCGGGTTCGCGGGCCGCACCGGTTCCGGTCCCGGTGACGACGACGTGGTCGGCCCATACCTTCTCCGCGAGGGTCCGGGGCTGGTCGGTGTTCGCCATCAGCAGCTCATCTCGTTAATCGCACGGCATCGATCGCCGCGAATCCCACATTGTGGGATTACAGTATCTCGATATGGGACAGGATAGCGGCATCGGCGTGCTCGACAAAGCCGTGGGGGTACTGCACGCGGTTGCCGAGACCCCCTGCGGGCTCACCGAGTTGTGTGCACGAACCGGCCTGCCCCGGGCCACCGCGCATCGGCTGGCCGCCGGCCTGGAGACCCATCGACTGCTGGCCCGCGACGCGGCGGGGCGCTGGCGGCTCGGGCCGGCGCTGAGCGAATTGTCCGCCGCGGTGGGTGACCCGTTGATCGCCGTCGGCGCCGCAGTGCTGCCGGGGCTGCGGGAGATCACCGGCGAGAGCGTGCAGCTGTACCGGCGGGAAGGCAGCACGCGGGTGTGTGTGGCAGCGCTGGAACCGCCTGCGGGCCTTCGCGATACCGTGCCCGTCGGGGCGCGGCTGCCGATGACGGCCGGTTCGGCCGCCCGGGTGCTGCTGGCCTTTGCCGACGATGCCACCCAGCAGGCGTTGCTGCCTGAGGCGGCGTTCACCGAGCGAACGCTCGCCGAGGTCCGCCGGCGCGGTTGGGCGCAGAGCGCAGCCGAGCGCGAACCCGGGGTGGCCAGCGTGTCGGCGCCGGTCCGCGACCGGACCGGTGCGGTGGTCGCCGCGGTCTCGGTCTCCGGGCCGATCGACCGAATGGGCCGCCGTCCCGGCGAGCGATGGGCGGCAGATCTGCTTGCCGCCGCGGAGGATCTGACCCGACGGCTGTAGCCCGGGTGCGTCAGCGTCAACGATTCTGCGTCAGGATCGCCCAACGGCGCGAAAACGCGATCAGGACGCAGAATCGGTGTCCCGAACTGCCACACTGACCGCCATGGGAAGAAACCAGCGCAGCCAGATCGTGATGAGCGAGGCCGAGATCACCGACTTCGTCGCCCGAAGCCGCACCGGCACCATGGCCACCGTCGGGCCGCAGGGCCAGCCCCACCTGGTGGCGATGTGGTACGCCGTCGTCGACGGCGAGATCTGGCTGGAGACGAAGGCCAAGTCCCAGAAGGTGGTCAACCTGCGCCGCAATCCCCGGGTGAGTTTCATGATCGAGGCCGGCATGACCTACGACTCCCTGGCCGGGGTGTCCTTCGAGGGGGTGGCTGAAATCCACGACGACCCCGACACCATCTTCAAAGTCGGCGTGAGTGTGTGGGAACGTTACAACGGGCCCTACACCGACGATCTCAAGCCCGCCGTCGACATGATGATGAGCAAGCGCGTCGCGGTGCGCCTCGTCGCTGACCGGGTGCGGTCCTGGGATCACAACAAGCTGGGGTTGCCGCCGATGCCGGTGGCCGGGTCCACAGCACCCGCACCGTCCTGAATCGGCGAGCAGACGCAAACTCGCACGGACACGCCGTCGAAGGAAGGAGTTTGTGTCTGCTCGTGCGACGAAAGCGAGTACCCCCGATGGGATTCGAACCCACGCTACCGCCGTGAGAGGGCGGCGTCCTAGGCCGCTAGACGACGGGGGCTAGAACGTCAGACAGCATAGCCGAACGGGTAGAGGCGACATAATTGCCAACGCGGGCTGAGCCACGCCGGCAGACCGGTTTCGACCACGGCGGCGGATTGGCTGGGGTACCAGGACTCGAACCTAGAATGGCTGAACCAGAATCAGCTGTGTTGCCAATTACACCATACCCCATTGGAGCCCATAACAGCTGGTCAGAACCAACTATTCCGGGCCCGCGACGAGCGCCTGAGCAGACTACCAAAGATTGTGCGACGCTCCGTCGCGGGCCTCCCGCAGTCGCCGCATACTGCGTTCGCGGCCCAGCAGTTCCATCGACTCGTACAACGGCGGTGAGACCGTCGCGCCGGTCACCGCAACCCGGATGGGGCCGAAGGCCTTGCGCGGCTTGAGTCCCAGTCCGTCGATCAGAGCCGCCTTGAGCGCCTCCTCGATCGAGGCGGCGGTCCACTCGGTCAGGCCGTCGAGGGCGCCGACGGCGGAGTCCAGCACCGCCACCGCATCGCCGGTGAGTTCTTTGGCCCCGGCCTTCGGGTCGACCGCATAGCTGTCATCGTTGAGGAACTTCAACAACTCCCAGCCATCGGAGAGGACCACGACGCGGGTCTGGACCAACTCGGCGGCGGCGGCGAACCCGACGTCATCCAGTCCGGTGTCATGGCCGTGCGCGGCGAAGAACGCCTGCAGACGCCGGGCGAACTCAGCGGGCTCAAGCCGTCGGATGTGCTCAGCGTTGATCGCGTCGGCCTTCTTCTGATCGAACCGGGCCGGGTTGGAGTTGACGTCGATGACGTCGAAGGCGGCGACCATCTCGTCCAGGGTGAACACGTCGCGGTCCTCGGCGATGCCCCATCCCAGCAGGGCGAGGTAGTTCAACAGACCCTCGGGGATGAATCCGCGGTCGCGGTGCAGGAACAGATCCGACTGCGGATCACGTTTGGACAGTTTCTTGGTGCCCTCACCGAGAACCGTTGGCAGATGAGCGAATTGCGGGACACGCTCCCCCACGCCGATGCGGATCAGCGCGCGGTGCAGGGCGATCTGCCGGGGAGTCGAGGGCAGCAGATCCTCACCGCGCAGCACGTGGGTGATCTTCATCAGCGCGTCGTCGACCGGGTTGACCAGTGTGTACAGCGGATCTCCACTGGCGCGGGTCAGCGCGAAATCGGGCACTGTGCCGGCCGCGAACGTGGTCTCACCGCGCACCAGGTCGCCCCAGCTGATGTCCTCGTCGGGCATCCGCAGCCGCAGCACCGGTTTGCGGCCCTCGGCGTCGTAGGACGCACGCTGATCGGCGGTGAGGTCACGGTCGAAGTTGTCGTAACCGAGTTTGGGGTTGCGGCCGGCGGCCAGGTGCCGGGCTTCGACCTCTTCGGGGGTGGAGTAGGCCGGGTAGGCCTCACCGGCGTCGACCAGCCGGTCGATCACCTCGCGGTAGAGGTCCCCGCGCTGGGACTGTCGATACGGTGCATGCGGCCCACCGACTTCCGGACCCTCGTCCCAGTCCAGGCCCAGCCAGCGCAGCGCCTCCAGGATCGCGTTGTAGCTCTCCTCGGAGTCCCGCGCGGCATCGGTATCCTCGATCCGGAACACGAACGTGCCGCCGGTGTGACGGGCGTAGGCCCAGTTGAACAACGCGGTGCGGACCAGACCGACGTGCGGGGTCCCGGTCGGTGACGGGCAAAACCGCACGCGCACAGCCGGACCGACGTTCGCTGCTGTCATTTCGCGCCTTTCCGGACGACGGGGTTGGTCAGGGTTCCGATGCCCTCGATGCTGACACTGACGGTGTCGCCGTCCTCAATCGGCCCGACACCCTCGGGTGTCCCGGTGAGGATCAGATCCCCGGGAAGCAGGGTCATCACCGCCGACATCCACTCGATGATTGCGCCGATGTCGTGGATCATCAGCGAGGTCCGACTACGTTGGCGCACTTGCCCGTTGACCTCGGTACGGATCTCCAGATCGGAAGGGTCCAGGTCGGTGACGATCCACGGCCCGACCGGGCAGAAGGTGTCGTGGCCCTTGGCGCGCATCCACTGACCGTCGGCCTTCTGCTGATCGCGGGCCGAAACGTCGTTGGCGATGGTGTAGCCCAGGATGACCTCGGCGGCGCGGGCAGCCGCGACGTCTTTGCAGGGCCGGCCGATCACCGCGGCCAATTCGCCCTCGTGGTGAACCGGAGATGCGTTGGCGGGCAGTTGGATCGGCACACCCGGTCCGATGATGGCGGTGTTGGGC
Organism: Mycobacterium sp.; assembly: GCF_044370595.1. GTDB lineage: Bacteria > Actinomycetota > Actinomycetes > Mycobacteriales > Mycobacteriaceae > Mycobacterium. The sequence goes on from NZ_JBILVF010000019.1 coordinate 25,508, forward strand.
TTGAGGAAGATCACCGGATCCTCCGGGGCCTCACCGCCCATCTCCTCGATGTGGGCGGCGTAGTTCTTGCCCATGCAGACCACCTTGCTGGCCAGGATGGGCGCCAGCAGGCGCACCTCGCGCAGCGGCCAGGACCGTCCGGTGAAGGTGGGTGTGCCGAACGGATGCTCGGCGATCTCCCGGGCGATTTCATCCTCCGGCGGACCCTCGATGCTGACGAAGGCCACCCCGTCAGGGCTGGCGATACGACCCAGGCGCATTCGTGACAGCGTAATGAGCGTGGACACCGCGTCGGTCAGTGCCCACCCCCCGCTAGCCTGGGAGCAGGAGTACCAACCGCGGGAGTCCGGGGCAACCGGTCTGAGAAGGCGGCTTACCGCGCCGCCGACCGCCCAACCGTCCGGGTAATGCCGGGCAGGGAGCGTCGATACATGACTGTTCTGTTCACGGTGTGGGGTTACGACGTCACCGTCATCGAATTCGCGTCGGTGATTCTGGCGTTTTTGGCCATCGCCCTCGGCATCCGCGGGACCCGCTGGACCTGGCCGCTGTACTTCCTGTCGAGCCTGCTCTACGGCTGGCTGTTCGCGGAGTTCGACCTGTTCGCCTCGGCCGCGATGCAACTGATCTTCATGGCCGCGGCGATCTGGGGTTGGTTCTCCTGGGGCCGGGAGGGGGTCGAAGTACCGGGCCGGCTCACCCCGAGCCGGCGGGTGGCCGGGGTTGTCGGGGTTGTGGCGCTGTGGGCCCTGGTGGCGCCGGTGCTGCAGAGCATCGGCGGGGCAGCCACCTGGGGGGATGCCTTCATGCTGGTGGGCTCGCTGGCCGGGCAGGTGCTGATGGTGCTGCGGAAGATCGAGACCTGGCCGGTGTGGATCGCGGTGAACACCGTCGGGACAGTGCTCTATGCCAGCCAGGGCCTGTACTTCACGTCGCTGTTCTACGCCGTCCTGATCGGCATGGCCATCACCGGGTGGCGGGCGTGGACGATGCGCGCGTCAACACCGGCCTCGGTGGCGCCGGCGGTCGCGCATGGCTGAACTGATCTCCGTGGTCGGCGGTGAGTGCACCGGCAAGTCGACCTTGGCGGCGGCACTCGGGTTGCGACTGCCGGCGGTGGTCGTCTCGGAGTTCCTGCGTGACTGGGTCGATCAGCAGGGCCGGGTCCCGTTGGCGGCCGAACAGGCCGCGGTGATGGCCGCCCACCGCGAGTCGGAGATCTCAGCACTGCGCCATGCGGACCGCGCCGGGCTGGGGTGGGCGGTTTCGGACAGCGGCCCGCTGATGACCGCGGTGTACAGCATCCAGTACTACGACGATGACTCCCTGCTGGCCCGGGCCCTGGAGTGGACGGCAGGCAGCACACGGGTGCTGTGGTGCCAGGACGATTTTCCCTGGCAGCCGGATCCGCAACGGGACGGTTCACCAGCCCGCGCGACGTCCCAGCAGATCCTGGCGGCAATCTTCGCCGCGCATCCCGACCTGCCGGTGTTGACCGTCGACGGCCCGTTCGAGGAGCGCGTCGACACGGTGCTCGGTGAGGTGAGTCGCTAGAGCCGGGCCCGGATCCGCTCGCCGGCCTGCGTGGTCGTCAAGGCACCCTTGCGGGTGGCCAGATGGTCGGCGACGGCCTTGTCCACCCGGGCGGCCGCGGCGTCGTGACCCAGATGGGACAGCAGCAACGCCACACTCATCACCGCGGCGGTCGGATCGGCCACGCCCGTGCCAGCGATGTCCGGGGCGCTGCCGTGCACCGGTTCGAACATCGACGGGTTGGTTCCGGTGGCGTCGATGTTTCCGCTGGCGGCCAACCCGATTCCGCCACTCACCGCGGCCGCGAGGTCGGTGATGATGTCGCCGAAGAGGTTATCGGTGACGATGACGTCGAACCGGCCCGGGTCGGTGACCATGTGGATGGTGGCGGCGTCGATGTGCTGATAGGCCACCTCTACGTCGGGGTACTGGGCTCCGACCTCGGCCACGACCCGCGACCACAGTTTGCCGGCGAACATCAGCACGTTGTTCTTGTGCACCAGCGTCAGATGCTTGCGGCGGGCGCGGGCCTTCTCGAAGGCGTACCGCACAACACGTTCCACACCGAACGCGGTGTTGAGGCTGACCTCGGTGGCCACCTCATGGGCGGTGCCGGTGCGGATCGAACCGCCGGTGCCGGTGTAGGGCCCTTCGGTGCCCTCCCGCACGACGACGAAGTCGATCTCGGGGTTGCCCGCCAGTGGGCTACTGACCCCGTCATAGAGGCGGCTGGGCCGCAGGTTGACGTGATGGTCGAGTTCGAACCGGATCTTCAGCAGCAGACCGCGTTCCAGCACACCACTGGGCACCGAAGGGTCCCCGATCGCGCCGAGCAGGATGGCATCGTAGCCGCGTAGTTCGTCTAACACATTGGGCGGCAACACTTCCCCGCTCGCGTGGTAGCGCCGCGCGCCGAGGTCGTACTGCGTCCTATGCACACCGGGCAGTACCGCGTCCAGGACAGTCAGCGCCTCGCCGATCACCTCGGGGCCGATACCGTCGCCCGGGATCACCGCGAGTTTCATCTGCCCCGTCACGACAGGTCAACCACTTCCAGCGTCGAGGCGTCGACGGCATCGCGGATCGCGGTCCGCACGTCGGCCGGCACGTCACGGTCCAGGCGCAGCATCACCGTCGCTCCCCCACCGCTGGTGTCCTGACTCAGTTGCGCGGCCTGGATGCTGACCTCAGCCGCACCGAGCATGGTGCCGATCTTGCCCAACGCGCCGGGTTTGTCGTCATAGTGCAGGATCAGGTTCACGCCCTCGGCGCGCAGGTCGAAGCTGCGGCCGTTGATGCCGACCACTTTTTGGACCTGCTGGGGCCCGGACAGCGTGCCGGAGACGTTGACCGACGAACCATCAGGGGAGACCACCCGCACGTCAACCAGGCTGCGGTGATTCGGGCTTTCCGAGGCGGTGCTCAGTTCGGTGTTCAGGCCGCGGTCAGCCGCCAACGCCGGGGCGTTGACGAAGGTCACCTGCTGATCGGTCATGGTGGAGAACAGCCCACGCAGCGCCGAGAGTTTCAGCACCTCGACATCTTCGGCGGCCAACTCCCCGCACACCCGCACCGACAGGGTGTTGGGCGCCTCGGTGCCCAACACGCCGACCAGCACCCCGAGTTTGCGCACCAGGTCCAGCCACGGCGAGACCTCCTCGCTGACCGCCCCGGCGCCGACGTTGACCGCGTCGGGGACGAACTCACCGGCGAGGGCGAGTCTGACGCTGGCGGCGACGTCGGTGCCGGCCCGGTCCTGCGCCTCGGAGGTGGAGGCGCCCAGGTGCGGGGTGACCACCACCTCGGGCAGTTCGAACAGTGGGCTGTCGGTGCACGGTTCGGTGGCGAAGACGTCCAGGCCGGCGGCGCGCACATGGCCGCTGCGGATGGCGTCGGCCAGCGCCTGCTCGTCGATCAGCCCGCCGCGTGCGGCGTTGACGATGATCACCCCCGGCTTGGTCTTGGCCAACGCCTCTTCACCGAGCAGTCCGGCGGTCTCCTTGGTCTTCGGCAGATGCACCGAGATGAAGTCCGCCCGGGACAAGACCTCATCCAACGGCAGCAGTTCGATGCCCAGTTGGGCAGCCCGCGCCGCCGGGACGTAAGGGTCGTAGGCGATGACGTGGGTGCCGAACGCCGCCAGTCGCTGGGCCACCAATTGACCGATCCGGCCAAGGCCCACCACGCCGACGGTCTTGCCGTAGACCTCGGTGCCGTTGAACGTCGAGCGTTTCCAGGTGTGCTCGCGCAGGGTGGCGTCGGCCGCCGGGATCTGACGGGCCGCCGACAGCAGCAGCGCACACGCATGCTCGGCAGCGCTGTGGATGTTGGAGGTGGGCGCGTTGACCACCAGCACACCGGCGGCGGTGGCGGCGTCGACGTCGACGTTGTCCAGCCCCACCCCGGCCCGGGCGACGATCTTGAGTTTGGGTGCGGAGGCGATCACCTCGGCGTCGACGGTGGTGGCCGAGCGGACCAGTATGGCGTCCGCATCGGCGACGGCTTCCAGCAGCTTCGGGCGGTCCGGGCCGTCGACCCAGCGGATCTCCACCTGATCGCCGAGGGCGGCGACGGTGGACTCGGCAAGTTTGTCGGCGATCAGCACGACGGGCTTTTGGGGGTGGGGGGGCTGGTGGGAGGGCAGGCTCACCGGGACAGACTAATAGTGCCCCCCGGCAGTGCTCCCCATGGTGCCCCCGGGGCCGAGATTCGGCGGCGGGCGGGAAAGATGGTGCTATGGACGTCACCATCGTCGGCAGCGGGCCCAACGGGCTGTCCGCCGCCGTCCTGTGCGCCCGGGCCGGCCTGAAAGTGCAGGTCCTCGAGGCGCAGCCCACCCTCGGCGGGGGCTGCCGCACCCTGCCGGACCCGGAGTTCGGCGATGTCGGCCACGACATCTGCTCGGCGATCCACCCGCTCGCCCTGGCTTCCCCGTTCTTCACCGAGTTCGACCTGCGGGCGCGGGGAGTGCAATTGGCGGTGCCGGAAATCTCCTATGCCAACCCGATGCCTGCCGGACCTGCCGCGCTGGCCTACCACAATCTGGAGCGCACCGCCGCGGGGCTGCAGCACGGCGACTCCTGGCGGCACCTGCTGAAGCCGTTGGTAGAACGCGGCGAGGACGTGGTCGGTTTCCTGATCGGCGACAAACGCTCACTACCGCCGGATGTCCCGGCCGCGGCCATGCTGGGCCAGCGGATGCTCGAGCAGGGCACCCCCGCGTGGAACACGCTGCGCGGAGAGGACGCCCGGGCGTTGTTCACCGGGGTGGCCGCGCACACCATCGCCAGGATGCCCTCGTTGGTGGCCGCCGGGGCGGGTCTGCTGCTGGCGACCCTGGCACACACCTCCGGATGGCCGGTACCGGTGGGCGGTAGCCAGGCGATCGCCGACGCGCTGATCACCGATCTGCGAGCGCACGGCGGGGAACTGCACGCCGGGGTTCAGGTCACCTCACCCCCGCCCGGTGTAGTGCTGTACGACACCGCGCCAACGGCACTGCTGGGAATCTACGGCCCCGCGCTGCCGGACCGGTACGCGAAGGCATTGCGGCGCTACACGTTCGGCCCCGGAGTTGCGAAGGTGGATTTCGTTCTATCCCAGGAGATCCCGTGGTCCGACGAGCATCTGGCGACGGTGCCCACGCTGCATCTGGGTGGAACCAGGGACCAGATGGCGCACGCCGAACGAGAGATCGCCGCCGGGCGGCACGCCGACTGGCCGATGGTGCTGGCGGCGCAGCCCTGGGTGGCGGATCCCAGTCGCATCGACACCCACGGCCGCCGGCCGCTGTGGACCTACGCCCACGTTCCCGCGGGCTCGCCGGTGGACCAGCAAAGAGCCATCACCGCGGCGATGGAACTTTTCGCACCCGGCTTCTCCGACATCGTGGTGGCCGCCCGCAGTATCCCGGCCGCCCGCCTGTCCGAGCACAACGCCAACTATGTCGGCGGCGATATCGGAGTGGGCGGCAATTCCGTACTGCGGGCAGTGCTGGGACCCACCCCCAGGGTCAACCCGTGGAGCACCCCGATCCCCAAGGCCTACCTGTGCTCATCAGCCACCCCGCCCGGTGGCGGAGTGCACGGGATGAGCGGCTATTACGCGGCCCGCACTGTGCTTGAGCGAGAGTTCGGCTTGGGCGTTCCGTCGCTGAGAACTGCGTCGGAGACGCGTTAAACGTTCTCCGTCTCGGCGTCTTCGGCGCTGGCGCTGTCCTCGAACCGGACGACCAGTTCGTCGTCCTGCTGGCCGGACTGGGTGTAATACAGCTGGTCGTCGACCCTGCTGGCCAGCGCCAGCCCGGAATCCGGGCTGACATTGACCTCGTGATAGGCGTTCTGCAGGATCGCGGGGATCGATTCGAGGCTGCTGTGCACCTCCGCGAGCTGTTCAAGAACGGCGATGCGCTTCTCGCTGATGTCCTCGAGAGACCGGCGCGTCTCCTGGAGCCGACGGTCGATCTGCTCGTTGACAACGCGCAGTCTGCGTTCGGACTCGGCCTTGGCGTCGAGAACTCGGATCTCGCATTCCTGGGCGGTGGTTCGGATCTGTTCCTCAACCCGGGCCTCGGTCTCGCGGCGCAGCCGGGACAGTTCGGTGGCGAGTTCCTCCTCGGACTGCTGGCGGCGAAGGGCTTCGACCTCCCGCATCCGCTCGGACTCGCTGACCGCTTGGGCGATGATCCGCGCCGCCTCGTCGCGGGCCCGACTCATCACCTCTGCGTACTCGGTCTCCATCGCACGCTGGCGGGCCGCCAACTCCGCGAGATTCTGACGGGCTTGGGTCCGAGCCGCTTCGGCCTCGGTCTGGGCGTTGGCAATCATCGACTCGGCCTCGAGCCGCGCCTCGTACTGCATCTCAGAGACTTCGTCGACGGCGACACGGAGCATCTTGGCGATCCGGTCGGTCATCGCCTGCGGCGCCTGCGAGGACTCGGTGAGAGTGGCCCGTTCGTGCTGAAGTTGGGCCACCTGCGTCGTGGAGTCGTTGAGCTGCTGGTGCAGCTCGCCGACCTGCGCCGAGGTCTGATCGAGCTCTGCCCGCAGGCTCTCGACCTCCTGCTGGAGGCCCTGCTGCACGTAAGACATCTCGCCGATCAGTTCATCGACGGCGGCCGGGTCGTAACCGTTCCTCACGCGTCCGAAGTCCGATGGAACACCACGCGTGAAAGAAGTCACGGTGAATCAACCCCTCACTTTGCTGCTGAACGGATACCGGACCACAGGCCCGGGTGCGCGCCAATGTACAACCTCGCTCCGCGTGGTGCCTGGCGCGCCCTGAATATACAGCGCCACAGTGCGGATTTCCAGCCGTTGCCACAGGCGCCCGCCGCGGGACCCCTGACGTTCACCGGAATCGATGACGGCCCCGCCGGTGCAACGAAGAAGTCGCTGTTATCTGCGCGGTTGAGCACGAAGGCAGTCAGCTCCGGCGGCTATCTGGCTCAGTGCGCTCACCAGCATGAACCAACGGGCGGGTGGGTAGATCGGCGGCGAGGCCCGGCTGATCAGCGCCGACAACCTGCTTCGGCCGGCCGTCGAGATGGACATCCGCGGCTGTAGGTTTCGCTAGATTAAAGTCTCTTTTTGAGGACGCCCGGCGGCTGATGCGAAGGTCAGCCGGAGAGCCGATTATGCGGAGATCAGGCAGCCCGAAGTGAGTTTTCTCCACCTTACGAACGCATCAGCCGTGGCCATCGCCTGCTGGGCGTTGTGGGTGCGCCGGCTGAGTTTCGGCTCGCGGTGGGATGCCCCGATCACGGTGGGTGTCGGGTTGTACGGGCTGGCCGCCGCCCTCGATTCGGCGTGGCCGGCGATGGCAGCCGCATCGTTCCCGGTAACCGGCAAGTACTACGTCCTGCCGGCGCTGGGCCACATCTGTTATCTGGCCGGAACCGCGGCGGGCATCAGGAGCGTCTACGTCAGGCTGCTGCCCGACGAGGAGATCGACGCGTTCATGAGAACGCGCGTCACACCGGCCGTCGCCATCGCGGGGGTGGCGATGCTGGGATGCCTCATCGCCAGTCCGGTGACCTCAGCCATGCCGGCCGAGCATTTATACACCGTGCCGATGGACGGATGGCTGCGCGCGTATTTCGTCATCTTCCTGCTGACCTTCACCGGACTGCTGTGGGCCGCGGTCTTCGGGGGGTTCCTCTTGCGGAAAGAGCCCAACTCCGGCGCGGTGCTTCCGTTGATGGGCACAGCATCGACCGGCAGCATCGGCTGCCTGGTCATCCTCGCCGCAATCCTCAGCGGCAGAACCGAACTGGTCCCGACATTTGTCTGGCCGGTGACCTATCTCGCGACTGCGGCGGCCTCCCTGATCTGCGGGATCTACTGGCGCCGACGGGTTGCCTCCCTCACCCGGCCGGCGGACGACTCGGCCTAGATCTCATTCTGCGTCTGGCGAGTAGCCAAGTTCCCGAACCTGCTGCGGCACAGCCGTTTGGCAATGAGCCCGGCGTTACGCCGTCTCGGTGATCGGGCGGTCCACCCAGCTCATCAGCTTGCGCAGCTTGGCGCCGGTGACCTCGATCGGGTGCTCGGCGTTCTTCTTGCGCAGCGCCTCAAGTTCGGCGTTACCGCCCTCGACGTTGGCCACCAGGCGCTTGACGAAGGTGCCGTCCTGAATCTCGGCGAGGATCTGCTTCATCCGGGTCTTGGTGTCGGCGTCGATGACGCGCGGGCCGGACAGGTAACCGCCGAACTCCGCGGTGTCGGACACCGAGTAGTTCATCCGGGCGATGCCGCCCTCGTACATCAGGTCGACGATCAGCTTGAGTTCGTGGAGCACCTCGAAGTAGGCCAACTCCGGCGCGTACCCGGCCTCGACCATCACCTCGAAGCCGGTCTTGACCAATTCCTCGGTGCCGCCGCACAAGACGGCCTGCTCACCGAACAGGTCAGTTTCGGTCTCGTCCTTGAACGTGGTCTTGATGACCCCGGCGCGGGTGCCGCCGATGCCCTTGGCGTAGGACAGCGCCAGCGCCAGGCCGCCGCCGGTCGGGTCCTGCTCGATGGCCACCAGGCAGGGCACCCCCTTGCCGTCAACGAACTGCCGGCGCACCAGATGTCCCGGTCCCTTCGGGGCGACCATGCCGATGGTGACGTCAGCCGGCGGCTTGATCAGCCCGAAGTGGATGTTCAGACCGTGGCCGAAGAACAGCGCATCGCCGGCTTTGAGGTTGGGCTCGATGTCCCTGGAGAAAATCTCAGCCTGCGCGGTGTCGGGCGCGAGCAGCATGATCACGTCGGCCCACTTCGCGACCTCGGCCGGGGTGTCGACCTCCAGACCCTGCTCTTCGACTTTGGCCCGCGACTTGGAGCCCTCCTTGAGCCCGACCTTCACCTGCACGCCGGAGTCGCGCAGGCTCAGTGAGTGCGCATGGCCCTGGCTGCCGTAGCCGATCACACCGACCTTGCGGCCCTGAATGATCGACAGGTCGGCGTCGTCGTCGTAGAACATCTCGATTGCCAATGGAGTTCCTTCTCTTGCCTTCTCTTGTTGTGCTTACTTCGAGTTCGTCATGCCGCGCGGCCCGCGCGACAGTGCTACCACACCGGACTGCACCGTCTCCCGGATCCCGTACGGTTCGAGCACCCGCAGCAGCGCTTCGAGCTTCTCCTCGGTACCGGTGGCCTCGACGGTCAGCGACTCGGTGGACACGTCGATCACCTTGGCGCGGAACAGATTCACAGCCTCGATCACCTGGCTTCGGTTACCGGCATCGGTGCGGACCTTGATCAGCGCCAGTTGACGCGCAACCATGTTGTCGTCCTCCTGCTCGACGATCTTGATGACGTTGATCAACTTGTTGAGCTGTTTGGTGATCTGCTCGAGCGGGGTCTCCTCGGCGGTGACGACGATGGTCATCCGGGACATGTTCTTCTGCTCGGTGGGGCCCACCGCCAGAGACTGGATGTTGAACCCGCGCCGGGAGAACAGCGCCGCCACCCGGGCCAGGACGCCGGGTTTGTCCTCCACGAGGACCGACAGGGTGTGGGTCACCGCGTTAGCCATCAGGCACGTCCCTCGGAGTTGTCCTCGTCGAACAGTGGGCGGATGTTGCGGGCCGCCATGATCTCGTCGTTGCCGGTTCCGGCGGCCACCATCGGCCAGACCTGCGCGTCGGCGCCGACGATGAAGTCGATCACCACGGGCCGGTCGTTGATGGCACGCGCCTGGTTGATCACGTCGATGACGTCTTCGGAACGCTCGCAACGCAATCCGACGCATCCCAACGCTTCGGCCAGCTTGACGAAGTCGGGGATGCGCTGGCTGTGGGTGGCCAGGTCGGTGTTGGAGTACCGCTCGCCGTAGAACAGCGTCTGCCACTGCCGCACCATGCCGAGGTTGCCGTTGTTGATCAGCGCCACTTTGATCGGCACGCCCTCCACAGCACAGGTGGCCAGTTCCTGGTTGGTCATCTGGAAGCAGCCGTCGCCGTCGATGGCCCACACCTCGGCGTCTGGGCAGGCCATCTTGGCGCCCATGGCGGCCGGCACGGCGTAACCCATGGTGCCCAGGCCACCGGAGTTCAGCCAGGTGCGCGGCTTCTCATAGGAGATGAACTGCGCGGCCCACATCTGGTGCTGGCCCACGCCGGCGACGTAGATGGCGTCCGGACCGGCGATGCGGCCCAACTGCTCGATGACGTACTCGGGGCTGAGGCTGCCGTCGCTTTGCGGCCCGTAGCTCAGCGGGTAGCGCTCGCGCACCCCGTCCAGGTAGGACCACCACTCGGCCAGGTCGGGGTCTTGGACGCCCTCGTTGCCGATCCGGTCGTCCCCGCTGGGCCGGCGGCGCAGCATGTCGACCAGGTCGCGAATGACGGCCTTGATATCGCCCACGATCGGCACGTCGGCGTGCCGGTTCTTGCCGATCTCGGCCGGGTCGATGTCGGCGTGGATGACTTTGGCGTCGGGCGCGAAGGTGGACAGCTTGCCGGTGACCCGGTCGTCGAACCGGGCGCCGAGAGTGATCAGCAGGTCGCTGCGCTGCAGGGCGGCCACCGCGGCCACCGTGCCGTGCATCCCCGGCATCCGCAGGTTCTGCCGATGGCTGTCCGGGAACGCGCCGCGCGCCATCAGGGTGGTGACCACCGGGATGCCGGTGAGCTCGGCCAGTTCCTTGAGTTCTTCGCACGCCTCACCGCGGATCACGCCGCCGCCGACGTAGAGCACCGGCTTGCGGGCGGCGGTGATCAGCTTGGCGGCTTCCTTGATCTGGCGGCCGTGCGGCCTGGTGTTGGGTTTGTAGCCGGGCAGTTCCAGCTGCGGCGGCCAGGAGAAGGTGCACTCGCCCTGCAGGACGTCCTTGGGGATGTCGACGAGCACCGCGCCGGGGCGACCGGTGGCGGCGATGTGGAAGGCCTCGGCCAGCGACCGACCGATGTCGTCGCCGTCGCGCACCAGGATGTTGTGCTTGGTGATCGGCATGGTGATGCCGGTGATGTCGGACTCCTGGAAGGCATCCGTGCCGATCAGGCTGCGGCCGACCTGCCCGGTGATCGCGACGACCGGGATGGAGTCCATCTGGGCGTCGGCCAGTGGGGTGACCAGGTTGGTGGCGCCCGGTCCGGAGGTGGCCATCATCACGCCCACCCGGCCGGTGGCGTGGGCGTAGCCGCTGGCAGCGTGCCCGGCGCCCTGCTCATGGCGAACCAGCACGTGGCGCAGTTGCTGGGAGTCGAACAGCGGGTCGTAGACCGGCAGTACCGCCCCACCGGGGATGCCGAAGATCAGGTCGACGCCGAGTTCCTCCAGTGACCGCACCACCGCTTCGGCGCCGGTCATCTGCTGCGGGGCGACGCGCTTGGGCGCGGGACTCTTGGCCGGATGCGAGGTGTGGTGGCCGTTGGTCGGGGCGGCGTCGCCCGACTCGGGTGCTCGCGTGGTGGGTGCGCTCACTGGGCTGTCCTCATTCGTCTCGTCGTCGGTTGTGGGGCAAGAAAAAACCCCCGTCAGCTGGCGGCTGTACGAGGGTTGCGCGTTGGTGCGTGTGGCTAAACCCGGCGGGGGGCAAGCGCGGCACCAACGCGCTGACCTACTACTACGTGATTCCCGCCGGTCGTCATAACCCCGAAGGCTAGCCTCAGCACAGGTCAGCGTCAAATCCTCAGCGGCAAAGCAATCCGGTGATGCAATGATGATCCCCATGCCCCGCGGAACCGACAGTGCCAAGACCGTCATCCGCATCTCCCCTATCGCGCATTTCGCCTCGGCTTTCCTGGTGATGTCCCTGCTCACCATCGGCCCGGCGTTCGGTAAAGCCGGTCTGGTTCTGCTGGTGATCCCGCTGCTGGTGTCGGTGGTCATCGAGAGGCTGCGCACGGTGGCCGATGCCGACACCGTCACCGCCCGCACCCTGTTCTCCAGCAGGACCGTCAACTGGCCTCAGATCGAGGGGCTGAAGTTCAACCGGGGCCGCTGGGCGCGGGCCTGCTTGACCGACGAGTCCGAGATGCTGCTGCCCGCGGTCACCTTCGTGACACTGCCCCGGCTGACCGCGGCCAGTGGGGGCCGGGTACCGAATCCGTATCGGCGCTGACCGCCCGGCTCATCAACACCGGCGAGTGTGCGGTGGCTGCGAAAAACGCGTCGATTCATCGCGGTGGGCGCACGCTCGGCGAAGGGGGTGCAGCGCCCGGTTAGACGAACGGGTTGTTGCCGCGTAGGAAGAACCAGGCCGCCAGACCGCCGCCGACGCCCAGCAGCAGAGCCAGGAACGACCCGATGAACGGCCGACGGGCCCAGCCTCGTCCGCCGTCGAAGCCGTAGCGGCCGGGACCGGCGAGCACCAACGCCGCCGTCGCCGCCGCCAGCAGCAGCAGCGTTTCCGCTTCCGAGCCCAGGACCAGGCCCCTCACGTCTTGGGAGTGGAATGCCGCCATCGCGCCGGCGACCAGGACCGCTAGACCGACGGCGCCGGCCACCGGCGTGAACAGCCCCAGGATGAGCAGCACACCCGCGGCGATCTGCGCCCCGGCACCGAGGTAGCTGAGCAGGTCGGCGTTCTGGTAGCCGGCCTCGGTCAGTTCCTTTTTGAATCCCTGCAGACCCGGCCCACCCCACCATCCGAAGACCTTCTGCAGCCCGCGGGAGACGAACCACGCGCCCAGCGCTACCCGCAGAACCAGCAGGCCCAGATCCTGGGTGCCGCGCCGTCCAGCCTTGGCCCGCTCCTCGGCGTCGATCGGGTTGATCTCCAACGGCCCGGGCGAGGGGGGCGTGCTGCTCGGCGGCGGGGCCGGCTGGACGTACGGGAGCGGCTCCGGTTCCTGCAGTAGGCCGTACCCGGTTGAGGGCCCCGGCGTCGGTGCGCCGCTGTACGGGGCGCGCAGACGGGTGGTCTCGAGGTCACTGGAGTTTCCCGCCGCCACGTCGTCCTCGGGATCGACCAGCCGCGCCGATGCGGGCCGTACCGGCGCGTCCTCAGGTCGCTGCCAGCCAGGATCGGGGTTTTGGCTTGTCACACAGGCCAGAGTAAGTGTTCTGGCCGGTAATGCTACGGATTTGCCGGGCACGTCGGGGGATTCGACCTCTTGCAGCACGGGGCGCCGTGGCCAAGATCGCCTGCCGATCCGTAACCTGGCCACATGCGAATGCGTGTGCCTCGGTCAGCCGTGGCCGTGATCTGCGCGGCGACTGCTGGTTTTGGGGGGGCGGTCGTGGCGGGCTGCGCGCGCTTCGACAATGCGGTGTCCCAGCCGTTCACCACCCCGCCGGACTTCCGGCCGGGGCCGCCGTCGACGCCGCCGCCACCGCCCCCGCTGCCGCCCAAACCGTTCCCCAAGGCCTGCCCCGCCCCCGGGGTGATGCAGGGCTGCCTGGAGAGCACCAGCGGGTTGATCATGGGGTCCGACGCCAAGACCGCCCTGGTCGCCGAGCGCGTCACCGGCACGGTCAAAGAGGTCTCGATCAGCGCCGAACCGAAAGTCAAGACCGTCATCGGCGTCGACGGCAGCGGCGACGGCGGACTGATGGACATCGTGCTCTCGCCGACCTACTCCCAGGACCGGCTGATGTACGCCTACATCAGCACCCCGACCGACAACCGGGTGATCCGCATCGCCGAAGGCGACGTTCCCAAGGACATCCTCACCGGAATCCCCAAGGGCGCCAACGGCAACACCGGGTCGCTGGTCTTCACCAGCCCGACGACGCTGGTGGTGCAGACCGGAGATGCCGGCAACCCGGGTGCCGCCAATGACCCGAAGTCGTTGGCGGGCAAAGTGATCCGTATCGAGCAGCCGACCACGGTGGGCCAGGCGCCGCCGACCACCGCGCTGACCGGCCTGGGGGCCGGCGGTGACATGTGCGTGGATCCGGCCGACAAGGCCCTCTATGTCACCGACCGCACACCGGGCGGTGACCGGTTGCAGCGGATCGGGCCGGACTCCAAGGCCACGACGGTGTGGACCTGGCCGAACCGGCCGGGGGTGGCCGGATGTGTGGCCCTGGACGGCACCGTGCTGGTCAATCTGGTCAACACCAAGCAGACCGTCGCGGTGCATCTGGCGCAGGCGACCGGTGCGGTCACCGGTGAACCGGAGGTGGTGCGGGAGGGAACCCGCGGTCACGCCTGGGCGCTGGCGGTCTCCCCGGACGGCAACATCTGGGGTGCGACGGTCAATCGGACCGCCGGGGACGCCGAGAAACTCGACGACGTGGTCTTTCCGCTGTTCCCCCAGGGTGGCGGCTTCCCGCGGTCCAACGCCGACGTGACCTGACGCTTCTAGCTAGCTCACCCCGACTTTGTAATGGGTCAAATACCAGGTCACGACGATCGCGATCAGCACGACGTACAGCACCAGCGAAGTGATACCCATCCGCCGATCAAGTGCCTGCAGGATCGCGTCGGCTGACTCCTGGGTGGAGCGCCTACTGGCGAAGAC
>NZ_JBILVF010000094.1:0-12923 GCF_044370595.1 Mycobacterium sp.
GAGCTATCGGCAGCTCCCGGGCGTTCGAGATCATGCTGACCGGCCGCGACGTCGACGCTGCTGAAGCCGAACGGATCGGCCTGGTGTCCCGCCAGGTTCCGGCCGCCGACTTGCTGCCGACCTGCTATGGCATGGCGGCCCGCATCGCGGCGTTTTCCCGGCCCGGCATCGAATTGACCAAGCGCACGTTATGGACCGGACTGGACGCCAGTACCCTGGAGGGGCACATGCAGGCCGAGGGCCTCGGGCAGCTTTACGTGCGCCTGCTCACCGCGAACTTCGAAGAGGCGGTCGCCGCGCGCGCCGAGCAGCGCGCCCCGGTCTTCACCGACGAGAAGTAGCAGCGCGTCAGGGCGCAAAGGAGTAACCAGGCGTGATCACCGCAACGGACCTCGAGGTCCGCGCCGGCGCGCGTACGCTGCTCCTCGCCGAGGGCCCCGCGCTGCGCGTCCAGCCCGGTGACCGCATCGGTCTGGTCGGCCGCAACGGCGCCGGGAAGACCACCACCCTGCGGATCCTGGCCGGGGAAGGCGACCCCTACGCGGGCACCGTCATGCGCACCGGCGAGGTGGGTTACCTTCCCCAGGACCCGCGGGAGGGAGACCTCGACGTGCTGGCTCGCGACCGGGTGCTGTCCGCACGTGGCCTGGACACCCTGCTGGCCGATCTGGAGAAGCAGCAGGTGCTGATGGCCGAGATGGTCGACGAATCCGAACGCGACCGGGCGGTACGTCGCTACGGACAACTCGAGGAGCGCTTTGCCGCGTTGGGCGGGTACGCCGCCGAGAGTGAAGCGGGGAGGATCTGCGCAAGCTTGGGTCTACCGGATCGGGTGCTGACCCAGCCACTGCGCACCCTCTCGGGCGGACAGCGCCGGCGCGTCGAATTGGCCCGAATCCTCTTCGCCGCCAGCGAGTCCGGCGCCGGATCGTCCACCACCTTGCTGCTCGACGAGCCGACCAACCACCTCGACGCCGACTCCATCAGTTGGTTGCGCGACTTCCTCAGGTCCTACAGTGGCGGCCTGGTGATCATCAGCCACGACGTCGGCCTACTGGCCGAGGTGGTCAATCGTGTGTGGTTCCTCGACGCCGTCCGCGGCGAGGCCGACATCTACAACATGGGCTGGCAGAAGTACCTCGAAGCCCGCGCCACCGACGAACAACGTCGCCGCCGGGAACGCGCCAACGCCGAGAAGAAGGCCTCGGCGCTGCGCGCCCAAGCTGCCAAGCTTGGAGCGAAGGCCACCAAAGCTGTTGCAGCACAGAATATGTTGCGCCGGGCTGAACGGATGATCGCCGAACTCGACGCCGAGAGGGTCGCCGACAAGGTCGCCAAGATCCGGTTCCCGACCCCGGCGCCGTGCGGGAAGACCCCGCTGATGGCCAAGGGGTTGACGAAGAACTACGGCTCGCTCGAGGTGTTCAGCGGAGTCGATCTGGCGATCGACCGCGGGTCGCGAGTGGTGGTGCTCGGGCTTAACGGGGCCGGAAAGACTACGCTGCTTCGGGTGCTCGCCGGAACCGAGACCCCCGACGCCGGGACGATCGAACCCGGACATGGCTGCAAGATCGGCTATTTCGCGCAGGAACACGACACCCTGGACACCAACACGACGGTGTGGGAGAACATCCGGCACGCCGCACCCGATACCGGGGAACAGGATCTGCGCGGATTGCTCGGGGCGTTCATGTTCAGCGGCCCGCAACTCGATCAACCGGCGGGCACGCTGTCCGGTGGGGAGAAGACGAGGCTGGCGCTGGCCGGTCTGGTGGCCTCGACGGCCAACGTGCTGCTGCTCGACGAGCCCACGAACAATCTCGATCCGGCATCCCGGGAACAGGTGCTCGACGCGCTGCGCAGTTACGTCGGCGCAGTCGTACTGGTGACGCACGACCCCGGTGCCGCCGAGGCGCTGGAACCCCAGCGGGTTGTCCTGCTGCCCGATGGCACCGAGGACCACTGGTCAGACGACTACGCCGGCCTGATCGAACTCGCCTGACACACTGACAGGTTGGCGGTTGAGTGAGCCACCGCACACCCAAGAACGGAGCTAGGCGGTCTTACCAGCCCGCAGCATGTTACGCAGCACGTACTGCAGGATGCCGCCGTTGCGGTAGTAGTCGGCCTCGCCGGGGGTGTCGATGCGAACCACCGCGTCGAACTCCACCTTCGAGCCGTCCTCCTTGGTAGCCGTGACGTGCACCGTCTTCGGGGTCTTGCCGGCATTGAGTTCCTCAATGCCGGTGATATCGAAAACCTCGGTGCCGTCCAGCTTGAGCGACACCGCCGATTCACCGGCCGGGAACTGCAGTGGGATAACGCCCATGCCGATCAGGTTCGACCGGTGAATCCGCTCGAAGGATTCGGTGATCACCGCGCGCACTCCCAGCAGGCGGGTGCCCTTGGCCGCCCAGTCCCGCGATGAGCCGGAGCCGTACTCCTTGCCGCCCAACACCACCAGCGGGGTGTTCTCAGCCGCATAGTTCTGGGCTGCGTCGTAGATGAACGCCTGCGGGCCGCCCGGTTGGGTGAAGTCCCGGGTATAGCCGCCGGAAACCCCACCCTCAACAATGGCGTCGAGCAACTGATTGCGCAACCGGATGTTGGCGAAGGTGCCGCGGATCATGACCTCATGGTTGCCTCGGCGTGACCCCAGCGAGTTGAAGTCCGCCGGCAGCACACCGTTGGCTTCCAGGTACTGCGCCGCCGGGGTGCCCTTCTTGATGGCGCCGGCCGGCGAGATGTGGTCGGTGGTCACCGAGTCGCCAAGAAGTGCAAGGACTCTCGCGCCCTTGATGTCGGTGACTGGCTCCGGGTTGGCGGGCATGCCATCGAAGTAGGGCGCCTTGCGGACATAGGTCGACTTCTCATCCCAGGCGAAGGTGTTGCCGGACGGCGTCGGCAGATTGCGCCAGTGCTCGTCGCCCTTGAACACGTCGGCGTAGCTGTCGACGAACATGTCTCGGTCGATCGAGGAGGCGATGGTCTCGTCGATCTCCTTCTGCGAGGGCCAAATGTCCTTGAGGAACACGTCGTCGCCGTTCGCGTCCTTGCCCAGCGGATCGGATTCGAAATCGAAATCCATGGTTCCTGCGATGCCGTAAGCGATCACCAGCGGGGGCGACGCCAGATAGTTCATCTTGACGTCGGGGGAGATCCGACCCTCGAAGTTACGGTTGCCCGACAGCACCGCGGTAACGGCCAGGTCGTGGTCATTGACCGCCTTGGAGATCTCATCCGGAAGCGGCCCGGTATTGCCGATGCAGGTGGTACATCCGTAGCCGCCGAGGTAGTAGCCCAGCTTCTCCAGATAGGGCCACAGACCGGCCTTCTCGTAGTAGTCGGTGACCACCTGAGATCCCGGCGCCATATTCGTCTTGACCCACGGCTTGGTGGTGAGGCCCTTCTCCACGGCCTTCTTGGCCAGCAGTGCGGCCCCGAGCATCACCGACGGGTTGGAGGTGTTGGTGCAGGAGGTTATACCGGCCACCACCACCGCACCATGATCGAGGATGAACTCGCCGCGGTCGGCGGACCTGACGAGGACCGGTTTGCTCGGCCGGCCCGACGAGCCGTAGGCGGCCGAGGGTCGCATATCGTGCGCGCCGTCGTCGGCGAAGGACAGCGCCGCAGAATCACTGGCGGGGAAGGACTCCTCCACGGCCTCGTCGAGTCTGGTCTCCGGCGCCGGGTGGTTCTGCTCGACGTAGTTGTGGATGTCCTTGCGGAACGCGGTCTTGGCGTCGGTCAGTTCAATGCGGTCCTGCGGACGCTTGGGCCCGGCGATCGACGGCACCACCGTCGAGAGATCCAGTTCGAGGTACTCAGAGAACTTCGGCTCATGACCCGGGTCGTGCCACATGCCCTGGGCTTTGGCATAGGCCTCCACCAGAGCCAGTTGCTCCGCGCTTCGACCGGTGAGCCGCAGGTAGTCGATCGTCACCTCGTCGATCGGGAACATCGCTGCGGTGGAACCGAATTCGGGGCTCATGTTGCCCAGCGTCGCGCGGTTGGCCAGCGGCACCTCGGCCACGCCCTTGCCGTAGAACTCCACGAACTTGCCCACCACGCCGTGCTTGCGCAGCATGTCGGTGACGGTGAGCACGACGTCGGTCGCGGTGACGCCCGGCTTGATCTCGCCGGTCAGCTTGAAGCCGACGACGCGGGGGATCAGCATCGAGACCGGCTGTCCCAGCATGGCGGCCTCGGCCTCGATGCCGCCCACGCCCCAGCCCAGGACGCCCAGACCGTTGACCATGGTGGTGTGACTGTCGGTGCCCACGCAGGTGTCCGGGTAGGCCACCCCGTCGCGGACCATCGTCACGCGGGCCAGGTACTCGATGTTGACCTGGTGCACGATGCCCGTCCCCGGCGGCACCACCTTGAAGTCGTCGAAGGCGCCCTGGCCCCAGCGCAGGAATTGATAACGCTCGCCGTTGCGCTGGTACTCCAGGTCGACGTTGCGTTGGAAAGCGCCGGCGTTGCCGAAGAAGTCCAGGATCACCGAGTGGTCGATGACCAACTCGGCCGGCGCCAGCGGGTTGACCTTCTCCGGATCCCCGCCGAGTTGGGTGACCGCCTCCCGCATGGTGGCCAGGTCGACGATGCACGGCACACCGGTGAAGTCCTGCATGATGACCCGGGCCGGGGTGAACTGGATCTCTACACTCGGTTCGGCCGAGGGATCCCAGTTGGCGATCGCCTGGATATGGTCCTGAGTGATGTTCGCGCCGTCCTCGGTCCGCAGCAGGTTCTCGGCGAGCACCTTGAGGCTGTAGGGCAACTTTTCGGTGCCGGGAACCGCGTCGAGGCGGTAAATCTCGTAACTGGCGTCCCCGACCTCGAGAGTGTCGCGGGCCCCAAATGAGTTCAGGGAAGAACTTGCGCTGCTCACATCAACTCCCGGCGTGTGTTTATCTGGGCGGGTCGGTCGGCAGTCGGATCCTATCGGTGCGGTTGGCCCGCCAGGGTCGCCGACCCCACGCTTTCCAGTCTGATCGTCCACGGCGCGTGCTGCCACCCCTGCGTGCCGATCGCGGTACCGTCGGCCCGTGAGCTCCCCGTCTGTGCCCATCTCTGCGCCCGATTTTCTTGCGCCCGATTTTCTTGCGCCCGATTTTCTTGCGCCCGATTTTCTCGCTGGTCTCCCCGGGTACACGCCGACGTTCATCCCGATGGAGGTGTGCACCGCCGTGGACCTGCCGATGACGGTCCCGGTAGCAGACTGCCTCTCGGCGGTCAGGGCTGACCTCGCCGAGGACGGTGTTGCCGCCCCGGCTGCCGACGTTGCGGGTCTGCAGCAGGTGGTCAACGCCGCCCGGGAACGGGGGGTCGACCTGAAGGTTGTGGTCATGCAGGAAAGTCCGATCATCGACACCCCGTTGCGCGATATCGCCACCGCGGTGGGCATGGACAGTCCCGGTTCGACGGTGCTGGTGCTCAGCCCCGGCTGGGCGGGGACGTACAGCACCACCTATGACCGGGTACTGCTGGAAGCCGGTCAGGACGTCGCCAAATTGGCCGATAATCCGGTGCAGGGTGCACAGGCATTCGTGGACCAGTTGAAAACTCCGATATTCGACTGGACTGCATTCACGATCTTCGTTGTTGTGGCGATTGCCGCGGCGGCTGTTGCTACCGGATATCTGCGGCGGTGGGCGCGACGGAGCGACTCGACCCTCCTCTCCCGAGGAAGCTAGCTCCCGAGTAAACGACCTCCAGCAGCGATTTCGCCGAGCGCCGCGATTTCGTGGCAAATCCCTAAGGTTGCTATTCGGTCACACCTGCGGAAATACAACTTTGTAATTCTCCGCGCCGGTTTCCTCTGCGACAGACGTGACGTACGGTTCTGTTGAAGCCATTGTTATCAATGTGGCCAATGTGGCTTTTGTTACTGACGTGACTATCCGCAGCAAGTAGGAGTCGGAGTCGAATGAGTCGTCGTATGAGACCTTCCAGCGGTTCTCGCGCCGTTCGCGCTGCCCGGGCGGTTTGTCCGTTGACCCTCACCGCTGCCATCGCGTTGTCCACGCCCGGTCTGGCGCAGGCAGAGCCGGCCCAGGAGCCCAACAGCCTCGCAGCCCTGGTCGCCGACGTGGCCGAGGCGAACCAGCGCCTGCAGGATGTCGGAGCGCGGGTGCAACTCGAGCAGGAGAGCGTCAACAAGGCGATCGTCGAGGTCCAGGCGGCCCGTGATGCCGCTGCGCTCGCCCGGCAGCAGGTGGATGCCAGCCAGAATGCGGTCAAGGAAGCCGACGCCGCGATCATCGAGGCGCAGCAGCGTTTTGACACCTTCGCCTCGGCGA
Organism: Mycobacterium sp.; assembly: GCF_044370595.1. Classification (GTDB taxonomy): domain Bacteria; phylum Actinomycetota; class Actinomycetes; order Mycobacteriales; family Mycobacteriaceae; genus Mycobacterium. Next base: position 6,309 of record NZ_JBILVF010000094.1, read on the forward strand.
CTTATGTCAACGGCCCGTCCTCGTCGCTGGTTTTGGCGCAAACACCGGACGCGATCATCGCGACCGCCTCAGCCGGGCAGACGCTGGCGCACAGTTCCCAGGAGGTCATGGCAGGACTGCGCCAGGCCAAGACCGCCGCCGTCAACTCCGACGCCGCGGCGAGAGAAGCGAAAACCAAGTCCGACCTTGCCGTCAAGGGTGCACAGGCCAGCCAGGACGCCGCGGTGGCCGCCTTGACGCGGGTCCAGCAATCCTTCCGCGAGCAGCAGGCCGAGATCGATCGGCTCGCCGCCGAACGCACGGTCGCCCAGCAGAAACTGCTGGTGGCGCGGGCCGCGGCTGCGCCGCAGGCCGCCGCCACAGGTGGTGTGCCCGACCCGCAGGCCACTGCTCCGCAGGCTGCCGCCCCGATGGTCGAAGCGGCCGCACCCGCCGCGCCGGCGCCGCGAGCCGCCGCTAATCCCGGCGACTGGGACCGTCGCGCCCCGGGCGCTCCCGCCGTCACCGTTCCCTACGGAGACCCCTCCGAGTGGGACCTCACCCTGCCGGCGGTGCCCAGCGCCTTCCTCTCCGGCGACCCGGTCCAGATCATCAACGCGGTGCTGGGTATCGCGCAGAACTCCTTCCAGGCCACCCAGCAGATGGGTAAGAAATTCCTGCAGCAGTTGGGCATCCTCAAACCCACCGACACCGGGATCACCAACAACGGCGGCATCCCGCTGGTGTACGGCAACCGGGCCATCGAGCACGTCATCAAGCGGGCGCAGTCGCAGATCGGGGTGCCGTACTCCTGGGGCGGCGGCAACGCCGCCGGACCGAGCCGCGGCATCGACGGCGGCGCCAACACCGTCGGGTTCGACTGCTCGGGCCTGGTGCTCTACGCGTTCGCCGGGGCGGGCATCAATCTGCCGCACTATTCGGGCTCGCAGTACAACATGGGTCGCAAGATCCCGGTGGCGCAGATGCGCCGCGGCGATGTGCTCTTCTGGGGGCCCAACGGCAGCCAGCACGTCGCGATTTACCTGGGTAACAACCAGATGATCGAGGCGCCCTACACCGGATCATTCGTCAAGATCTCGCCGGTCCGCACCAGCGGCATGACGCCCTTCGCCGTCCGTTACATCGAGTGGTGAGGACAGTAGTCATGCGTGTGCACACCCGTGTCATCCGCGCCGTCGCGATGCTGTTGGCGGCGGTCTCGCTGTCGGTCGGACTCGCGTCGCCCGCGCACGCCGATGAGTGGGATCCCACCCTGCCCAAGATTCTCAGCGCCGGTGCGCCCGGGGATCCGGTCGCGGTCGCGCAGGCCTCGCTGGCGTTCACCCAGCAGGCTGCCCAGGCCACCATGAACCTGGGTCGCAAGTTCCTGGCTGGACTGGGTATCGGCGGAGGACCCACGGCACTGCCCGGGGGGCGGGTGAGCGGCCCGCAGGCCATCGAATACGTGATCCGTCGCGGTGCCTCCCAGCGCGGTGTGCCCTATTCCTGGGGCGGGGGTGCGATCAATGGACCCAGCGAGGGCGTCGACCACGACGCCGGCAAGGTCGGCTACGACTGCTCGGGCTTCACGCGATACGCCTTCGCCGGTGTCGGCGTGCAGATTCCCAAGTATTCGGGGGACCAGTACAACGCGGGCCGACACATCCCCCCGTCACAGGCCAAGCGCGGTGACCTCATCTTCTACGGCCCCGAGGGCAGCCAGCACGTCGCGATCTACCTGGGGAACAACCAGATGCTGGAGTCTTCCTCGGCGGCCGGGCAGGTGACCGTCGGCCCGGTGCGCACCGCGGGGATGACGCCGTACCTGACGCGCATCATCGAGACCTGACCTCGAGTCGATCCGACCGCCGGGAGACGAGGCGGGGGGAGGAGGCGGGGGGAGGAGTGCCGCGATTCGCTAGCCGGGGTTCCGACGCGCCAGTGACCGCGCCGTCGACGGATTCCGGATCGCCTGGAATAGTTAGGTGCGGGCACCTGCTGCCCGGATGCCAAGTGGGCACGTGGGCGAATCGGCACTGACGTGACCGCCAATAGCTGTGGAGGAAATTCGATGACGTCACCTGGTGGGTCGCTCGCGGGTCCGGGAGGGTACGCAAGCTCGAACACTGCCGCTGTCATTACGGGTGCGGCGACCGCTTCGAGTGGCAACGGTCTGGCCAGCGAGGTGAACACCCTGGAGCGGGCCATCTTCGAGGTAAAGCGGGTCATCGTCGGTCAGGACCAACTCGTCGAGCGCATCCTGGTCGGTCTGCTCGCCAAGGGCCACGTGCTGCTCGAGGGCGTCCCCGGTGTGGCCAAGACGCTCGCGGTCGAGACCTTCGCCCGTGTTGTCGGCGGAACCTTCTCCCGTATCCAGTTCACCCCCGACCTGGTGCCCACCGACATCATCGGCACCCGGATCTACCGCCAGGGTCGTGAGGAGTTCGACATCGAACTGGGTCCGGTGGTGGTGAACTTCCTGCTCGCCGACGAGATCAACCGAGCCCCGGCAAAGGTCCAATCCGCCCTGCTGGAGGTGATGGCCGAGCGCAAGATCTCTATCGGCGGGCAGACCTACCCGCTGCCCAAACCGTTCCTGGTGATGGCCACCCAGAACCCGATCGAGAACGAAGGCGTCTACCCCCTGCCGGAAGCCCAACGCGACCGGTTCCTGTTCAAGATCAACGTCGACTACCCCTCCCCGGAGGAGGAGCGCGAAATCATCTACCGGATGGGAGTCACCCCGCCGGAACCCAAGCCGATTCTGGAGACCGGTGACCTGCTGCGTCTGCAGGAGGTTGCGGCCAACAACTTCGTTCATCACGCCCTGGTGGACTACGTGGTTCGGGTGGTGACCGCCACCCGCCGACCGGAGCAGTTCGGGATGCCTGATGTCAGAGCCTGGATCGCCTACGGCGCCTCGCCGCGCGCCTCGCTGGGCATCATCGCCGCAGCCCGCGCCCTGGCCCTGGTCCGGGGCCGCGACTACGTGGTGCCCCAGGATGTCATCGAGGTGATCCCCGACGTGCTGCGACACCGGTTGGTGCTCACCTACGACGCCCTGGCGGATGACGTCAAGGCAGATGTGGTGATCGGACGCATTCTGCAGACTGTCGCACTGCCGCAGGTGAATGCGGTTCCGCAGCATGGCCATTCGGTTCCACCCGTGGTTCCGCCGCCAGCCGGCCCGGCTGTCTCTCCCGCGGCCGGCGCTAACGCTCGGTGAGCGAGTCGACGTCTGGGTCTGCCGGGCAGGCAGCCGATCAGGTCCAGTCCATCCACCCGCCGTCGTTCGGCCGCGGAGAGATCGTCGACGCCAAGTTGTCGGCTGCGCTGCGACAACTGGAACTGACCGTCAAACGCAAACTGGACGGGGTGTTGCAGGGCAACCACCTAGGTCTGATCCCGGGACCCGGCTCCGAACCGGGCGACTCGCGGCTGTACCAGCCCGGCGACGATGTGCGGCGGATGGACTGGTCGGTGACCGCCCGCACCACCCACCCTCATGTACGGCAGATGATCGCCGACCGAGAATTGGAGACCTGGCTGGTCGTCGACATGTCAGCCAGCCTGGACTTCGGCACCACCGGTTGTGAGAAGCGTGACCTCGCCGTCGGAGCGGCGGCGGCGATCACCTTTCTCAACAGCGGGGGCGGCAACCGGATCGGTGCGGTGATCGCCAACGGCGACCGGATCATCCGCATTCCGGCACGTTCCGGGCGCCAGCACGAGCAGACCCTGCTGCGCGCGATCGCGACCTCTCCGCGCGCACCGTTGGGAGTTCGGGGCGACCTCGCGGTGGCCATCGACGCGCTACGCCGGCCGGAACGCCGCCGCGGAATGGCCGTGATCATCAGCGACTTCCTGGGCCCGATCAACTGGATGCGGCCACTGCGTGCCATCGCCGCCCGGCACGAGGTGCTCGGCGTCGAGGTTCTCGACCCCCGCGACGTGGAACTGCCGGCGGTCGGCGACGTGATCCTGCAGGACACCGAATCAGGGGTGACCCGCGAGTTCACCATTGACGAGCAACTCCGCGACGACTTCGCCCGTGCCGCGGCCGCACACCGCGATGAGGTGTCACGCACGCTGCGCCGATGCGGTGCGCCGCTGATGACTCTGCGTACCGACCGGGACTGGATCGCCGACATCGTGCGGTTCGTCGCCTCGCGGCGCCGCGGCGCGATGGCGGGCGCACAGTGAGCGGGGTTCACCGGTGAAGTTGCCGTTGCTCGGGCCGATGGCCCTGACCGACTTTGCGCACCCCTGGTTCTTTCTGTTCCTGCTGGTGACTGCTGCGCTGGTGGCGCTCTACGTGATCGTCCAGCGGTCACGCAAACAACGCATCTTGCGGTTCGCGAATATGGAACTGCTGGAAAAGGTTGCGCCGCAACGCTCCAACCGGTGGCGGCACCTGCCTGCGATCCTGCTGATCTCCTCGCTGGTGATGCTCACCATTGCGATGGCCGGGCCGCAGAACGACGTCCGGGTTCCGCGCAACCGGGCGGTGGTGATGCTGGTGATCGACGTTTCGCAGTCGATGCGAGCCACCGATGTAGAGCCCAGTCGGCTTGCGGCCGCACAGGAAGCGGCCAAGCAGTTCGCCGACCAGCTGACCCCGGGGATCAACCTGGGGTTGATCTCCTACGCCGGGACTGCCACGGTGCTGGTGTCGCCGACGACCAACCGCGAAGCCACCAAAATCGCCCTGGACAAGCTGCAACTGGCCGACCGCACCGCCACCGGGGAGGGGATCTTCACCGCATTACAGGCCATTGCGACCGTGGGAGCGGTGATCGGCGGCGGTGAGGACGGGGAGAAGCCGCCCGGCCGCATCGTGCTGATGTCTGACGGCAAGGAGACGGTGCCGTCCAACCCGGACAACCCCAAAGGTGCGTTCACCGCAGCCCGCACCGCCAAGGACCAGGGTGTGCCCATCTCAACGGTGTCGTTCGGCACGCCGTACGGCTATGTGGAGATCAACGATCAGCGCCAACCGGTGCCGGTGGACGACGAGATGCTCAAGAAAATCGCCGAACTCTCCGACGGCAGCGCTTACAGCGCCTCGACCCTGGAGCAACTCAAAGAGGTCTTCACCACGCTGCAGGACCAGATCGGATACGAGACCGTCAAGGGCGACGCCAGTGTGGGCTGGCTGCGGTTGGGTTCACTGCTGTTGGCGCTGGCCGCACTGGCCGCATTGCTGATCAACCGCCGGCTGCCCGGCTGATCCTCGTCTTCCGCCCAAACCGCCAGACGGGCGAAAAAGGTCGAGCGAACCGCGCCAAGACGTCACTCTCGGAGTGAGCGTGCCTGATTTCGGACTGATACCGGTGAGGCACTAAGTTGACGGGCATGACCGACACCACCGGAGCCGCGCCGGCGGCGACATCTGCCGGAGCAGCCGCGCCGGCGGCGACATCTGCCGGAGCAGCCGCCGCCGGCGGCAAACCCCCGTTCGTGCCCCGCTCGGTGCTCGTTACCGGCGGAAACCGGGGGATCGGGCTGGCCATCGCCCGTCGGCTTGCCGCTGACGGCCACAAGGTGGCGGTCACGCACCGCGGCTCCGGAGCCCCCGACGGCTTGTTCGGCGTCGTGTGCGACATCACCGATAACGAGGCGGTCGACCGCGCCTTCACCGAGGTCGAGCAGCATCAGGGACCGGTCGAGGTGCTGGTGTCCAATGCCGGCATCACCGCAGATGCCTTCATGATCCGGATGACCGAGGAGCGCTTCGAGAAAGTCATCGACGCCAACCTCACCGGGGCGTTCCGGGTCGCCCAACGAGCTGCGCGCAGCATGCAGAAGACCCGGTTCGGCCGGATGATCTTCGTCGGTTCGGTCTCGGGCATGTGGGGCATCGGCAACCAATCCAACTACGCGGCCTCCAAGGCCGGCCTGATCGGCATGGCTCGCTCGATCTCCCGCGAAATGTCCAAGGCCGGGGTCACGGCGAACGTGGTGGCCCCCGGTCTGATCGACACCGACATGACGCAAGCGATGGACGAACGCGTCCGGCAGGGGGCGTTGGAGTTCATTCCAGCCAAACGCATCGGCACCGCCGACGAGGTCGCCGGCGCGGTCAGCTTCCTGGCTTCCGAAGATGCCGGCTACATCGCGGGTGCGGTGATTCCGGTTGACGGCGGTATGGGAATGGGCCACTGACCGCTCGCGGCGATGCGTAGGCGGCATTGGTAAACGAAAGGACTTTCATGGCAGGGCTTCTCGAGGGCAAACGTGTCCTCGTCACCGGGATCATCACCGACTCCTCGATCGCTTTCCATATCGCCCGGGTCGCGCAGGAAGCCGGTGCGGAGATCGTCTGCACCGGCTTCGACCGGATGCGGTTGATCCAGCGGATCATCGACCGGTTGCCCAACCCCGCGCCGTTGCTCGAACTTGACGTGCAGAACGCCGAACACCTCGACAGCTTGGCGGACCGGATCGCCGAGGTGATCGGGGTCGGTAACAAGCTGGACGGCGTGGTGCACTCGATCGGCTTCATGCCGCCGAGTGGGATGGGTATCAACCCGTTTTTCGACGCCCCCTACGAAGACGTCGCCAAGGGCATCCATATCTCGGCATTCTCCTACGCTTCCCTGGCTAAAGCTGTTCTGCCGATTATGAACCCGGGAG
>NZ_JBILVF010000020.1:0-39797 GCF_044370595.1 Mycobacterium sp.
TGGTGCTGTCACCGGACCAGTCCCCGTCACCGTTAAGCTCGGCCACCACCGACGTCCATACCGATGCGAACCCGGTGCCGGGATCCTCAGTCAACGACAGATCCCCCTGGCTCATCTGACGCCGCGACGGAGGAAGTGCCGAGCATCCTGTCCACAACATTTATTAACAGGTGTGCACAGCTTTGGAGTGTTCTCAGCGCCGCAGCGTATGGGTACAACGTATGGGTAGTAAGCATCGTGTGCAGCACAGTCGTCAAACGGCCTGCCGACTTACCGCTCTGGCAGAAGCTAACAGGTTTCGATCACCCTGCCAACACATTCGTGCGGATTTATCCACAGGACACGCCGCGATCGAATCGGGGGCGGTTTGACCAGTCCAAGGGAACCTCAGTACCCTCGGCAGGGTCGCCCAACCGCGGGTGACACGGCAGCGACCGGATTTCCGGGACCGCGCCGGTTCGTACCGATTTCAGCAACGGGCACCGCGGCTGCGGCCGCATCGTCCGTTCGCCGCAGATGTGACGAGGAGAGACCGCCGTGGCCAAGGGCAAACGCACCTTCCAGCCGAATAACCGGCGCCGGGCCCGGGTGCACGGTTTCCGGCTGCGGATGCGAACCCGCGCCGGGCGTGCCATCGTGACCGGCCGGCGGCGCAAGGGCCGTCGCTCGCTGACTGCCTGACCGACCGGTCGGCGAACCAGTGCTGCCGGCTCGTAACCGGATGACACGGTCTGCAGAGTTCACCCGCACCGTCAGGTGCGGGGTGCGTGCACCGCAGTCCGATCTCGTGGTGCACGCCTACCGGGCGCCCTCAGGCTCCGAACCGCACATCGGTTTGATCGTCGCCAAATCCGTTGGTGGTGCGGTCGATCGACACCGGGTGGCCAGAAGACTGCGGCACGCCGCGCGCACCATTCTGGCCGACCTCGACCCGGCGGACCGGATCGTGGTGCGGGCCCTGCCGAGTAGCCGCGAGGCGCGATCCGCGCGGCTTCAACATCAACTGCGCTGCGGCGTTGACCGCGCGCATACCCTCATGGAACGACCCCGATGAACGACCGCAGCACCGGTACCAGCCGGATGGCGCGCCTGGTGATCGCGGTGATCCAGGGTTACCGGCACATGGTGTCGCCGTTACGGCTGCCTTCGTGTCGGTTCATGCCCACCTGCAGCCACTACGCCGTAGACGCACTTACCGAATACGGACTGCTCCGCGGCGGTTGGTTGAGTGTCGTCCGGTTGGTCAAGTGCGGTCCGTGGCACCGCGGTGGATGGGATCCGATACCCGAACGGGTTCCTCCGAACGGGAAGGTCAGGAGCGCACATGTTTAACTGGTTCAGCCTCGACTACGTGTACTACCCGGTGTCGGGGATCATGTGGCTCTGGTACAAGCTGTTCGGCGCGCTACTGGGGCCGAGCAACTTTTTCACCTGGGCACTGTCGGTGATGTTCCTGGTGTTCACCCTGCGCGCCGTGTTGTATCGGCCGTTCGTGAAGCAGATCCGCACCACCCGCAAGATGCAGGAACTGCAACCCCAAATCAAGGCGGTGCAGAAGAAATACGGCAAGGACCGCCAGCGGATGGCACTGGAGATCCAGAAACTCCAGAAGGAACACGACTTCAACCCGATCCTCGGCTGCCTACCGATGCTGGCGCAGGTGCCGGTGTTCCTCGGGCTCTACCACGTCCTGATGTCGTTCAACCGGACCCAGTCCGGCTTCGGCCGCCTCGGATTGTCGGTGGAGGAGAACCGTCGGCTGCCCAACTACTTCTTCAGCGCCGCCGACGTCGGACACTTCCTGGAGGCCAATCTCTTTCGTGCGCCGATCGGCGCGTCGATCACCCAGCAGCACGGCCTGGCGGCCTTCACCGAGTTCAGCCGGCCGGCGGTGGCGGCGGTCTCGGTTCCGCTGATGATTCTGGCCGGGATCGCGACGTATTTCAACAGCCGCGCCTCCATCTCGCGGCAGAGCCCGGAAGCCGCCGCCAACCCGCAGACCGCGATCATGAACAAGCTCGCGCTCTACGTCTTCCCGCTCGGTGTTGTCGTGGGTGGGCCGTTCCTGCCTATCGCCATCATCATTTACTGGGTGTCCAACAACATCTGGACGTTCGCTCAGCAGCATCTCGTGTTCGGCAAGATCGAACGCGAGGAGGAGGCGGCCAAAGAGGAGGCGCTGGCCCGCCGGGCCTCCAATGCCCCGGCGCCGGGAGCCAAGCCGAATAAGAACAAGACCAAGGCAGCAGCTGTCGCCGATATGGCCGCCGCCGAACTCGACGGTGAGGCTGCCGCGGCGTCGGCGAACGGCGCGGAGTCGGTGAACGGCGGGCAATCGGCGTCCACCGCCAAGGGGGGCGGGGCGACGGCGACGCGAACGCCACGGCCCGGTGCGCGCCCGGCTGGCCGCCCCAAGAAACGTAAGAGATGACCGGGTTGATGACCGGACAAGGAGAGATGATGATGACGGAAACCGAGGCGCAGCACCACGAGGGGGATGTCGGCGAGGAGGACACCGCTGCCGCACCGGTGCGTACGAGCACCGACCTGGAGGAGCGACTGGTCGCCGAGGGCGAGGTCGCCGGCGATTATCTGGAAGAACTGCTCGACCTGTTGGATTTCGACGGCGACATCGACCTCGACGTCGAAGGCGATCGTGCGGTGGTCAGCATCGACGGCGGCGGGGATCTGACCAAACTGGTCGGGCGCCGCGGCGAGGTGCTCGATGCGTTGCAGGAACTCACGCGACTGGCCGTGTTGCAGAAGACCGGCGAACGCAGCCGGTTGATGTTGGACATCGCGGGTTGGCGTCGGCGCCGGCGCGACGACCTCTCGGCGCTGGGGGAGAAGGTTGCCCGCCGGGTGCTGGAGAGCGGGCAGCGCGAGGAACTGGCGCCGATGACCCCCTTCGAGCGCAAGATCGTCCACGACGCGGTCGCCGGAGTCGACGGTGTGCACAGCGAGAGCGAGGGCGTTGAGCCCTCGCGTCGCGTCGTCGTTCTCAAGGACTGAAGTTACATCCATGTAGTTAAGCGGCGGGAGGATGTTTCACGTGAAACATGCCGCCCCCGACCCGCCGGAGATTGCTTCGGAGATATTCGGGCCGCGTCTTGACCTCGCCCGACACTATGCGGATCTGCTTGCCGGACCCGGTGTCGAGCGGGGTCTGATCGGTCCGCGCGAGGTCGATCGGATCTGGGACCGCCACATCCTTAACTGTGCTGCGGTGGCCGAGTTGATTGAACCGGACGCCCGAGTGGTTGATGTCGGCAGCGGGGCGGGGTTGCCCGGCCTGCCGCTGGCGATCGCGCGCCCAGACCTTGCTGCGGTGCTCGTGGAGCCGATGTTGCGGCGCACCGACTTCCTCACCGAGGCGGTTGACGCACTCGGCCTGGCGGTCACTGTCGTGCGGGGCCGCGCCGAGGACCGTGCGGTTCGGGACGTCGCCGCAGGTGCCGACGCGGTCGTGTCTCGCGCGGTGGCCGACTTGGTCAAGCTGACCCGGTGGAGTCTGCCGCTGCTGCGGCCCGACGGCCGGATGCTGGCTCTCAAAGGAGAGCGGGCCGAGGCAGAGGTCGCCGAACATGGGCCGGCAATGGCACGGTTAGGCGCCCGGGGTGTCGAAGTGGTGAGATGTGGATCGCGCTATCTGAACCCCGCCGCCACCGTAGTGGTGGCGGTGCAGGGGGGCCGAGCGGCCCCGACCAGATCGAAGGCCCGTCGGCGTGACCGCCCACCGGAAAGGAGATCACCATGACACAGTCCTTCGGAGATGGCGCTGTTTCACGTGAAACATGGCCGGAGGCCGACACCCCGATCGGGGCGGCTGCCGAACGGGCGATGCGGGTGTTGCACACCTCGGCCGGGCAGTTGCCGAAGCCGGCCCGACGTCGAGTCTTCACCGTCGCCAACCAGAAGGGTGGCGTCGGCAAGACCACGACCGCGGTCAATCTGGCGGCGGCAATGGCCGTTCAGGAACTCAAGACACTGGTGATCGACCTCGATCCCCAGGGCAATGCCAGTACCGCCTTGGGTATCACCGACCGGCCGTCCGGCACGCCTTCCTCCTACGAGGTCCTACTCGGGGAGATCCCGGTCCGCGCGGCCATCCAGCAGAGTCCGCACAGTGATCGGCTGTTCTGTGTGCCGGCGACTATCGACCTTGCGGGAGCAGAGATCGAACTCGTCAGCATGGTGGCGCGGGAGAACCGCCTTCGCAATGCGCTGGCCGATCTCGACGAGTTGGACTTCGACTATGTCTTCATCGACTGCCCGCCATCGCTGGGACTGCTCACCCTCAACGCCTTGGTCGCGGCGCCGGAGGTCCTGATCCCCATCCAGTGCGAGTACTACGCCCTCGAGGGCGTCTCACAATTGATGAAGAACATCGAGATGGTCAAGGCGCACCTCAACCCGGCGCTGAATGTATCCACCGTGCTGCTGACGATGTACGACGGAAGGACCAAGCTCGCCGATCAGGTTGCCGCGGAAGTGCGCCGCTACTTCGGGGACAAGGTGCTCGAGACAGTGATTCCGCGCAGCGTGAAGGTGTCCGAAGCGCCCGGGTACAGCATGACCATCATCGACTACGATCCGGGATCGCGGGGGGCGATGAGTTATCTGGACGCCAGCCGCGAACTCGCCAACCGCCAGTAACGGAGAACAGCATGACGCAGCCCTCACGGCGCCGGGGTGGCCTCGGCCGCGGACTGGCATCCCTTATTCCGACCGGCCCCGCCGACGGCGGTCCGCGGTTGGGCGACGCGGCGGCCGATGTCGTCATCGGCGGAACGGCCGCCATCGGGGAGGCCAGCGGCGAGGCCGAGAACATCGGCGCGGTCTACCGCGAGATCGACCCCACCCAGATCGAGCCGAACCCTCGCCAGCCCCGCCAGGTCTTCGACGAGGAGGCCCTCGCCGAGCTGGTTCACTCGATTCGCGAATTCGGGCTGATGCAGCCGATCGTGGTACGCCAGGTCGGCGGCGGCCGGTATCAACTGGTGATGGGGGAGCGGCGCTGGCGCGCAGCCCAGCAGGCCGGCCTGACCGCGATCCCGGCGATCGTCCGGGAGACCGCCGACGATGACCTACTGCGGGACGCCCTGCTCGAGAACATCCACCGGGCCCAACTGAATCCGTTGGAAGAGGCGGCCGCCTATCAGCAGTTGCTCGACGAGTTCGATGTCACGCATGAGGAACTCGCCGGGCGCATCGGCCGGTCGCGCCCAGTGATCACCAACACGATCCGTCTGCTTCGGTTGCCGATCCCGGTACAGCGCCGGGTAGCGGCCGGAGTTCTGTCGGCTGGCCACGCCCGGGCTCTGCTGGCACTGGAGGGCGGGCCCGAGGTGCAGGAGGAACTTGCCGCCCGGATCGTCGCCGAGGGCCTGTCGGTACGGGCCACCGAGGAGGCGGTCACACTGGCCAACCGGGCAGGGGAGAAGCCGGCGGGCCCCAAACGCCGCAAGCCTATCCAGATGCCCGGTCTGCAGGACGTCGCCGAGCGACTGTCGAGCACCTATGACACCCGGGTCACGGTCAGTCTCGGTAAGCGCAAAGGCAAGATCGTCGTTGAGTTCGGCTCAGTGGACGACCTCCAGCGGATCGTCGCCCTGATGGACTCTTCTCGGGTGCGGTAGCACCAACCCGGGACAACCGACCGTTACGTCACAGTGACAATACCGGGCACGGCAGTCGCCACTGTGCCGGTCTGGATTTTCAATCTCCAAGTGCGCCAGCCGATTTCGCTCGACGGCTGGGAGGACCGCGGGCGCCGGAGGTCAATACTGGCCGGTGATCCCCCGCCTCTCCTATCCTGAGACTGGCGGGCGCGTCTGCGCTGCGAAAAAACCCGGGGAAGACCGGGGGAAGACCGGGAGACTGGGTGTCGGTTCAGATCAGGCCGTTGCGGCTCGAAGGGTTCGAGCAGTTGCCCAAACACGCCCGCCGCTGCGTCTTTTGGGAGGTGGATCCGCAGACCCTCGACGGTGAGGACTACCTGCCCGACCCCGAGTTCGAGAAGGAGGCATGGCTGTCGATGGTCATGCTGGAGTGGGGGTCATGCGGACAGGTCGCTACTCCGGCAACAGACGACCCGGCCGCTTCCGATGAACCGTGCCGGGGCTATGTGCTCTACGCGCCGCCACGGGCGGTGCCGCGAGCGCATCGGTTTCCCACCGGCCCGGTCGGGGCGGACGCTGTGCTGCTGACATCGATGGGAGTTGAGCCCGGTCAACCCGACGGGCTCAACTCGCTGCTGATCGGCCAAGTCGTCAGCGAGTTGGTTCGGCGCGGGGTGCGGGCACTGGAGGCGTTCGGCCGGACCGCGCAGTCCGCGGAATTGCTCGCCGGGGACGGAATCGTCGACCCCGAACTGGCGCCGGCGATCCGGGCGCTGGGCGACTGTTCCTTCGACCAGTGCATGATCGACACCGAATTCCTTCTCGACGCGGGTTTCACCGTGGTGGCGCCGCACCGATACTTCCCCCGCCTGCGCCTCGAACTCGACCGGGGTCTGGGCTGGAAGGCCGAGGTCGAGGCGGCGCTGGAGCGGCTGTTGGAAAGCACGCGGCTGGAGAGCACCCAACCGGTGGGGTCTGCCGGTTAGATACCCCAGGGTTGTAAGGCGTCAAGCTGCCGCGGCAGCGCGGTGGGCCCAGGCTTTGTGTTCGTCGTAGTGGGTGCGGTGGCGTAGGCGGCCCGTGCAGGATGCCGACGAGACGGTTACCCAGGGCGCGTAAGGCCTGGTGGTGGGTGTCGCCGGCGGCGCGGTGGGCGTCGTAGAAGGCGCGGGCGCCAGGGCTGTTGGTCAGGGCGCAAAAGGCCCATTGGTCGATCGCGTCGTAGAGGCGTCGGTTGCGCACGTTGGCGGGCCAGCACGGCGCGTTTCTTGCCCGAGGCGACGGTCAAGGGTGAGGTTCCGGCGCAGTTCTTGCGAGACTTGGCGCTGGTGTAGCGGTTCGGGTCGTCCCCGAACTCACCGAGCACCCAGGCGCCGAGCACAACACCAAGTCCTGGCAGGGAGCGGTAGATGTCGGCGTCCGGGTGCGTCTCCAGCGCGGTCTCGAGCTCGGCGATCTGATCGTTGAGCTCAGCGATGACATGAACAGCGGCGGTGGTCCGGTCATCCCCTCGGGCAGCCGCCGAGCGGCCAGCCGGGTGCCGGCCTCATCCATCAGATACACGTCGTGATGGTCTTCGGCCCAGTCATCGCCGACGAAGATCATCCATGCCACCTCCTGGAATTCCGTTGCCCACGAACCTTTTCGGCGAGCCCGAGGACACCCGGCGGCGACCTAATGGATCAGTGCTCAACTAGGCACGACACCCCATCAGCGCTACAAGTGACCTCACCGAACCGGCCGGGGCACGATCTAACCCTAGGAGTCGACACGCACTCCAGGCGGACAAAGTGCTCACCGGCCAGCGGCTCAGCAATCAGCGTCCCGCCACCAAGGCCGAACCTCGGTCAACGCCACACCGATCAAGTTTAGGCGGTCAGACCGCCGGCCGATCGTGGTCCACGGATTGTTCGTGGGCCAGCAGTTCGGCGAACGTGAAGGTTCCGGTCGGCCGGTCGTTCTTGCCGAGTAGGTACAACCGCTTCACCGCGGCGAGAATGCCCTCGGCGATCCCATCACGGACCTCGCGGGTCGCGAGCATGGTGCTGTCGTGCGGGTTGGTGATGTAGCCGACGTCCACCTGGACCGTCGGCATCCGGGTCAGACGTAACAGGTCCCAGGTGCGTCCATGTGTCCGGCAATCCCGTAAACCGATGCGCGCCACCAACTCTCGCTGAATGAAGTCGGCGAGGTTGCGTCCGATCGTGGACACCGAGCCGTGCGGGCTGCCGAAGTAGAAGCAGGAAACGCCGCTGGCGGACGGGCTCGCCTGCCGCTCGAACCGAAGGCTGATCATCAGATCAGCACCGACGGTGTTGGCGGTGGCGGCCCGTTCGGCGTCAGCCGGGCTGTGATTGACCGGCCGGGACAGGAAGGTCTCCATACCGATGGCCGTCATCCGGCCTTCCAGCCGGCTGGCTAGATCCCAGAGGATGTCGGCCTCGCTGATCGGACCCTGCGTGCCGTTGACGATCAAGCCGTGGTCGGTGCCGCCGCGGCCCGGGTCGATGATGATCCGCTTGCCGGACAGCCGGGGACCAGAAAGCCGGACGTGCTCTTCCTCGCGGATCGCGTGCAGTGAACCGCCGGTCACCCGTGAGCCGAGAAAATACAAGGAGCGCAACGTTTCCGGGCCGCAGATGCCGTCCGGCGCCAACCCGTACTCCCGCTGGTAGGACATCAGCGCGTTGTGAGTCTGCAGGCCGAAGTAGCCGTCGACGAGGGCGTGGTAGAAACCGAGGTCCTGCAATCGCGCCTGCAGGGTTGCGACATCGTCGCCGTACATCGGCGCGCCGAATTGGTGGGCCAGGGTCCGCGCGCCCAGCCGGTAGGAGGCCTCGCGCAACGCCCGGTAGGTGGCAGGGCCGACGATCCCGTCGACCAGCAGACCGCGCCGCTGCTGGAACGCCCGAACGGCGTGATCGAGGTCGTCATCGAAGAAATCCGGTGCCACCTGCTTGCCGGTGGTCAGGTCCTCGTCGGGATTCGCCAGTAATCCCAGCGCGGCGAGCGCGGCACGAATCTCCATCACCGCGCCACCACGGTCACCGTGACGGAGAAGGTCGGCGGACGCGGCTCGCCAGGAGGCGCCGTCGCCGGGGCCGGCACCGGGACTGGACATGACAGGCATTCTCGCAGAAGAACCGCCCATTGCGGAAACCGTCGAGGCGCACCACCGGTAACGAATTCGTCTCCGGCGGCATAGCCGCAATGGTCGGTTAAAGGATGTCAGCCAGCTCTCGTAGCAACGCAGCCTTGCCTTTGGCCCCGACGATTCGTTTCACCGGTTTACCGCCTTTGAACAGGATCAGGGTGGGGATGGACACCACCTGGAAATCACGGGCGGTCGACGGATTGGCATCGACGTCGACCTTGGCCACCGTCAACGCACCCGCCTTCTCCGTGGCGATCTCTTCCAAGACGGGGGCGATCATCTTGCACGGTCCGCACCAGGCAGCCCAGAAATCGACCAGCACCGGGGTGGGGCTGGCGAGGACGTCGTCGGCGAAGCTGGCATCGGATACAGCCAGGGTTCCCATTACTGCGCTCCGATCATCTCGGCGGTGCCCGCCTCGGTGCCGGCCTCGACGAGCCACCGTTCGGCGTCGATCGCGGCCGCGCAGCCGCTACCGGCTGCGGTGATGGCCTGCCGATAGGTGTGGTCCACCAGATCCCCGGCAGCGAAGACGCCAGGCACGGAGGTGGCGGTGGCTCGGCCCCGGGTCAGTACGTAGCCCTCCGCGTCGACCTCCACGGAGTCGCGAACCAGTTCTGAGCGCGGGTCGTGGCCGACGGCGATGAAGACACCGGTCACCGGGAGGGTGGATTCCTCATCGGTGATCACGTTGCGAACCCGCAGCCCGGTCACCGTACTGTCGCCCTCCACGGCGACGACGGTGGTGTTGGTCAGGAAGGTGATCTTGTCGTTGGTGCGGGCCCTCTCCAGCATGATCCTGGAGGCCCGGAATTCCTCGCGGCGGTGGATGAGGGTGACGCTGCGGGCGAACCGGGTCAGGAAGGTGGCTTCCTCCATGGCCGAGTCGCCGCCGCCGATCACGGCGATGTCCTGCTCCTTGAAAAAGAATCCGTCGCAGGTGGCGCACGAACTGACCCCGCGGCCGAGCAGTTCCTGTTCACCGGGGACACCGAGATAACGCGGCGCCGCACCCATGGCCAGAATGACCGCACGGGCCAGGTGGGTCTGCCCGCCGGCGGTGACGACCTTTTTGACCGGGCCCGCCAGCGACACCGACTCGACGTCTTCCATCTGCAGGTCGGCGCCGAAGCGCAGTGCCTGTTCGCGCATTTCGTCCATCAACTCCGGCCCGGTGATGCCGGACCGGAATCCCGGGTAGTTCTCCACCTCGGTGGTGGTCATCAGCGCACCGCCGAAGGCGGTGCCTTCGAAGACCAGAGGCTTCAGTTGGGCGCGTGCGGTGTAGATGGCCGCGGTGTAGCCGGCCGGCCCCGATCCGATCACGATGACGTCATGCAAGGTCTCGTCGGTCATACCCCGCCCTTTCTGCGCACATTGCCGACACGGGTTCGCCGCGCCTGTTGTGACATTTGCTCAAACAACAGGGTAGGCGGGGCTGTTCCCGGCCGCGCATCAAGGGGTTGCCGCCCCGGTTGTGTTCGGGTCCGGTGTGTTGGGGTCCGGTGTGTTGGGGTCCAGCGTGTCGGGGTCGGGTGTGACGGTGATCTGGCTGGCGCTGGTCGGTGCGCTGCGAGTCGGTTCCAGCGAACTCAGGCAGGCCGCCGCGCCGAGTCCCGCCGCGACCAGCACCGCGGCAACACCGACCGCGGTGACCAACAGCCGGCGTAGCGCCACCGGTGGCCGGTCGGCGTGCGTCGGTGCGCTGCGACGCGACCACCCGGTCACGGTGTGCCGTGAGTGCGGGGACTCCACCCCCCCAGTGTGCCCGCCTCTCAGCGTGCCGGGATGCCGTCGCGGGCAGCGAGCAGTACGGCCAGCCTGGCCCGCGCGCGGGCACAGCGGCTCTTGACCGTGCCCTCGGCGATATCGAGCAGCGCGGCGGCATCGGCCACCGAATAGCCGTGCATATCGACGGTCAGTACCGCCTCGCGTTGGGCGGCGGGCAGTCGCAGCAGTGCCTGCCGAACCAGGAGAGCGGTGTCGAGTTGTCCGGTGTGGTCGGCTACCGGTGGGCAGGCGTCCGGGATGAGGGCCACTGTCGGCCGAATCGCGTTGCGGCGCAGTCTATCCCGACAGGCATTGAGCACGATCCGACACAGCCAGCCGCTGACCGGGGCGTCATGGCGGAACGACCCGGCCGCGCGGTGCGCGGAGAGCATCGCATCCTGAACAGCGTCCCGGGCGTCCTCGGCGGTGCTGCTGCACCGGCGGGCCACCCGGTACAACTGGGCGCTGTGGCGGCGGAACAGTTCCTCGAAGGCATAGCGGTCACCGGCGACGTGGGCGCACAACAATTCACCGTCGCTGCGAAGCTCCGCGGAGCTGAACGCGGAATGGCCGGGCATGGCGCGGACAGTAATGAGCCCGCGCCGCGCCGGCACTTCACCCGGCCGTCAGGCTCAGGACGGGGCGGCCCGCACGGTGATCTCGGAGATGTCGGTCCTGCTCAGGCCGCCGACCTGCCCCAGCGTCGAGATCCACACCAGAACATAGGAGGTGGGCTCGGCACTGGGCACCGAGATGGTGTTGGTGCCCGGTTTGAGCAGTGTCGGCCCGGTCAGCAGCGTGGTGGCGTCCAGGTTGTCCGGGTTGGCGGAGGAGGCCGACCGGATCTGCACCTGCGTTCCAGTGCTGGAGATGCCCATCGTCACACTGCCGACCACGATCGGCTCAGGTAACTGCAGTATGAGCCCGACCCCGCTCTTGAAGGCCGGGAACGGGACGGCGTCGGTGTAGGTGTCCGTTGGCCACACCGTCGCCGGATCACCGTCGATGGCCAGGCCGGCGAGGTTGGGCGCATCGGTTTCGCCGCCGGGCGAAAACACCGTGGCGGCGACCGGTTCGACCATCCGCCCAGTGCTTTCCTGGGCCGCGGTGGTCGTGGTGTTCAAGCCCAGCTGTTCGCCTTCGAGTTCGCTGTCGACCTCACCGAAAATCCGGCTGAGGAATGTCCCGAGCACAATCAGGGCCGTCGCCAGGATCGCAGTGCCGACGCCGATGCCGATCATTAGACGGCGTCGGCGCACGGCCTGCGCGGCGGGGCCATCCTCCCGCGGCCGGACCTCGCGCGGCTGGACCTCGCGCGGCTGGACCTCGCGCGGCTGGACTGGGTCGGGGGGTGGCGGCGGCCGCTGCGGAGCCGGCCCTGCTGCCCTGCTCTGCGCAGGTGCGCTCTGCTGCGCGGCAGGCACCACCCGCTGCGTTCGTTCCGCGGCGCCGGTGGCCTGCTGCAGTAAATGCAACAGTGTCGGCGCGCTGCTGATCCCGCCGCCCGGTTCCAGCGCCCGCACCGCGGCGGCGCTGATCTGGAAGGGGATCGCGTTGTTGAGGGAGCGGGGCTCGATCGGCTGCCCGGACGGATCCGCCTCGGCCGGCGGCAGACCGCTCGGGGCGCCGGTCTCCGGAAGCGGCCACCTGTCGACCAGCAGGGCGTAGAGCGCCGCGCCGATCCCACGGACATCCTCAGCCGCGGTGGCCTCGGGCATGGTGGCCGGGAAGGCCAGCGCGACGTCCCCGTCGATGCTGACCCGGATCCGCGCCGGGTGGTCCACCGACAGTGCTGCCCCGGCCCGGTGTGCCTCGTCAGCCGCTGCAGCCAGCGACTGCATCGCCCGCGCGCCCCCGACGGCCGACGGTGACGTTGCGGCAACCTCTTTCAGCGACCCGCCGCGGATCCATTCCGAGACGACGAGTCCGCTGCCGTTGTCGATCGGCGTGACATCGAGAACCCGCGCCAGTCCGGGTCGCTGCACACGGCTGAGTTGTTGTGTGCGGGTGAGGATCTGCTCGATCTGTTCGGCCGGCATGGTGCGAGCGGGGTCGATGAATGTCAACGCCACCTGACGGTCCAGGGCGGTGTCCAACGCCTGCCAGAACTGCAGACCGGCCGGACCGCCGTGGAATACCAGTAGCCGGTAGCGCCCGCCCGCGACGGTGGCCCCGGGGCCGAGCGGCAGAGCGTCCGCGGCCGGTTCGGGTCGGGCGGTCTGCTCAGCGGCGGCGCGTCCCGGGACGTCGGGCTGGAACTCGTCGGCGCGCTGGCGGGGAATCTTCGCCGTCGCGTCGCCGGGCGGGCCGGCGGGCGTGCCTTGATCGCTCAGCTCCGGTCCTTTCCGCGTCGGATCGGCGACGTGCGCCTCGGGATCAGGGTACGGGACCAGACGTTGCTTATGGGGCAGCTGTGAGTCAAGTGGCGCAGCGTCGACGGTGACACCACGCCGCAGGATTCGCCGGCGGACCACCGCCCACCCGGCGAGGGCGTCGGGCACCCGGCCGGCCACCATCAGCCCGGCCAGCACCGGCGCCATGACCGCGGCCAGGATGCCCAGCCGCACCATCGAGCCGGCGCCGCCGCCGCGGTCGGTGAGCTGCTGCAGTCCCAGCAGCCGGTCCGCGCCGACCGCGACCAGGGCGGCCGCCGCCGCCGCCGCGGCGGTGACCAGCATGGTGCGTCGTACGGAGCGATCCAGCAGCCGTCCGTCCGGCGGTCGCAGCGATCGGCGCAGCAGCAGATGACCCAGCAGCGCCCCGGCAACGAAGCCGATGCCGTTTGCGGTACCCAGGTAGCCCGCGACCAGCTCGGGGTCGTCGGTCAGATGCGGGGCCAGCAGTGAGGCCACGATCTTCACCGCGGTGATCGCCAGGATCATCAGGATCGGTGTCCATGGGTCGTCGCGGGCGTAGAACACCCGCAACTGCAGCAGCACCAGGGCGTAAGGGATGAGGGTGAACGATGACAGCGCGATCGCGACACCGAGGTAGTTGGCGTCGACTTGGCCGAACTTGCCGTAGGCGAACAGCGCGCTGCCGATCGCCGGTCCCGCGACGCTCATGAATGCCACCACCGGGATCAGCGTCACCATGGTGAGGCGGGTGGCCAGCGATAGATCGGCGAGTACGGCGGGGTTGTCGTTGGCGGCGGCGTTGCGGCTCAGTCGCGGCATCACCACGGTCAGGATCGTCACGCCGATCATCCCGAACGGCAGTTGCAGCACCAGCCAGGTGTAGGTGTAGATCGCCGGGCCGGATGCCGCTGCGGTACTGGCGATCTGGTTGCCCACCACCAGACCGACCTGGCTGATCAACACGTACAGCACCATTGCGGCGGCCATCGTGCCGAATCGTTTGAGCCGGTCGTCGATTCCCCACAGCGGCCGCAGGCTGATCCGCTCCCGGCGGATGGCGATCAGCAACACCGCGGCTTGCGCGACGACACCCAGGGTCGTTCCGATGCCCAACACCAGCAGTTTGGCGTTACCCATCCGCACCGGGTCGACCGACAGTTCACCGGGCACCAGCAGGTAGAGCCCGAGGGTGGCGATGGCGACGACGTTGTTGAGCACCGGCGCCCAAGCCGGCGGCCCGAACACGTTGCGGTTGTTCAGGATTGCCATGAACACCGACGTCAGGCCGTAGAAGATGACCTGCGGCAGCAACAGGTAGGCAAACGCTATGGTCAGCGACTGGTTCACCTTCGGGTCACCGCCGAGCATCAGCCGCACCAGCAGCGGGGCGGCGGCCACCGACACCACGGTCGCCAGCAGCAGCAGGGTGGTCGCCAGCGTGACCAGACGGCGGACGAAGGCCTCCCCGCCGTCGGGGTCATCACGTTCGGCGCGGGCCAGCACCGGCACGAAGATCGCGGTGAAGGTGGCCTCCAAGACCAGCGCGGCGATCAAGTTCGGGAGCTGATTGGCCACCGTGAAGGCACTGGACAGCGCTGCACCGAGCAGGGCGGCCAGCAGCACGATCCGGATGAAGCCGGTGATCCGGCTGACCAACGTGGCAAGCGCCATGCCCCAGGACCGGGACACCACCGCGGAGTCGGACAGTTCTTCGCGCTCCGGCCGGGTTCCGGTGTCTGCACCCGGCTGGCTCATCGACCCATTCCCATGCCACCGGGTCCGGTCGGCGTTCGGGGCCGGTCGAGGTCGGCCCGGTCGGGCTGACCGCGGAAGCGGTGGTAGAGCCGGCGCCCGACCAGCAGCGCGAGCACCGCCGCGCCGGTCAGCGTGATGGCGAACAACAGCTTGCCGTAGGCGTTGGAGTGCACCGACAGACGTACCGGGTCGCCCAGTTGCAGACCGTCCGCGGTACGCAGCGTCACGTCGACGGCGACGCGCTGGGTGACGTGCAGTTCGACCGGAACCCGCAGCGGCAGGTAGCCCGGCGGCACCTCCTGTTCACCGATGTCGGTCACCGTCATCCCGGGTGGGACGTCGAACTGCAACCGCACCCGGATGGGCACCGACAGGTCGTTGCGCACCGCCAACGGCAGCGCACTGCGCTCGGTGGCCAGGGTGTAAGAGTCACCCGGGTTGACGATCGAGACCGCCCGGAAGAGGTTCTCGATGGTGGCCGCAACGACCGCAAGCCGTTGGCGAGCAAGCTCATTGCGGGTTGCCGGCGGCTCGGTCTGACTCAACGCCCGCAGCATGTCTTCCCGCAGCGGGGCGGTGTACTGCAGGCCGCTGAGGCCGGTGCGGGGGTCGGTGCTCAGCGTGGAGGTGAGCGCGCCCTGCCGGCCGGCAGCCGCGCGGATGGAGTCGATGACGTCGTCGTCGATCCGGCCCGGCACGTCGGTGGGCAGATCGGCCGGCAGCGACTGGCCGTTGCCGGTGGTGTCCAGGATCAGCCGGGATTCCGAGATCAGGGCGGCCAGCGGCCGAGGTGTGGCCAATCCGGCGCGGACGGTGTGGGCCAGCGCGCTGAGCATCGCCCGGGCGTCGTCGGGTTGCGGGCTCCACTTCAGCGGCGGTAGCAGGATCTGATTGCGCGGTCCGGCGTCCGGTTGCAACGCGCGCCACAGCATCGCGGCGATGGCGTCCTGGCGGCGGGCGACGGGGGAGTCGGTGTCTACGGGTACGGCCAGGCCGTCGTCAAGGTAGGCCGGCACCGCCGGGTCGGTGCCGACGCCGGCCAACGCGGCGCCGACGGCGGGGTCGAAGGGCGCCAGCACAACCGAAGCGGAAAGCCGGCGCACGGTCAGATCGGCGGTGACCGCGTCGGCGCCGGCGGTGTCGGCGGCGGCGATCGCGACGGTCGGTTCCATCATTCCCAGCAGGCTGGCAGCGGCGGCGGTCAGCGCACCGTCACCGAGGACGGTGCCCCCACGGACCGAGGCGATCCCGAGGATCTTGTCGACGATGTCAGCGGCCGCGGTGGTCGCCGCCGCATTCAGCGCCGGGTCGCTGATCCGGTTCAACGCCCCCAGGTCGGCCTGGGCGTACGGGGTGGCGATTACACACATCCGGCGGGCCACCCCGCGCAGCCGGTCCAGCCACGCCGCGGCGGCGGCCTGCCCGGTACCCGGGTGGGCAGCGGTGCCGAGCCCATTCGGCGCGTCGGCCACCACGTAGCCGGCGGTCATGGCGTTGACCGTGACGAGCAGGTCGGGGTCCACGGCCAGGCACAGTGCTCGGTCGACACCGGTGCCCGGGTCGATCGCGCCGGGGCTGGTGGCGAACTCCGCGGCTCCCAGCAGGGTGTCGAGTCGGCCGCCGGCGGCCAGCGACACCGCCAGGTCGTCGTTCATCAGGCGGACCGGAGTAGTGCCGCCCGGGACACCGGGGGCCAGCCGGGGTTTGTCGGCCAGCGGCCACAGCATCGTCACCGCCACCGGTTTGGTCGTGTCGGGAGGTACCGTGTCGGTCAGGGTGTTGCCGGTGGCGGTGCTCGGATCTGTGGGAACGCCGGTCACCGGCAACAGGAAGCGCGCCGCGTCCAGCCGCGCCGCCTCGCCGTAATCGGGGGTGCCGTTGACGTTGATCAGCATCGGGTACACGCCCGGGTTATCGATGCCCAGCGACGGCCCCTGCGCCGCGCGCAGGGGCACCGAAAAGCTGAACCCAGCGGCCTGCCCGCGGTCGAGTTCGGCTGCGACGGTAACGAATTCGCCGACCGGGTTGAATTGGCCGCCGGCGTCGAGCGTGGTGCGTAACGCAGACGAGTACTGCACCCGCGCGCTGCGCTCCAACCGGGCCAGCACCTCCCGGACCGGACGATCCCCGACGTTGGTCACCGTCCCGGTCACCGTGATGGTGGGTTCACTGGAGGTGGTCACCACGTCGGGGGTGACGCTGTCGAGCCGGACCCGCACGAACTCCGACGGAGTTGGTTCAGCGGCCACGGTGGGCGCCAGCGGGGAGAACAACAGTGCGGCGAGAAGCCCGAGAAGGGCGGCGATCCAGGCCCGCCGCTGGTGCACCCTCACGCCCCCGGACCGGAGCCGTTCGACCGACGCTCGCCGGTGGCCTCGTTGCGGCGCGGGCGGTCGCGGGTGTGGGAGTGGGTCTGTGGGTGGCGGCGCGGCGCCGATGCGGGCAGCGGTGGCAGCGCTGCGGGTCCGTCGGACTGCAGCAACTCGATCAGCTCATGGGCCACGGTGGCCAGCCGGCGTTCGTCGGAGTAGGCGAGCCGGTGGGGCAGTTCGGTCACCGGCACCCAAGCCACCTCGGTGACCTCGAGATCCTCGTCGCACAACTGCCCGCCGGAGAACCGCAGCAGATAGTGGTGAACGGTCTTATGAACCCGCCGTCCCTCAGTGACGAACCAGTAGTCGATACTGCCCAACGCGGCCACCACATGGCCGTGGATGCCGGTCTCTTCGGCGACCTCCCGGATGGCGGTCTGCTCGGGGGTTTCGCCTTGTTCGATATGCCCCTTGGGCAGCGACCACAGCATCCGTCCGCGCCGGTCGACCCGCCCGATCAGCGCGGCCACCTGCTCCTCGCGGGGCCGGTCGAGGCCGTCGATCACCAATCCGCCGGCGGAGGTTTCGTGGACGGTGCGCAGCCGCGTCGACGAGCGCCGCCGCGGCCGGGCAGGATCCGGGGGTCGATCCTGGGGTCGGTCCTGGGGCGCCGGCGGCTGTGGGGCCGGATTGTCGGTGGTTGCCGCGGTCTGCTCGGGCTTCGGGGCAGAACCGGCACGGCGCCCGCGACGTCGGCCTCGACGCCGTCGTGGTTTGGCCGCTTCGCCCTCCGACACCCAAGCGATAGTAGCCGCCGCGACCGGCCCGACCGTGGCCGCACTCGCCGGTCGGGACGCCGGTGCGGAGCACTAGGCTCGTTGGACGTGCCCGAAGCCACCGACGACGCCGAGCTGCTGACCCGCGCCGCCGTCGAACTCAACCGGCACGGCCATGTGCTCCGTGAGATCGGTGGCCGGTTCGCCCTCGCCGGCCGTGATCTGTACCTCGTCGGAGGCAGCGTGCGCGACGCGGTGCTGGGACGGTTGACCACGGATCTGGACTTCACTACCGACGCGCGGCCCGACGAAGTGCAACACATCGTCCGGCCGTGGGCCGATGCGATGTGGGACACCGGCATCGACTTCGGCACCGTCGGGGCGGGCAGGTCCGGCCACCGGCTGGAGATCACCACGTTCCGGGCCGATAGCTACGACCAGGTGTCCCGCAACCCCGAGGTGCGTTTCGGGAATCGGCTCGAGGACGACCTGGTCCGCCGGGACTTCACCGCCAATGCGATGGCCGTGCGGATCACCGCGGACGGGCCGGGGGAGTTCTGCGATCCGCTCGGCGGGCTGGCCGCGGTGCGCCGCCGCATCCTCGACACCCCGGCCGCCCCGGAGGTGTCCTTCGGTGACGATCCGCTGCGCATGCTGCGCGCCGCCCGGTTCGTCTCCCAGTTGGAATTCGGGGTGGCCGAGCGGGTCCGGGAGGCCATCGTCGCGATGGCGCCGCAACTGTCCCGGATCACTGTCGAACGGGTGGCCGCGGAGTTGGACAAGATGCTGCTCGGTGCCGACCCGGTGGCCGGCATCGACCTGATGGTGCAGACCGGCCTCGGTGAGGTGGTGCTGCCCGAGGTTGGCGCGATGCGGATGGCCATCGACGAGCACCATCAGCACAAGGACGTCTACCAGCACTCGCTGACCGTGCTGCGGCAGGCGATCGCGTTGGAGGAGCAGTCTGAGCTGCCGGATCTGGTCTTGCGCTGGGCGGCCCTGCTGCACGACATCGGCAAGCCCGGCACCCGCCGCCACGAGCCCGACGGCGGGGTGAGCTTCCACCACCACGAGGTCGTCGGCGCCAAGATGGTCCGCAAGCGGATGCGGGCGCTGAAGTACTCCAAGCAGATGGTCGACGACGTATCCGCGCTGGTGTACCTGCATCTGCGGTTCCACGGATATGGGGACGGCCGGTGGACCGACTCGGCGGTGCGCCGCTACGTCACCGACGCCGGCCCACTGCTGCCCAGGCTGCACAAGCTGGTCCGCGCCGACTGCACCACCCGCAACAAACGCCGGGCGGCCCGGTTGCAGGCCAACTACGACGGCCTCGAGGCCCGCATCGCCGAGTTGGAGGCCAAGGAGGACCTGGCGCGGGTGCGCCCTGACCTGGACGGCAACGAGATCATGGCGATCCTCGGCATCCCGGCCGGGCCGCAGGTCGGCGAGGCCTGGAAGTACCTCAAGGAGTTGCGGCTGGACCGCGGCCCACTCTCGCCGGAGGAGGCCCGCGCCGAATTGCTCGCATGGTGGAACGCCAAGGGTGGCGGCACCGTCTGATCCGGTATGGACTACTGCCTGGATGCCGGTGACGGAACCGCTTCGATCTGGACGGGTCCGGCCGGACTCGATCTCGACGGTGACGGCCTGTTCGACGACCTGATGGGCGACGACGACGGCGACGGCGTGGGCGATTACGCCGCCCTGGACCTCGACGACGACGGCGAACCCGAAGCCCGCTACACCGACGACGGCACCGGAACCTGGGCGTTGGGGCCAGGCACTACGCCGCCGCCGCCGCTGCGCTGGTTCACCCTCGACGGTGCTGCCGAGCACAGCGGCCCCGTCGGCGACGTCGACGGCGACGGCACGGCTGAGGAGTTCGCCGACGTCAACCGGGACGGCCAGGCCGACCGGGCGATATCTGTGGATGCGACGACCGGCCGAGCGACAACAGGCTATGTGGACACCGACGGCGACGGGCGCTGGGACACCACCCTGGTGGACTCCGACGGGGACGGGTCGGCCGACCGGGCCGGTGTTCTCTAGCCACAGGTGCGCCCGGCGCATCGACTCTGCGTCCAGATCGCGTTTTCCGCCGAATTCACGCTCTCACCGCAGAATCGATGACCATCGGGCCCCGCGTTCAGCGCCCCGGGCCGGGCGGGCCGGCGAAGGCCTGCGCGATGGCCAGCCACTTCTCGGCCTCAGGCCCGTGGGCGATCACGTCCAGATCCGCGGGTGGCCGCCGCTGGGTGACCAGCGCGCAGAAGTCCAGCGCCGAGCCGGTCACCGTCTGGGCGGCACCCACGGGGCCCCACGCCCACAGCGCACCGTCGGGTGCGGTCAACTCCACCCGGAACGGCTCGGCGGGCGGGGTCAGGCCGTGCACGCTGAAGGCGAAGTCCCGAGTCCGCACGCCCAGGTGCGCAATGGATTTCAGGCGCGCGGTCGGTGCCACCGTCACCCCGAGGGCGTCGGCGACATCCAGGCCGTGCGCCCAGGTCTCCATCAACCGGGCGGTGGCCATCGACGGCGCGCTCATCGGCGGGCCGAACCACATCAGCTTGCGGCCCTCGGGAACCGCGCGCAGCGCCGCATGCAACCGGGCGCGGGTGCGGCGCCAGTCGGCGAGCAGACGCTCGGGTCCCATGGTGGCCGCGAACTCCTCGGCGGCATCGTCGACGAACGTCAGCATCCGGGGCTGCGCGCCGGCCACGAGGTCGGCGAAGGCCGCCTCGTCGGTGATCGACAGCAACGCCACCTGGTCGGTCCACAGCAGGTGCCCGATCTGGTGAGCGATGGTCCACCGCGGGGCCGGAGTCGGCCGCGCCCATTCCGCGGCAGGCAGACCGTCGACCAGTGCGTCGAGGGCGTCGCTCTCCGCGCGCAGGTCGGCGACCAGGGACTCGACGATGCCGGTGTCAGGGGACATACGGCACAGCCTAAGTCGCGCGCCGACCCAGCCGGGCGTGCACAGCAAGGCCTCCGAGGTAGACCAACGACCCAGCCATCGCCAGCGCCGCCGAGCGGCCGTCGGGCGGGATCACCGCCGCGGCGGCGGTCACCGCGATGATGAACGACATCCAGAACAGCGCGTCCTGGACGGCGAAGACGTGGCCGCGCAACGCGTCGTCGACGTCGATCTGCATGGCGCTGTCTGCGCAGAGTTTGACCATCTGCCCGGCCAGACCCAAAAAGAAGCCGCACGCCACCATCACCCGCAGATCCAAGGTGGCCGCGGCGAGTTGAACCACCGCGGCGAAAACCAGCGCCATGTTCGCCGTCCGGTAGCGGCCCCACCGCCGCACCGCCGGCGGGTTGACGACGTTGGCCAGGAAAGCGCCGATACCGGTGGCCGCCACGAACACCACCACGGTGCCTAGCCCGCCGAAGCCGGTTACCCCGGTCTGCCGAACGATCACCAGCACCAGCAGCGAGTTGATCCCGAACACCATCCGGTGGGCGGCCAGCCCGGACAGTGTCGCCGCCACCGACGGGTTGGCGCGCACCGCACGCAGGCCGTAAGTCCAGCCGGTGGCCACCGCGTATAGCGGCGAGCCGTGCACCGCGGTGCGGTCCGGGCCGAGCACATGCGGGGCGAATCGCAGCGCCAGCAGCAACGCGACCGCCACCGGGATCGCCACCAGCACGATCACGGTGGCGGCGGCGGCATCGTCGTCGCCGGCCAGCCAGCGCGGCAGCAGCATGAAGTTCGCACCGAGGAAGGCGGCGGTGGCACCGGAGGCCGTGGCCACGGCGTTCATCGTGACGATCTGATCCCGCGGAACCACATCCGGCAGGGCGGCGCTCAAACCGGAGGTGACGAAGCGGCTGAAGCCGTTGACCATCAGGGCACCACCCAGCACGAACAAGTCCCGCGCACCGACGGCCAGCAGCGCGGCCACCCCGAGGACGGCGAACACCCGCGCGGCGTTGGCCACGATCAGCACCAGCCGCCGATCCCACCGGTCCAGCAGCGCCCCGGCAAACGGGCCGAGCACCGAATACGGCAGGAACAGCACCGCGAACGCCCCGGCAACCGCCCATGGGTCGGCGGCCCGTTCCGGGTTGAACAGCAGACCCCCGGCCAGCCCCGCCTGAAACAGTCCGTCGCCGAACTGGCTTGCGGCCCGCAGTTTCAACAGCCGCCAGAAGTCGGGCAGGCTCCGCACGGATCGCCACAGGGTTGTTCTCGACGATGAGCCGGAACCGCGGGCGTCCACCACCTGAGTCACAGTACAAATCGACCCACCCGCCGATCGCGACGGACCTGTTCGGCCCGCTCGACCATGCCATGATGGAGAGATGGCGCAGTCGGAGGAACCCGAGGACTTCCTCGCGCCTGCAGCGAATCGGGTGCGGGCCGGGTCGCTGCTGCTCGCCAATATCGATCTGTTCGAGCCGACGTTCCGGCGCAGCGTCATCTACGTCGTCGAGCACAACGACGGCGGCACCTTGGGGGTGGTGCTGAACCGGCCCAGCGAGACCGCCGTCTACAACGTCTTGCCGCAGTGGACCGATCTGGTGGCAAAGCCGAAGACGATGTTCATCGGCGGACCGGTCAAACGCGATGCAGCGCTGTGCCTGGGCATCCTGCGGGTGGGCGCCGACCCGGACGGCGTCGAGGGTTTGCGACACGTCGCCGGCCGCATCGTCATGGTGGATCTCGACGCCGATCCGGAGATCATCGGCGCGACGGTCGAGGCGGTGCGGATCTTCGCCGGGTACTCGGGGTGGACCATCGGCCAACTCGAGGGTGAAATTGAGCGTGACGACTGGATCGTGCTGTCCGCTTTGCCTTCTGACGTGCTGGTCCAACCGCGGGTGGACCTCTGGTCGCGGGTGCTGCGGCGCCAGCCGCTACCGATCTCGATGCTGGCGACCCACCCCGTCGACCTCAGCCGCAACTAGCCCGTACCGCACACTTTGGCGCAGCCGCCGCAGCCCTCCGCCGAGCCACAGCCACCGGCGCCGGCTTGCCGGCGTTCGACGTAGCGGGCGCCCTGCCAGGATCCGACGGCGAGGGTTGCCACCGCCCCGATGATCCCGACGATCAGCGCGATCAGGCCGATCCGGTGCGGCGCGGTGAGTGCGACGACCCCGGCGGCGGCAAACATCACCCCGGCGGCGAGTTGGGTGGGTGCTACCGCCCGCATCACCACGCCGGTCAGATCGACCGGCGCCGGCCGCCGCAGCGTCCACAGGCCGGTGCCGCCGATCAGCGCGGCCAGACACAGACAGATGACAGCGCCGACAACCATCAGCTCACAATACGAGCCGGACGCGCCCCGCTACGGAGCGGGCACCGAGGCGGTCACCGCGGTGGCCGGGTCGACCGGCGGCGGGGGAACCGCAGCCGAAACCGGCGGTGTGCCCGGTGCTGTCAGAGGCGGTGCGGCAGGAGCCGGTGCCGCCGGCGCGGGTGCCGCTGGATCCGGGGCCGGGGCCGCTGGGGCCGGGGCTGGGGCTCCCGGGGCTGGGGCTGCCGGGGCTGGGGCTGCCGGCGCGGGTGCCGCCGGGGGTTTGGCGGCCGGATCGGTCACCCGGAACCCGTTGATGATGCCGTCCGTGGCCGGTGCGGCGGCCACCGCCTGGTTGGCGGCGGTGGTCACCGACAGTGACAGCAGGTACCGGTCAGCCCCCGACGTGGCGATGACGTAGCGCCGCGAGGTGTTGAGCACCAGGTCGTTGTCGCGGTAGGTCCCGGTGATGATCGACGACGGGAAGCCGCCGAATTCGGCCATCGACGCCGACGTCGACTGCCAGTTCCGCAGCTTCTGGCTGTCGACGAAGCCGTGGCTGATGGCCTCCCGGGTGTCGAATTCTCCCACCAGTTTGTACACCAGCAACTGGGCGTTGGACGTGTGGAGGCCGTCACCGCCCTTCCGGTCGGCGATCACCCCGAAGGCATCCGGGACGTTCGGATCGGGCACAACGCTCCAGCCCGAAGGCATCGGAAGCACGATGTTCAGCGCGGTGAAACCGGCTGCTCTCTGCGGCTCCATCGCCACACCTTTGTCCTTGAAGAACTCTGCGATGGTGCCGGATGTTGCGGGCTCGATGGGCGGGGTGGCCGGCGAAGCGACCGCCGTCGGCGCCGGGGTGGACGCCGCGGGTGCTGGTGCGACCGCAGTCGTCGGAGCAACAGGTGCTGCCGCAGGGGCAGCTGCCGCGGCGGCGGCCGGCGTCGCCGCCGCCGGAGTGACGGTGACCGTCTGAGTCACCGTGACGGGGGCAGGCGCCGGCGGCGCAGGCAGGATCGGCTCAGCCGAGGCGCTCGCACCGGTGAACCCTATGACTGCCGCTGATCCGGCGGCCGCACCACCAAGCACCACCCGCCAGGTACGGGCTTTCGTATTCATCGTCATTGTCCTTGTTCGATTGGTTGGGCGGCCGCCGGTTCAGGCGCGCGCAGCCCACTTCCGCCCCGACTGTAAACAGCGGTTCGCGGCCTCCAACAGCGCTGGAACCGACCTGGAACCAACCCCTGACCGGGCTGCGATCCAACCGATACCGAGCTGTTGCCGACACGCATTGACGGTCCGCCACCGCCTGCTCGCTGCGCTCCGCATCGTCGTCGAACTGGCGCACCGATACCCTGTCTGTCGTGACCGAATCGGCGAGGACCACCGCGGACGGCACCGACGTCCCGCAGTACCGATACACCGCCGAGTTGGCGGGCCGCATCGAGCGGGACTGGCAGGACAACTGGCAGCGGTGGGGAACGTTCAACGTGCCCAACCCGGTGGGTTCCCTGGCGCCCGCCGACGGTAGCGCCGTACCCGCCGACAAGATGTTCGTCCAGGATATGTTCCCTTACCCCTCCGGTGAGGGCCTGCACGTCGGTCACCCATTGGGCTATATCGCCACCGACGTCTACGCCCGGTACTTCCGGATGACCGGCCGCAATGTGTTGCACGCCTTGGGTTTCGACTCATTCGGCCTGCCCGCTGAGCAGTACGCGGTGCAGACCGGCACTCACCCGCGGACCCGGACCGAGGCGAACATCGGCAACTTCCGTCGGCAGTTGGGCCGGCTCGGGCTCGGCCACGACCAGCGCCGCAGCTTCTCGACCACCGATGTCGACTTCTACACCTGGACCCAGTGGATATTCCTGCAGATTTACAACGCCTGGTTTGACCCACAGCAGAACAAAGCCCGGCCGATCAGTGAGCTGATCGCAGAATTCGACAGCGGAGCAAGGCAAGTCGGCGACGGCCAAGCCTGGTCGGAGCTGACGAGGGCCCAGCGCGCCCAGGTCGTCGATTCCTCCCGGTTGGTGTACCGGGCCGACTCGTTGGTCAACTGGTGTCCCGGGTTGGGCACCGTGCTGGCCAACGAGGAGGTCACCGCCGACGGCCGCAGCGAGCGCGGCAACTTCCCGGTGTTCCGTAAGCGCCTGCGGCAGTGGATGATGCGCATCACCGCTTACGCCGACCGGTTGCTCGAGGACCTCGACGTGCTGGACTGGCCGGACAAGGTCAAGACCATGCAGCGAAACTGGATCGGCCGATCCACCGGCGCAGCAGCCCTGTTCGCCGTCGGCGAGGCTGATGTCGAGGTGTTCACCACCCGGCCCGACACCCTGTTCGGGGCGACGTATCTGGTGCTGGCGCCTGAACACGAACTCGTCGACCGGGTGGTCGCGGCGAACTGGCCGGACGGGGTGGACCCGCGCTGGACCGGCGGCGTGGCCACCCCGGTCGATGCGGTGGCGGCCTACCGCAAGACAATCGCCGCCAAGTCCGACCTGGAGCGTCAGGAGAACAAAGCCAAGACCGGTGTCTTCCTGGGCAGCTACGCGGCCAATCCGGCGAACGGCCAACAGATTCCGGTGTTCATCGCCGACTATGTGCTGCTGGGCTACGGCACCGGTGCGATCATGGCGGTGCCCGGTCACGATCAGCGGGACTGGGAGTTCGCCGCCGAGTTCGGCCTGCCGATCATCGAAGTCATTGCCGGCGGCGATGTTTCGCAGGAGGCCTACACCGGTGCCGGAACCCTGGTGAACTCCGGACCGCTCGACGGCTTGAGTGTGCAGGAGGCCAAGGAGGCGATGACCGCCCGCTTGGAGGAGGCGGGTCGCGGCCGCGCCCGCGTGGAATACAAGTTGCGCGATTGGCTGTTCGCGCGCCAACGGTATTGGGGTGAGCCGTTTCCCATCGTTTACGACGCCGATGGCTGCGCCCATCCGCTGCCGGACTCCATGCTGCCGGTGGAACTGCCCGACATCGAGGACTACTCCCCGGTGCTGTTCGATCCGGACAGCCCCGACAGCGAGCCGTCGCCGCCGCTGAACAAGGCAGGAGACTGGGTGCACGTCGAGTTGGACCTCGGCGACGGTTTGCAGACCTTCACCCGCGACACCAACGTGATGCCGCAGTGGGCCGGCAGTTCCTGGTATGAGTTGCGCTACGCCGA
Organism: Mycobacterium sp.; assembly: GCF_044370595.1. Lineage (GTDB taxonomy): Bacteria > Actinomycetota > Actinomycetes > Mycobacteriales > Mycobacteriaceae > Mycobacterium. The sequence continues at coordinate 26,173 of NZ_JBILVF010000020.1, forward strand.
CCCGCACAACAACAGGCAGTTCTGCGCCATCGAGAACGAGGCGTACTGGATGGGCCCCCGGCCTGCCGAGCACGGGCCGGAGGACCCCGGCGGGGTTGATCTGTATGTGGGCGGAGTCGAACACGCAGTGCTGCACCTGCTGTATTCCCGGTTCTGGCACAAGGTTTTACACGACCTGGGGTACGTGACATCGCGGGAGCCGTACCGGCGGCTGGTCAATCAGGGCTACATTCAGGCGTTCGCCTACACCGACTCCCGCGGGGCCTACGTGCCGGCCGCCGAGGTGATCGAGCGTGACGGCACGTTCGTCCTACCCGGGCCCGACGGTGAGATCGAGGTGTTCCAGGAGTTCGGCAAGATCGGCAAGAGCCTGAAGAACTCCATCTCGCCCGACGAGATCTGCGACTCCTACGGGGCGGACACGCTGCGGGTCTATGAGATGTCCATGGGTCCGCTGGAGGCGTCGCGGCCCTGGGCCACCAAGGATGTCGTCGGCGCGCACCGGTTTCTGCAGCGGGTGTGGCGTCTGGTGGTCGACGAGAACACCGGCGCCAGTAGGGTTTCCGAGGACACCCTGGATGATGAGACGGTGCGGGTTCTGCACCGCACCATCGCCGGTGTGCGCGACGACTACACCAACCTGCGCAACAACACCGCCGCGGCGAAACTGATCGAGTACACCAACCACCTCACCAAGGTCGGCGTCACCGCCCGGTCGGCGCTGGAACCGCTGGTGCTGATGGTCGCTCCGTTGGCCCCGCACCTGGCCGAGGAACTGTGGCGCCGACTCGGGCATGACGGTTCACTGGCGCACGGGCCGTTCCCGCAGGCCGAGGAGCGCTACCTGGCGGCCGATACCGTCGAGTATCCGGTGCAGGTCAACGGGAAGGTGCGCGGGCACGTCACCGTCGCCGCCGACGCCGGCAAGGACGATCTTGAGCAGGCCGCCCTGGCCGATGAGAAGGTGCAGGCCTTTCTGGCCGGGGCCACACCCAAGAAGGTGATCGTCGTTCCGGGTCGGCTGGTCAACGTCGTCATCTAGCGCGGCCCGCGGGGGCGGATCACCACCTCGTGGGTGTGCGCATCAGGCGGGGTGGCCACCACCTGGGCGACGACGCGGGCCACCGTCTGCGGGGTGAGGAATCTGGCCGGGTCGTAATCCCCGCCCTCATAGGCCACCAGATCGCGCTGCATCTCGGTGTCCACCCGGCCGGGGTGAATGCTGGTCACCCGTAACCGGGGCTCGTCGACCCGCAACGAGTCGGCGAAGGCACGTAGCGCGAACTTGCTGGCCGAGTAGGACGCCAGCCCGGGGGAGGGGTTCAGGCCCGAACCCGAATTGATGAACACCACCTGCCCACGGGTCGCGCGCAGCACGGGCAGCAACGCCAGGGTCAGGGCCACCGCGCCGGTCACGTTGACCTCGAAGGTGGCCTGCCACTGCTCGGGCGTGGACTCGCCCACCCGGCCCGGATAGGCCACCCCGGCGTTGTGCACGAGCACGTCGAGTTCAGCCAGAACCTCAGCGGCGGCGGCGATTTCGTCGAAGTGGACGAGGTCCAGCGGCCAGGTGGTGGCGCCGAACCGGTTGGCGACGGCATCAAGGCGGGGTGATGGCCGCCCGGCCAGCAACAGTGTGTGAGTCGGTGCCAATGCCTCGGCGATCGCGGCGCCGATGCCTCCGCTGGCCCCGGTGATCAGAGCGGTGGGCATTACGTCACCGTACCGACCTGCGCCGCACGCATCACACCCCGCACAATGAACCCGTGTCCTTCGACGGCGGCTTCTCACCGACCCAACTCGCTGCCCGCGCCGCATACCTGCTGCGGGGCAACGACCTGGGGTCGATGACCTCAGCTGCCCCCCGGCTGTATCCGCACATGTGGAGTTGGGACGCGGCGTTCGTGGCGATGGGCTTGGCGGCGCTGAGCGTGGAACGGGCCGCCGTCGAACTGGACACCCTGCTCTCGGCGCAGTGGTCCAACGGGATGATTCCGCACATCGTTTTCGCTGACGGCGTCGACGGCTATTTCCCCGGCCCCGACCGGTGGGAGTGCCGGAAACTGGCCGCAGCGGCCCCGGCCGGCCGGCAGACCTCCGGCATCACCCAACCGCCGGTGCACGCCATCGCCGTGCAACGCATCCTGGAGCGGGCCCGCAGCCGTGGCCGGTCGACACGGGCGGTGGCCGAGGAATTCCTGGACCGACGCTGGGACGATCTGGTGCGCTGGCACCGCTGGCTGGCCGAGGCCCGCGACCCCAACCAGCACGGCAGGATCACGCTATACCACGGCTGGGAGTCCGGGATGGACAACTCGCCCCGGTGGGATACGGCCTACGCCAACGTCATTGCCGGACAGGTGCCCAGCTACACGCGCGCCGACAAACACGTCATCACCGATCCCAGCCAACGACCCTCCGACGGCGAGTACGACCGGTACCTGTGGCTGCTGGAAGAGATGAAGTCAGTCGGTTACGACGACGACCGCCTACCCACCACCATGAGCTTCGCGGTGGAGGATGTGTTCGTCTCCGCGATCTTCTCGGTCGCCTGCGAAGTCCTCGCGACCATCGGTGAGGACTGTAACCGGCCCAACGCGGACGTCCGTGAACTCTATGGCTGGGCCAACCGATTCCGCGCGGGTGTGGCGGAGACCGCCGACCACCGCAACGGCGCGGCAAGGGACTACGACCTGCGAGCCCGAACCTGGATCAGGACCGAGACTGTCGCGCAGTTCGCACCACTACTATGCGGCGGGTTGGCCCACCAGCAAGAGCGTGCTCTGCTGAAACTCTTTGAGGGCCCCAGGTTTTGCGGCCATCCCGACCTGCGCTACGCGCTCGTCCCGTCCACCTCCCCGGTGTCTAAGGACTTCCGGCCCCGGGAGTACTGGCGCGGCCCGGTGTGGCCGGTGCTGAACTGGCTGTTCTCCTGGGGCTTCGCCCGGCGTGGGTGGTCGGAACGCTCACTGACGTTGCGCCGGGAAGGTCTGCGGCAGGTCAGCGACGGCGCCTTCGGCGAGTACTACGAGCCGTTCACCGGGGAACCGCTGGGCAGCATGCAGCAGTCGTGGACCGCCGCCGCGGTGCTGGACTGGCTTGGTTAGCCGGTCATCAGTCCTCGGTATCGGTAAGCCGCTCAAGAGGTTTGAGAGCGCGGACGAGGTCGGCGCATTCGTCGTCGGACAGCCGGCTCAACAACCCCGCCAGGTGGGTGCGGCGCGCCTCCAACGCCTCCTGGTACTGCACCTGCCCCTGCGGCGTCACCTCGACCAGGACCGCCCGCATGTCGGAGGGATCCCGGGAGCGCTTGACCAGACCGACTTTCTCCAACCGCCGGATCGCCACCGTGGTCGTCGGGGTGCGCACCCGTTCCCGCGTGGCCAGTTCTGTCATCCGGATCGGCCCGCTGTCGAGCAGTGTCAGCAGAATGGAGATCTGCGCCATCGTCAGATCCGGTTGTGTCGCCCGGTGGGGGTCACCCCGGCGCATCACCGTGACCAGTTTGGCGAGCACCCGCTGCAGGTCGCCGGCCAGGGTGACGACCTGCGACTGGCTCTCGGACATGGTTTGCCAGTCTAACTGCCCGTCTGTCCCGCGGGGCCACTCCTTACCCCGCAGCGCTGCGGCTGTCCCGCCACCGCACCAGCGCCTGAGCCGGTCCCAGGTCGTAGTCAGGCCCGTCACAGCCCACCGTCAGCAGGGTGACCCCGAGGCCGGCCAGTGCCTCGGCGTTGGCCACCACCGCCTCGGCGTCGCGGCCCTCCACCCCGGAGGACCGCTCGACGGTGGCCGGGTCGCGTCCGACCGCGGCGCAATGCCCGTCGAGGACGGCCCCCTTGTGCGGGTAGGTGTCGGCGTTGGTGAAGCCGTGCCAGATGTCGGCGTGCTGGGCGACCAGGCGCAGCGTCTTCTTCTCGCCGCCGCCGCCGATCAGGATCGGGATCCGGCGGGTGGGGGCCGGGTTGAGCTTGGCCAGCCGCGCCTCGATGCGCGGCAGTGCCACCGCGAGGTCATCCAACCGGCTGCCGGCCGTGCCGAACTCGTAGCCGTACTCGTTGTAGTCCTTCTGCATCCACCCCGATCCGATGCCCAGGATCAGCCGCCCCTCAGAGATGTGGTCGACGGTGCGGGCCATGTCGGCCAGCAGTTCGGGGTTGCGGTAGGAGTTGCAGCTGACCAGCGCGCCGATCTCGATGCGGGAGGTCTGCTCGGCCCAGGCGCCCAGCATCGTCCAGCACTCGAAGTGGGCGCCGTCGGGGTCGCCGTAGAGCGGGTAGAAGTGGTCCCAGTTGAACGCCACGTCGACGCCGATGTCCTCACAGCGGCGCACCGCGTCGCGGATGTAGCCGTAGTGGCTGGAGTGCTGGGGCTGCAGTTGAACGCCGATGCGGATGGGGAAGTTTTCAGGGATGGCCATGGGTGTTAGTCAAGCACTGCCCGCAGGATTTCCACCAGCGCCCGCGGTTGATCACCCTGCACCGAGTGCCCGGCGTCCGCAACCACGATCACCTGTTGGAATCCCGGTGCGCTCCGGGCGAATTCGGCGGCATCGTCGTCGTTGACGAAAAACGACTTGGCCCCGCGTACCAGGGTGGTCGGGGTGCGCAGCGCGGGCACGTCCGCCCAGAGCCCTTCGAAGCCGTCGCCTTTGCGGAAGGTGTCGTAGCGCCAGGTCCAGGTGCCGTCGTCGAGCTGTTTGGCGTTGTGAAAAACCCCGCGTTGCAACGACTCCCGAGAGCGCTGCGGTGAGGCGGCCACCGCGGCGTCGACCATCGCCTCGAAGCTGGGAAAGCTGCGGTCGCCCTGCACCAATGCCACCGCGCCCAACTGCGCCTTGGTCATCTGTTCGTGGCGCTCGGGTGCCGACGGGGTGACGTCGATCATGACGAGTCGGGGCACCAGATGCCCGGCGGTCACCGCAAGCCGCATCGCGGTCAGCCCGCCCAGCGACATGCCCACCACCAGATCGGCATTCGGCGCCAGATCGCCGACGATCGGTTCGACGGCGTCCGCGTTGAGCGCCGGCCCGTAATCGCCGTCCTCCCGCCAGTCCGAGCGGCCGTGGCCGGGCAGGTCGATCGCCAGCGCGGGCAGGCCCAGTCCCAGGATCACGGTGTCCCAGGTGTGGGCGTTCTGGCCGCCGCCGTGCAGGAACACCACCCTCGGGTCGCTGGTACCCCACCGCAGCGCGCTGATCGGGCCCTGCTGCACCCGCGCCACCGGCGGCAGCGGCCCGCCCACCCCGGCCTGCGCGGCGTTCTCGGGAAGGTAGGCGAACTCGTCCACACCTCCAGTTAACGCGAAAGTGCGCCCAGATCGACTCTTCCGACAGAAATTCGATCTGGACGCACTCTCGATGGGGAGTTACCCCTCAACCGCGGTTAACCCGCAATGAACTCCTCAAGCTGCTCCCGCGCAACGTCGTCGGCAAGTTGCACCGGCGGGCTCTTCATCAGGTAGGCCGACGCGGGGATGATCGGGCCGCCGATACCGCGGTCCTTGGCGATCTTGGCCGCGCGCACCGCGTCGATGATGATGCCGGCCGAGTTCGGCGAGTCCCACACCTCGAGCTTGTACTCCAGGTTCAGCGGCACGTCACCGAAGGCGCGGCCCTCCAGGCGCACGTAGGCCCACTTGCGGTCATCGAGCCAGGCGACGTGATCCGACGGGCCGATGTGGACGTTCTTGTCCTCGACCTTTCCGGCCAGCGAACCGGTCAGGTTGGAGGTGACGGCCTGGGTCTTGGACACCTTCTTGGACTCCAGGCGCTCACGCTCAAGCATGTTCTTGAAGTCCATGTTGCCGCCGACGTTGAGCTGATAGGTGCGGTCCAGGGTGACGCCGCGGTCCTCGAACAGCTTGGCCATCACGCGGTGGGTGATGGTGGCGCCGACCTGACTCTTGATGTCGTCGCCCACGATCGGGACACCGGCATCCTCGAACTTCTTGGCCCACACCGGATCCGAGGCGATGAACACCGGCAGCGCGTTGACGAACGCCACGCCGGCGTCGATGGCGCACTGGGCGTAGAACTTGTCGGCCTCCTCCGAGCCCACCGGAAGGTAGGACACCATGACGTCGACCTTGTTGTCCTTGAGGACCTTGACCACGTCGACCGGCTTCTCGTCGGAGAGGTCGATGGTGTCGGCGTAGTACTTGCCGATGCCGTCGAGCGTCGGCCCGCGCTGCACCACCACATTGGTGGGTGGCACGTCGGCGATCTTGATGGTGTTGTTCTCGGAGGCGAAGATCGCCTCGGAGAGGTCGAAGCCCACCTTCTTGGCGTCCACGTCGAACGCGGCGACGAATTTCACGTCGCGCACGTGGTACTGGCCGAAGGTGACGTGCATCAGGCCGGGGACGTTCGCGTTGGGGTCGGCGTCCTGGTAGTACTGGACGCCCTGAACCAGCGAGGACGCGCAGTTGCCGACGCCGACGATGGCGACGCGCACATCGTTCGTCGCGTTGTGCTCACTCATGGCGTTACCTTTCCTGTACTTCCGGGTTGTACTTCGTTTGGTTGTTGGTCAGACTTGATCGGAGCGGCCCTGTGCCACCCGCTCTGCGGCGATGAGTTCGTTGAGCCATTTGACTTCCCGCTCGCTGGACTCCAAACCCAGCTGGTGAAGCTGCCGGGTGTAGCGGTCCAGAGAACTGCTGGCCCGCGAGATCGCCTGGCGGAGCCCCTCGCGGCGCTCCTCCACCTGGCGGCGGCGGCCCTCCAGAATCCGCATCCGGGCTTCCGCCGGAGTGCGGTTGAAGAAGGCCAGGTGCACCCCGAAGCCGTCGTCGGTGTAGTTCTGCGGGCCGGTGTCGGCAACCAGTTCGGCGAACCGCTGCCGGCCCTTGTCGGTGAGTTGGTAGACCCGCCGGGCCCGGCGCAACACGGTGGTGCCCTCCGGGGCGGCGTCCTCGGCGATCAGTCCGTCGGCCTGCATCCGGCGCAGGGCGGGGTACAGCGAGCCGTAGGAGAAGGCGCGGAACGCGCCGAGCAGCCCGGTCAGTCTCTTGCGCAACTCGTAACCGTGCATCGGGGACTCGAGTAGAAGCCCCAGAACAGCCAGTTCCAACATCGAGTCACCTCCTTTGCATTCACCGTTACGGCGGACCGACACGTAGCCCAATAGTATCGGACCGATATATTCCGCGCCAAAACGGCTGCTCACGAGCGCCCAGTGTGCAGCCGATGCATGGATTTCACCCCGGGGAACTGCATAGTCCGCACAGCCGGCGACCCAGGGTTAGTTGAGCTCAGGGTTAGTTGAGAGCTCAGGGTTAGTTGAGAGCTCAGGGGTAGCTGATCCGCTTGATCGAACCGTCCGGGTTCAGCGCGATGTACCCGCTGCCGAAGTCGCTGGAGACGTACACCGAGATCTCCAGGCCGGCCGGTGTGCCGGGATCCCCGCTCGGATCCAGCGTCAGGTACGTACTCGTCACATCTGCCGGCTTGATGTTCAGCGTCACCGCCGCCCCACGAAGCACCCCGACGATCGTCGCGGTGTCGAATTTCGCCAGGTCGACAGCGACGGCTTCGCGGTCCTTCGCCCCAGTCGAGGGATCGTCCCACCCGCCCCGGTAGGTGTAGCTCAGCGTGCGCCGGTCATCGGCCCGGTCACTACGGACCAGCACCGCGTAGTCGGGGTAAATCACCATCCGGTAGCCCGCGGTGTCGCCGAACCTCGTCCGCATCTGCTCGAACAAACCGTTCAGGCCGCCCAGCGAATGCAGTTGGCGCGGCGGGGTCAACACGACCGGGGCCACACCGTCAGGTTGGGCGCCGGGGTCCGGAGCGCGGCCGAACGGGGACCCCCCGCCGCCGGAGAAGCCCCAGCCTATCCCGACACCCAGCAGCACCAGTGCGCCTGCGGCGGCCAGCCCTAAACCCCAGCGTGCCGGTGAGCCGGCCATCGGGGTTCGCAGGGTCGGCAGTTGCACGGGGGCATTTCTGGTCTGTAGGTCGCTGACCAGAGCGCGCAGTTCGCCCAGCGTCGCGGCATTGGTCGCGGCTTTCACCCGCTCCCCGTGCTCGGCCATCGACAGCTGACCTTCCGCCAGCGCGGTGTCGAGGATCTGGCAGGTGTCGGTGCGATCGCTGTCCTTGGCCCGCGTACGGGCTGTCTGAGCTGTCGCCACGGATTTGATCGTAAGGATTATGAGGTCGGTCGCGTAACGGCGCGCAAGCCGCCGACGTACTCTGGTCTCCGTGCGATTACAGCGACAGGTGGTGGACTACGCGCTTCGGCGGCGGTCGCTGCTGGCTGAGGTCTACTCGGGTCGCACCGGCGTCACGGAGGTCTGCGACGCCAACCCGTACTTGTTGCGTGCCGCGAAGTTCCACGGCAAGCCGAGTTCGGTGATGTGCCCCATTTGCCGCAAGGAGCAGTTGACCCTGGTGTCCTGGGTGTTCGGCGACCATCTGGGCGCCGTCTCCGGGTCGGCCCGCACTGCCGAGGAGCTGGTTCTGCTGGCGACTCGGTTCACCGAATTCGCCGTACACGTCGTGGAGGTGTGCCGGACTTGCAGTTGGAATCATCTGGTCAAGTCATATGTGCTCGGAGCGCCCCGCCCCGCCAAGGGCACGCCCGGCACCCGGTCTGCGCGCCGTTCGGGCGCGCGTACGGCCAGTGAATAGCAGCGAGGGTCAAGACCGGACTGCCGCCGCCAAGCCCACACCGGCTGACGGTGAGTCCGGCGCGCGGCACCGTGCCGAGGACCGCCAGCCCGCGGCACCGCGCAGGCGGCCCACCCCGCCCGACGACAGGGTCACGGCGATCCTGCCGCCGGTGACGGCTGGGTCCCCGGCATCCGACCTGCGCGATCCGATCGAACAGGTGGTGGCCGCGCTCGGCAGCGGTCCGAAAACCGCCGGCCTGCCCCGGAAGGCGGTGTCCTCGCCAGCCCCGGTGTCCCCGGCTCCCCCGGCTTCCCCGCCTGCCCCGGTGTCCTCGCCAGCCCCGGCTTCCTCGCCTGCCCCGGTGTCCTCGCCAGCCCCGGCTTCCCCGCCTGCCCCGGCATCCGTAGTGTCTGCGCGTCCCCCGGCGCCCCCTGTGCCGCCCGCGCCCTCTGTACCGCCCGTGCCTCCTGTGCGGCCCGTGCCCCCGAAACGGGCAGAGACACCCTCAAAGCCTGTGCCTGTCCCGGGACCGCCACCCGCGCGGCCGGAAACGCCCCCTCCGCCGCCTCCGCCGCCGAATTACCCCGGCGGCCGCGGCGACGGTGAGCCTGACCCCGAGGGTGAAGACGGCAAGCTCCGCCGGCGACGGTTCCTACCCGCGTGGAGTGTGCGGCGCTGGTTTGCCGCGGCGGCAGCGGTGTTCGTCGTCCTGCCACTGCTGACGTTCGGCCTGGCCTACCTGATCGTCGATGTCCCCAAACCCGGTGACATCCGCACCAACCAGGTCTCCACGATCCTGGCCAGCGATGGCTCCGAGTTGGCGAAAATCGTTCCGCCTGACGGCAACCGGGTCGACGTCGACATCAACCAGGTCCCCGTCCAGGTCCGTAACGCGGTAATGGCGGCCGAGGACCGCGACTTCTACAGCAATCCCGGTTTCTCGATCTCTGGGTTCGCCCGCGCGTTGCACAACAACCTGTTCGGCAACGACATTCAGGGTGGTTCGACGATCACCCAGCAGTATGTCAAGAACGCCCTCGTCGGCGACCAGCGCACCGGCCTTGGCGGTCTCATCCGCAAGGCTAAGGAACTGGTGATCTCCACCAAGATGTCCCAGTCGTGGTCCAAAGACGAAGTGCTGCAGTCGTATCTGAACATCATCTACTTCGGCCGCAGCGCCTACGGCATCTCGGCGGCGTCGCAGGCCTACTTCAACAAGCCGGTCGAGGACCTCACCGTCTCCGAGGGGGCCCTGCTCGCCGCGATCATTCAGCGACCGTCGACGCTGGATCCGGCGGTGGATCTCGAGGGTGCGACGGACCGGTGGAACTGGGTGCTCGACGGCATGGTGACCATCGGTGCGCTGTCCCCAGAGGAACGCGCGCGGCAGGTATTCCCGCAGACCGTCTCGCCCGATGACGCCAAAACCGCGAACCTCACCACCGGCCCCAACGGCCTGATCCAGCGGCAGGTGGTGAAGGAACTGCTGGATTTGTTCAACATCGACCAGCAGACACTCAACACCCAGGGTCTGCAGATCACCACGACCATCGACCCGGTCGCCCAGAACGCCGCCGTGGAGGCCGCCAAGACCTATCTCGACGGCCAGATCCCCGAAATGCGGACCGCGATCGTGTCCATCGACCCGCGCACCGGCGGGGTGAAGGCGTACTTCGGCGGCACCGACGCAGCCGGTTTCGACTTCGCCCAGGCCGGCCTGCCCACTGGGTCCTCGTTCAAGGTGTTCGCCCTCGTCGCCGCCCTCGAGCAGGGCATGGGACTGGGATATCAGGTGGACAGCTCGCCCTACAAGGTCGACGAGAAGCTGACCATCACCAACTCCGAGGGCCTCAGTTGTGGGACCTGCAATATCGCCGAGGCACTCAAACAGTCGCTGAACACCAGCTACTACCGGCTGATGCTCAAGCTGAAGGACGGCCCGGGCGACGTGGCCGACGCAGCCCACCGGGCCGGTATCGCCGAGAGCATCCCCGGCTTCGCACACACCCTGTCCGAGGACGGGCAGGGCGGTCCGGCAGCCCCCGGTGTGGTGCTCGGCAAATACGAATCCCGGGTCATCGACATGGCCTCGGCGTACGCCACCCTGGCTGACTCCGGTATCTACCGCAGCCCGCACTTCGTGGAGAAGGTCGTCAACGCCCGCGGCGAGGTGCTCTTCGACGCGGCCGCCGAGGAGAACAACGGAGAGCGGCGTATCGAGGCGGCGGTGGCCGACAACGTCACTGCGGCCATGCAGCCGATCCCCGGTTGGTCCAACGGGCACAACCTGGCCGGCGGTCGGGCGTCGGCGGGCAAGACGGGCACCCACCAGTTGGGTGACACCGGAGCCAACCGCGACGCCTGGTTCGTCGGCTACACCCCGCAGCTGTCGACCGCGGTCTGGGTGGGCACGGTTAAGGGCGACATCCCGCTGGTGAACAGTTGGGGCGGCCCGGTGTACGGCTCGGGCATCCCGGCCGACATCTGGAAGGCCACCATGGACGGGGCGCTGCAGAACAGCGACTTCGAGTCCTTCCCGACCCCCGGCGAGGTCGGCGGCTACGCCGGGGTACCCGTGATGGCCCCCCCGCCGGTGGTCAGCCAGCCGCAGCCGGTCTATACGCAGGCCCCGGCGCCGCGGAACCCGGGTGTGGAGGTGCTGCCGGGGATCACCATTCCGATCCCGCAGCCGCCGCCCCCGCCGCCTCCGCCGCCGCCACCGGGCCAGCCGTTCCCGCCGCCGCCACCGGGGCAGCCGTTCCCGCCGCCGCCCCCGCCGCCGCCGCCGTTCCCGCCGCCCCCACCCCCGCCGGGGCCGCCGCCTGCACCCGTCCCGCCCCCACCGGGTGCGCCGCCGCCGGGACCGCCGCCGCCTCCGTGACGTGGCCGGGTGGTTCCCTGACCGCCGAGCAGGCGGACTGGCCACGTTCGACGGTGTCACCGCAACCGCTCGCTGAGGACCTCCGCAGCGCCGACGACCGCGACATGCCCAGCCGCACCGATCCGCTAGGCGCGGCGCTGTCCGGCGCCATCGGGGGACCGGTCGGCCGCCATGCGCTCATCGGCCGCACCCGCGTGCTGACGCCGGTTCGGGTGATGTTCCTCATCGCGCTGGTGTTCCTGGCCCTGGGCTGGTCCACCAAAGCGCCGTGCCTGCAGACCATCGGTACCGGAGCCCCCGACCAGCGGGTGGCCAACTGGGACAACCAGCGCGCCTACTACGAGTTGTGCTACTCCGACACCGTGCCGCTCTATGGCGCAGAGTTGTTGAGCCAGGGCAAGTTTCCGTACAAGTCGAGTTGGCTGGAACTGGACGCCCAGGGCAAGCCGCGGCAGCAGTACGACGGCAGCACCGCGGTGCGTTACATGGAGTATCCGGTGCTGACCGGGATGTACCAGTACGTGTCGATGTCGTTGGCCAAGACCTACACCGTGGTGGCCAAGGCGACCAAGCTACCGGTGCTCAACGGGGTGGCCGAGGTGGTGATGTTCTTCAACATCGCCGCGTTCGGACTTGGGCTGGCCTGGCTGGGGACGGTGTGGGCGACGGCGATGCTGGCCGGCCGTCGGGTGTGGGACGCCGCGCTGGTGGCCGCCTCGCCGATCCTCATCTTCCAGATCTTCACCAACTTCGACGCCCTGGCAACATTTTTGGCGATCGGTGGCCTGCTGGCCTGGGCGCGACGCCGACCCGCGCTGGCCGGGGTTTTGATCGGACTCGGGGTGGCCGCCAAGCTCTATCCGGCGCTTTTCCTGCTGCCCCTGCTGGTGCTGGGGGTGCGGAGCGGGCGGCTGGCCGCGGCGTTGCGGACCACGGTTCTCGCCGCCATCACCTGGTTGGGAATCAACCTGCCTGTGATGCTGCTTTATCCCCGCGGCTGGTCAGAGTTCTTCCGGCTCAACACCCGCCGGACCCAGGACATGGATTCGCTGTTCAACGTCGTCCGTTCGTTCACCGGATGGCGGGGCTTGGACCCCGACATCGGTTTCTGGCAGCCGCCGGTGGTCCTCAATGCCGTCGTCGCGGTCATGTTCGGGTTGTGCTGCGCGGCAATCGCTTACATCGCTCTGACCGCCCCTCAGCGCCCCAGGGTGGCGCAACTGGCCTTCTTGGTGGTGGCGGCCTTCCTCCTGGTCAACAAGGTGTGGAGTCCGCAGTTTTCGCTGTGGCTGGTCCCGCTGGCGGTGCTGGCGCTGCCGCACCGCCGCGTGCTCCTGGCCTGGATGACCGTGGACGCGCTGGTGTGGATACCGCGAATGTTCTATCTCTACGGTGAGCAGAACAAGGGCCTGCCCGAGCAGTGGTTCACTGCCACGGTGCTGATCCGGGATCTCGCGGTGATCGGACTGGTGGTACTGGTCATCCGCCAGATCTACCGGCCCGCCGAGGATTTGGTGCGTCTGGGCGGGCGCATCGACGACCCCTCCGGCGGCGTCTTCGACCGCGCAGCCGACGCCTTCCCGCCGCGGTGGCCGCGGCGGCTGCAGGCGGCAGCGAAGTCGCATGTCACGCACGCCGAGGAGGTGTCAGATGCAGGTCGCGATCGCCCTGTTCCCGCGTAACACCGCGCTGGATTCCATCGGTCCCTACGAAGTGCTGCAACGGGTTCCGTGCATCGACGTTGTATTCGTGGGCAGGCGCCGCGGTGAGGTACGCACCGACAACGGCATGCTCGGCCTGATGTGCGACGCCACCTTCGAGGAGGTGACCCGGCCCGATGTGCTGCTCGTCCCAGGCGGGGTGGGCACCCGGTCGCTGCTGCGCGACGAGGCGATGCTCGACTGGGTGCGGCAGGTGCACCGCCAGACCCGTTACACCACCTCGGTGTGCACCGGCAGTCTGGTGCTGGCCGCCGCCGGACTTCTGGACGGTCTGACCGCGACCACGCACTGGGCCACGCAGGACATCCTCGGCTCGCTGGGCGCGGTGTACACCCCGCAACGGGTCGTCGAGCATCTGCCGCGGCGCATCATCACCGCCGCCGGGGTGTCCAGCGGCATCGACATG
>NZ_JBILVF010000049.1:0-20733 GCF_044370595.1 Mycobacterium sp.
GGCCCTCACCGGGATCATCCTGGGGGCTGTCGCAGTCGTCATCAGTCTCGCCTTCATCGCCATGTACGTCGGCATCTTCAACAACTACGGCGGCCAGGAAATGGTCACCTGCATTCAGGGCGCCGGTGGCGACAACACCAAGGTGCAGGCGTGCATGGACGCATTCCAGCAACGCGTCGAGGAGCAGACCGGCCAAGGCGGCGGACCGGGCCGGTAACCACGCCCGGTCACGTTTGGGGTTCTACTTCGCCGAGCCCGGGAAGTACTTGACGATGCCTTCCTGGGCGACAGTGGCCACCACCTCGCCCGCCCGGTTGAAGAAGTGCCCCATGCCCAAGCCGCGCGATTCGGCCGCCACCGGCGACGCGGTCGAGTAGAGCACCCAGTCGGCGAAGTCCACCTGGCGGTGGAACCAGATTGAATGGTTGATGGTGACCGCGAAAATCCGGTCCCAGCCCCAGGACAGCCCATGGGTGGTGATGATCGAATCCAGCACTGTGGTGTCCGACGAATAGACCATCGCCGCGGTGTGCAGCACCGGATCATCGGGCATCTGCCCCGACGCGGTCATCCACACCCGGTTTCGATCGAGTCGGCCGCCTTTGTCGCGCATCACCCATGCCGGGTCGTTGGTGTACCGCCATTCGATCGGGCGCATGGCCTCGGCGAAATGCGGCACAACCTTCTCGTAGCCGACCAGCAACTCGTCGATGGTCGGTAACGTCTCGGGATCTGGAACCGTCGGGAGTTTGGAATTGTGTTCCAGGCCACGGCCGGCGGCCAGATAGGACACCAGGGCGGTGGCCAGCAGTTTTCCGTCCTGCATCGCGTCAACCCTGCGGTTGGCGAAGCGGCGTTCATCGCGCAAACGGCAAACGTGGAATTCGATGTCGTTGGCCGGGTCCCCGCCGGCGATGAAATGCACCGACAGCGCACTCGGCGGTAGGTCGTGGTCCACGGTACGACTTGCCGCAGTGAACGCCTGCGCCATCAACTGACCGCCGAAAGTGCGGACCGGGTTTTTACGGGGGTGACGCCCGGTGAAGACGTCGACGCCCCCAGGTGTTCTTCCCCGGCTGGAAAGGTCGAGAATGGACAGCAGTTCGTCGAAATCGGACTTTCCCGGCAGCGAAGACTTACCTTGGGGCACGCGCTGCCTCTCGCTAGTGGTCGTTCTCCCCGATCCGGTGGATGTGAATCAGGTTGGTCGAACCTATTGTGCCCGGCGGCGCCCCCGCCACGATGACCACCAGGTGGCCGCGTTGGTAGCGCCCCAATGTCAGCAGCGCGTGATCCACCTGCCGGATCATGTCGTCGGTGCTGTCGGCGTGCGGCACGACGAACGTTTCAGCACCCCAGGTGAGGGCGAGTTGACTGCGGATCTCCGGCGCGGTGACGAAAGCCAGCAACGGCAAACGGCTGTGCAATCGTGCCAGCCTACGCACCGTGTCACCTGATGCGGTGAACGCCACCAGAGCTTTCGCATCCAGCCGCTCGCCGATATCCCTTGCTGCATAAGAGATTACGCCACGCTTGGTGCGCGGCACGTGGGTCAGGGGCGGCGGCGGATTGTTCTCCTCCATCGAGCAGATGATCCGGGCCATCGTGCGGACCGCCTCGATCGGGAACTTACCCACCGAGGTCTCCCCGGAGAGCATCACCGCGTCGGCTCCGTCGAGTACCGCGTTAGCGACATCGGAGGCCTCAGCCCGCGTCGGCCGGGAGTTCTCGATCATCGACTCCAACATCTGAGTGGCCACGATCACCGGTTTGGCGTTCTCTCGGGCGATCTGGATCGCCCGCTTCTGCACCAGTGGGACCTCTTCGAGGGGCAGTTCCACACCCAGATCGCCGCGGGCCACCATCACCGCATCGAAGGCCAACACGATGGCTTCGAGGTTTTCCACCGCTTCCGGTTTCTCGAGTTTGGCGATCACCGGAACCCTGCGGCCCACCCGGTCCATCACCTCGTGCACGAGGTCGACGTCGCTCGGCGAGCGCACGAAGGACAGTGCGACGAGGTCGACGCCGAGTTTGAGCGCGAACTCCAGATCGGCAATATCCTTCTCCGACAGGGCCGGGACGGAAAACGCCATCCCCGGCATGGAGAGGCCTTTATTGTTGCTGACCGGTCCGCCCTCGGTCACCGTGCACACCACGTCGTCACCGTCGACGTGCTCGACGATCAATGCCACCTTGCCGTCGTCGACGAGCAGCCGGTCGCCGGGTTGGGCGTCCTGGGCCAGGTTCTTATACGTGGTCGAGACCCGGTCGTGGGTGCCCTCACAGTCCTGCACGGTGATTCGTACGGTCTCGCCGTTGACCCACTCGGTCGGACCGTCGGCGAATCGGCCCAGCCGGATTTTAGGGCCCTGGAGGTCGGCGAGGATGCCCACCGCCCGCCCGGTGGCGTCGGAGGCTTGACGCACCCGGTTGTAGGACGCCTCATGATCGCTGTAATCGCCGTGGCTGAAATTCAGCCTCGCGACATCCATCCCTGCCTCGACGAGCGCTCTGACCTGGGTGTCAGTGTCGGTAGCAGGGCCGAGGGTGCAGACAATCTTGGCGCGCCGAGTCACGACGCCTGAGCATAGTCCGCTTCGGTGGCCACCCGCTTGGGTCTACGAAATGAGCATCGTGGGAACCAACGGGAATCCAGGCAGATTCCGCACGACGGTCCACCCGATCGTGGCGACACCGAGCACGATCAGCAGCGCGGTGCTGACGACCTGACGCCCGCGGTGCAACCGCCAGAGCGACCAGACGGCCAGCAGCGGAAGACCGATCAGAAGGAAAACATTGTCGTGTACCGCAGCAGAGAGGTTTCCGTGCAGTACGTCGTGGGTCATCCGCAGGCCCCCACAGGCCGGACAGTCCCATCCGGTGATGACTTGGAAGGGGCAGAACGGGAACACTGCGCCAGGCCGATGCGGGTCGACAGTGGCGACGTAGGCCAAGGCGGCTGCCCCCAGTGCGCCGGAACCGGCGATCCAGAGCCTGGCGGTCTTGGCCGTCATGGGCGCAAGCATAGGTCCGGAGTCATTCGCCGCGGTTGCCGGCGCCCCACAGTAGACGTTTGAGGGTCGAGCCCTTCAGTTTCTCCGACTCGTCGCCTTCAGGCTGATCCACGCCGTCCCGATCCCCGCCCGCCTGATCAGCGGCAGGGGCTTCAACGGACTCGAGTTCGACCGCTGCCGACCGCTCCGGTTGCGGTTCGGGTTCGGATTTCCCGGTGACAGCCTCGACGGTGACAGCTTCGACGCTCTCAGCCTCGACCGCAACGATTGTGTCGCCGTCAATTTCGACCGACTCCGACACCACGACCGACTCCGACACCACGACCGACTCCGACACCACGACCGACTCCCCGTCGGACTGGAATTCCTCGGACTCGTAGACCACGACCGTCGCCGGCTCGTCCGGGGCCTCTTCGTAGACGACGACGGCAGCGTCATCGGCGCCTGCGGCCACCTCGGCCTCGTCGTCGACCGACCGGTCGTGGACGTCATCCTCGGTAGCTTCGCTGCTGGTGTCCCTATCCGCGGATTCGACCTCTGCGGATTCGACCTCTGCGGCAACGGCCTCGACAGCGTGCTCGACTTCGTCGACCTCATCGGCCTCCGCGTCGGTCTCGGCGTCGGTCTCGAAGGTGGCTTCCGCGGCTTCCTCAACCTCGGCTTCCTCAACCTCGGCTTCCTCAACCTCATCGACACCGGTCTCCGCCGCCACGTCGGCGACGTCTCCTACCGCAATGGCATCCTCGGTCTCATGTTCCCCGGCCACCGTCGCCGCGGCGACGATTCCACTGCCCGTGGCCGCCTTGACCAGATCCTCGGCCCACTCCTCCACACGTGATTCCTCGTGGAGTTCCGCCGGTTGCCTGCCGCGCAGCGAGGCTGGATTCTCCCGGCCCTTAGGTGCCAGCAGCATGTACACCACGGCACCGATGAAGACGAATGTTGCGGTGAAGACGTTGATCCGGATGCCGGCGATCTCGGTCGCGGCGTCGTCGCGCATCAACTCGATCCAGAAGCGGCCCACGCAGTAGGAAGCCACGTACAGCGCGAACAGCCGTCCGTGGCCAAGCCGGAACTTGCGGTCAGCCCACAGCAGGAAGCCGAAGACCAGCAGATTCCACAGCAGTTCGTAGAGAAAGGTCGGGTGTACCACGGCCGCGACCTCACCGGTCGACACGCCGTCGAGGGAATGCACATCCACGACCCCCGAGGAGTCACGGCGGTAGAAGATCTCCATGCCCCACGGCACGGTGGTCTCACGCCCGTACAGCTCCTGGTTGAAGTAATTGCCCAGACGTCCGATCGCCTGCGCGAGAACGATTCCCGGCGCCACGGCATCGCCGAAGGCGGGCAGCGGAATACCCTTGCGGCGGCAGGCGATCCACGCCCCAACCCCGCCGAGAGCCACCGCGCCCCAGATGCCCAGGCCACCTTCCCAGATCCGCAACGCAGCGCCCAGACCCGCACCGTCCGGACCGAAGTAGGTTTTCCAGTCCGTCAGCACGTGATAGAGCCGACCACCGATCAGGCCGAACGGCACTGCCCAGAGCGCCACGTCGTAGATGACGCCACGCTCACCGCCGCGCGCGGCCCACCGTCGGTCGCCGATCACCAAGGCGGCGACGATGCCGGCGATGATGCACAACGCGTACGCCCGGATCGGGACCGGCCCCAGGTACCAAACGCCTTGCCCCGGACTCGGGAAGTAGGCGAGCACCGTTGTGGTCACGTGGCAGGCCCCTTCTCTCGAACTCCGACGGCTAGTTCCTCGGTCAACGTCCGGACGGCCGGCACCCCGTCGTCGCTCAACGCCGACACCAGTGCGGAACCGACGATAACGCCGTCTGCGTAATGGGCGATTTCGGCCGCCTGCTCACGCGACCGCACCCCCAACCCGACTCCGACGGGTATGTCGGAAATCTCCTTGACCCGACGCACCAGTTCCGGCGCGGCATTGGACACCGCGTCGCGGGCCCCGGTGACGCCCATCGTCGACGCAGCGTAGACAAAGCCGCGGCACGATTCTACGGTCCGGGCCAATCGCTCTGGCGTTGACGACGGCGCGACCAGGAAAATCCTGTCCAGGTTGTGCTCTTCGGAAGCCGCGAGCCAGGCATCGGCCTCGTCGGGAATCAAGTCGGGGGTGATCATGCCCAACCCGCCGGCAGCAGCCAGATCGCGGGCGAATGCGTCAACTCCGTAGTGCAGCACCGGATTCCAGTAGCTCATCACCACCGCGTTGCCGCCGGCGGCGCTGATCGCCTCAACCGCACGCAGGGTGTCGCGAACCCGCACGCCATGCTGCAGGGCGGCCTCTGTTGCGGTCGCGATAACCGGACCGTCCATCCCCGGATCGGAGTACGGAACGCCGACTTCAATGATGTCGCATTCGGCGCTGATGGCCACCATGGCGTCGATCGAGGTGGACACGTCGGGATATCCGGTAGGCAGATAGCCGATCAGCGCGGCGCGCCCCTGCGCGCGGCACGAGTCGAAAACCGGGCCCAGTCGGCCAGGCGGGCTGTGCACAACGGTCATGACGTTTCCGTACCTGCGCCGTCGAACAGCCCGAACCAACTGGCGGCGGTCTCCACGTCCTTGTCCCCGCGACCGGACAGGTTGACCAGGATGATCGCCTCGGAACCCAACTCAGCACCAAGCTGCACAGCCCCGGCGATGGCGTGGGCGGACTCGATCGCAGGGATGATGCCTTCCATACGGCACAGCAACCGGAAGGCATCCATGGCTTCCGTGTCGGTGACCGGCCGGTATTCGGCCCGGCCGACGTCCTTGAGGAACGAGTGCTCCGGCCCCACCCCGGGATAGTCCAATCCCGCTGAAATCGAATGGGATTCGATCGTCTGGCCGTCCTGGTTCTGCATCACATAGGAGTACGAACCCTGGAAAGCCCCCGGTGAGCCGCCGGAGAAGGTGGCGGCGTGGCGGCCCGTTTCGACACCGTCGCCGCCGGCCTCGCAGCCGATCAGTCGTACCCCCGCATCGTCGATGAACGGGTGGAAGATCCCGATGGCATTGGACCCACCACCCACACAGGCCAGTACCGCGTCCGGTAACCGGCCGGTCATATCCAGCATCTGGGCCCTCGCCTCCAGGCCGATGATTCGCTGAAAATCTCGCACCATCAGCGGGAACGGGTGTGGGCCGGCAGCGGTGCCGAAGCAGTAGTAGGTGTCATCGGCGTGGGCCACCCAGTCCCGGAACGCCTCGTTGACGGCATCCTTGAGGGTCTTGGATCCGGATTGCACCGCGACCACCTGCGCGCCGAGCAACCGCATCCTGGCCACGTTGAGTGCCTGCCGGGCGGTGTCGACGGCCCCCATGTAGATCACGCACTCCAGACCGAGCAGGGCGCACGCGGTGGCCGTCGCGACGCCGTGCTGGCCGGCGCCGGTCTCGGCGATCACTCTGCTCTTGCCCATCTGACGGGCCAGCAGCGCTTGACCCAGGACGTTGTTGATCTTGTGCGAGCCGGTGTGGTTGAGATCCTCGCGCTTGAGGAAGATGCGGGCACCGCCGGCGTGCGCACCCAGCCGAGACGCCTCGTACATCGGCGAGGGGCGGCCGGCGTAATGAGTTTGCAACCGGTCGAGTTCGTCGAGGAACGTCTGATCGGAGCGGGCCTTCTCGTAGGCGGCGGTGACCTCCTCGATGACAGCCATCAGCGCTTCGGGGACATACCGTCCGCCGAAGATTCCGAAATGGCCACGCGCGTCGGGGTCGTGGACCGTCGGCTCGGCGACGGCCACGCTGGCGCGGGGCAGGTTCGGGGTGGAGGTATCGGCCATCTCGAGGTTTTCAGCCGGAGGTTTTCAGCGTGCCGGTTTCGGGCAGGACGGATGGGCACCCGCGGTCACCAGTTCAGACACCGCCGTGCGCGGATCGCCACTGGTGACCAGACCTTCACCGACGAGGACGGCGTCAGCGCCGGCCCCCGCGTAGGCAAGCAGATCCGCCGGGCCACGCACTCCGGACTCGGCGACCCGGATGACGTTGGACGGCAGTCCCGGTGCAATCCGGCCGAAGCAGTCGCGGTCGACGTTGAGAGTCTTGAGGTCGCGAGCGTTCACACCGATCACCGAGGCGCCGGCCTGCAGCGCACGGTCGGCTTCCTCCTCGGTATGCACCTCAACCAGAGCGGTCATGCCGAGCGATTCGGTCCGGTCGAGCATCGACACCAAGGCGGGCTGCTCCAGTGCGGCGACGATCAGCAGCAGCATGTCGGCACCGTGGGCGCGGGCTTCGTGGATCTGGTAGGGCCGGACGATGAAGTCCTTGCGCAGCACCGGGATCGTCACCGCGCCGCGAACGGCGTCCAAGTCGGCCAGCGAGCCATGGAAGCGCCGTTCCTCGGTCAGCACGCTGATCACCCGGGCCCCGCCATTCTGATACGCCCGTGCCAGTTCGGCCGGGTCGGCGATCGGTGCCAGTTGGCCGCGAGACGGGCTTGCCCGCTTCACTTCGGCGATGACGGCGATCCCGGGGGCGCGCAAAGCCGCCATGGCGTCCCGCGGCGGACGGGCGGCTTCTGCGGCGGCTTTGACCTCAGCCATGGTCACCAACGCCTCGCGCGCGGCAACGTCGGCGAAGACTCCCTCGAGGATGGAGTCGAGCACGGTTGCCGAACTCATTGCGAGCAGGTCCCCTTCTGCATTAGCTGACGATCACGGCGATTCCGTGAAAGGGTAGCCGCCCGGCAGTCGGCACCCGTCACCGACCCTCGCTGTCACCGGTCGGATCCCTGCCCTCATCGAGGGCCTCCCAGATGCCGCGTTCGGACAGTTGGTCAGGTTCGCTGCTGCGGCCCGCCCCAGGGGCGGTGTATTTCGTGCTCCGGTCGGCCTGGTGTGCTGCCAAGCCCGCCGCCCGCATGAGCAGTACCGCCGCCGCCAGAGCGCCGACTGCGGCGGCAAGCGTCACCACCGCACCGGGCAGATAGCGCGCGCTGTCGACCAGTGTGGCGATCTTCACACCGGCCAGTTCGGCGCCGCGTGGAGCGACGTCGGGGATCGTGATGAGGCTCACGCCGAGGTAGCCCAGCGCCAGGCACACCGCCGCCAGCAGCAGTGCCACCACCCGCAGCAACCATCCCCGCGCCGCCAGCGCGGCCAGTGCTGCTGCCCCCAACAGCACCGCCATCGGCAGCAGCGCGGTGGACCACTGTGCGCCGGTGAGGGTTGCGGTTGTCGGATGGGTGAGCCCGTCGAACGAGGTGACCGAAACCCAGGGCAGCCGAGAGGCAACCCACAGCGCTCCGGCCGAGATCAGTAGCAGAATCTGCGCGACCCGGATCACGGCGCCTTCAGCGTCTCGGCGGCGGCGATCGCGGCCAGCACTGCCTTGGCCTTATTGGCCGACTCGGTGTACTCGTAGGGCCCGTTGGAGTCGGCAACCACGCCCCCGCCGGCTTGCACGTAGGCGGTGCCGTGGCGCATCAGCGCGGTACGGATGGCGATCGCGAAGTCGGCGTTGCCGGCGAAGTCCAGATAGCCCACCACGCCGCCGTAGAGGCCACGACGAGTCAGCTCGACCTCTTCGATGAGCTCCATGGCACGTACCTTCGGAGCGCCGGAGAGAGTGCCGGCCGGAAAACAGGCGGTCACGGCGTCCAGCGGGGTGCGGCTCTCAGCCAGCAGGCCGGTGACCGTGGAGACCAAATGCATGACGTGGCTGTAGCGCTCGATGTGGCTGTAGTCCTCGACCCGCACGGTGCCCGGCACACATACCCGGCCCAGGTCGTTGCGGCCGAGGTCGACCAGCATGAGGTGTTCGGCTCGTTCCTTCTCGTCGGCCAGCAGGTCCTTCTCGAGTAGCTGGTCCTCCTCCTCGGTGCGGCCTCGCCACCGGGTGCCGGCGATCGGGTGGGTGGTGGCCCACCCTTCCTGGACGGTCACCAGCGCCTCGGGACTGGACCCCACGATCGAAAAGGCTGTTCCCCCGGTCTCGTTGGGAATGTGCATCAGGTACATGTACGGGCTGGGGTTGCTTACCCGCAGCATGCGGTACACGTCGATGGGCTCGGCCGGGGTGTCCATCTCGAAGCGCTGCGAGGGAACCACCTGGAAGGCCTCACCGGCCTCGATCTCTTCGACCAGGCGCTCGACGACCGCGCCGTACTCCTCGATGGTCCGTTGTGCGCGGTGGCGGGGTTCGGGCCGGGAGAACGTCGCAACGCTGGATTCCAGCGACTGGCCCAGCGCCGCCGTCATCCGGTCGAGGCGGGCGACGGCTTCGTCGTAGGCCTCATCGACGCGGGCGGAACCGCCGTCCCAGTTGACCGCGTTGGCGATCAGAGTGATGGTGCCCTCATGGTGGTCCACCGCAGCAAGATCGGTGGCCAACAACAGCAGCATCTCAGGTAGCTGAAGGTCGTCGACGGCCAGCGCCGGCAGTCGCTCGAGGCGGCGGACGAAGTCGTAGGCGAAGAACCCCACTAAGCCACCGGACAGCGGGGGCATCTCCGGTCCCACCGAGCCCCCGCCCGCGGCGGACCCGGTGGACAGCAGTTCCATTGTGTCCCGCAGCGCCTGGAGTGGGTCACCGCCGCTCGGGGCGCCCTGCGGCGTGGCGCCGAGCCAGACCGCTTCGCCGTCACGCACCGTCAGCGCCGAGGGCGCGCCTGCCCCGATGAACGACCACCGCGACCATGACCGGCCGTTCTCGGCCGACTCCAGCAGGAATGTGCCCGGCCGGTTGGCGGCCAGTTTGCGGTAGGCCGACAGCGGGGTCTCGCTGTCGGCGAGGACCTTGCGGGTCACCGGCACCACGCGGTGCTCGGCGGCCAACGCTCGGAACTGCTCCCTGGTGGTGGTCGGGGTGGACTGCACGGGCTACATCCTCCCAGGCTTGGCCTGGCGGCCCCGAGTGTGGGCCCTATGCAGCCGAAGCGGCCGCAACACCTGTACAGAGCGCATGGTCGCGGAGGCCCGTTTCTTCTCAACGACTCGACGCGGCGCGTTCGTCAGGGTAGGAAAAACCTCATGAAACCTGGTGACCGCGTGCCCGAGTTCGAACTTCCCGATCAGACGGGCACGGTGCGCTCGCTGTCCGGTCTGCTGGCCGACGGGCCGATCGTGCTGTTCTTCTACCCCGCGGCCATGACGCCGGGCTGCACCAGGGAGGCCTGCCACTTCCGCGACCTGGCGAGCGAGTTCGACGCCGTCGGCGCCTCCCGGGTCGGCATCAGCACCGACGCGGTGGACAAGCAGGCCAGGTTCGCCGACTCACAGCGCTTCGACTACCCGTTGCTGTCCGACCGCGACGGCACTGTCGCAGAGATGTTCGGCGTCAAGCGCGGACTGCTGGGCAAGTTCTTACCCGTTAAGCGGGCCACCTTCGTCATCGGCTCCGACCGCACGGTGCTGGAAGTGATCTCCAGCGAGGTGAACATGGAGACCCATGCCGACAAGGCTCTGGCGGTTCTGCGGGCCGGCGCACCGCCGACTTCATGACGGACGGGTCCTCGTCTGGGCTCCCCGGCGAGAGGCCCGGCTACTCCATCGGCGAAGCGATGGGCTGGTCATGGACCATGTTCACCCGGCACGCCGGCCTCTTGGTGGCGACGACTGTGATCCTCGGCATCCTCGGAGTGGCTATCGCCACGTTGCTCGGCTCGCTGTTGAACACGGTGTCGCCGGAGAGTTTCAGCGCAATACAGGACGGGCAGGACGTCGTGGCGACGGCGACACGGAGCATCGAGGGTGCCGGTGTCGCCGTACTGGGGCTGGCCTGGCTAGCCGTGCTGGTAGTCAGCGGCGCGATCGCCGCGGCCTGGTACGGGGGCCTTTTGTCGATCGCCGACGGCAAGCCGGTTTTCTTCGGCTCATTTTTCCGGCCGCGCAACGTGGCTTCGGTGGTCCTTGCGTCGCTGCTGATCGGCGTCCTGTCGACGGTCGCCCTGATCGCACTCACAGTGCCGTATGTCGGCGGGGTGCTCACCGCCGCGACCGCAGCGCTGGTGGCTTTGGTGAACTTCTTCACGGTGGTGACGATCGTCGATCGCAACCTCTCGGCGGTAAAGGGGATCCGGGCCAGCGTTTGCGCCGCGACACGGCATCCCGGCCCGGTGGCGCTGGCCTGGATCATCACCACCGCGGTGCTGGCCGCCGGTGGGCTGTTATGCGGCGGACTGCTGGTGGCCGTCCCGATCGCCTATTTGTTCAAGGTGTTCACCTGGCGACGGCTCACCGGGGGCACCGTTGTTCAGGGCCCCGAGGCGCTCGGTTGACCATCGCCGAGTAGTAGGTCGGCGTCGAAACAGGTGTGCTCGCCGGTGTGGCAGGCAGCACCGTCTTGGTCGACCTCGAGGAGCACAGTGTCGCCGTCGCAGTCCAGTCGCACGGAGTGCACGTACTGGGTATGCCCGGACGTCTCGCCCTTGACCCAGTACTGATCGCGGGAGCGTGAGTAATAGGTGGCCTGCCGGGTGGCCAGGGTGCGGGCCAGCGCCGAGTCGTCCATCCAGGCCACCATCAGCACCGCGCCCGTGCCGCGTTCCTGAGCGACGGCGGCGAACAGGCCGTCGGCATTGCGCTTGAGCCGCTTGGCGATCGTGGGGTCGAGGGTAGCCGGACGGGGGCTGGATGCGCCCGACTTGTCCTCTTCGCTATCGCTCATCGAACCGTTATCCCCTGCGCCGCCATCGCGGCCTTCACCTGACCAATCGTCAGTTCGCCGAAGTGGAACACACTGGCCGCCAGCACCGCATCCGCCCCCGCGTGCACCGCGGGCGCGAAGTCCCCGACCGCCCCGGCGCCGCCGCTGGCGATCACCGGCACGCTGACCGCCGACCGCACCGCACGGAGCATCGGCAGGTCGAAGCCCGCCTTGGTGCCATCGGCGTCCATTGAGTTGAGCAGGATCTCGCCGACACCGAGTTCTGCTCCGCGCCTTGCCCATTCAATCGCGTCGATGCCCGTACCCCGCCGCCCACCGTGGGTGGTGATCTCCCAGCCCGACGGCGTC
Organism: Mycobacterium sp.; assembly: GCF_044370595.1. Taxonomy (GTDB): domain Bacteria; phylum Actinomycetota; class Actinomycetes; order Mycobacteriales; family Mycobacteriaceae; genus Mycobacterium. The sequence goes on from NZ_JBILVF010000049.1 coordinate 12,000, forward strand.
GGCTCCGCGCCGGACGGCACGGTGCGGGCGTCCACCGAGAGCACGATGCATTGCGAGCCGAACTGTCGGGACAACTCCGCCAGCAGTTCCGGGCGGGCGATCGCCGCGGTGTTCACCGACACCTTGTCCGCACCGGCCCGCAGCAGGGCGTCGACGTCGGCCACCGATCGCACTCCCCCGCCCACCGTGAGCGGGATGAACACCTGTTCGGCGGTGCGGCTCACCACGTCGAGCATCGTCGCCCGGCCCGTCGAGGAGGCCGTGACGTCCAGGAAGGTCAGTTCGTCGGCACCCTGCGCGTCGTAGAGAGCGGCCAGTTCCACCGGGTCGCCGGCGTCACGCAGGTTCTCGAAGTTGACGCCCTTGACCACCCTTCCGGCGTCCACATCCAGGCAGGGGATGACCCGCACCGCCACATCCGTGGTCGATTCTGGCATCGGCGAAACTCCTCCGGTGATCCCGCCCGGGTGTGCCCCAGGACGGTGACAATACGCCCCGGGCGGACGGCACTCGTGCAGCCCAGGCGGTAGGTCGCTCACGGCAGGGTTTCACGTGGTTTATCGTGGTCGACCGTTATGTTTGTCTGGAGAAGCCCATGCTGAGGACGCTTGCTGAGGCGATTCGCGATGACGAGCCGGAAGTAATGCGCATATTCTCCGACGAATTTGCCCGCGGGGCTGATTGGCACCGATTTATGGACTCTTACGGCGAACCTCCAGACTTGGAGGGGATTCTCACTGAAGAGACTGGATGGGACGATAAGCCAACATGTTTGAGGAGATTCCAGACCATCTACATAGCGTGCTGGATCTACCATCCCCTCGAGAAGGGGACTTTCATGCTCAGTCTTGACGGCGCGAAAAGCAATGTTGAGCGGGGTTACCAAACGCTGGATAGGCGGTGGTCCAGTCATCTGTCCAAACAGGCACGCTCGGCCGGTGAAGGTTTTACTTTCCTCAAGGGCTACAACGAGCTTCTCGTCCAGATCGAAGGAGATTTCCTCTTCCTGAAGGCCGAAGGGCAGCGGGCGTCGGGAGCCGGCATTGTTTCCAGCGCCAGACATCTGGGAGGTTGGGTTCGGAAATCGGTCACCGGCGTCGGCAACACGGCTAGTCGTGAACTGAACGATCTCGTAGTGACCAGGCCCGACCTCGGAATCCGACAGCGCAGTGCTGAGAATTACGGCAAAAAATACGAAGCCTTACTCAAACACCTGGATCTTCACGGTCCCCTTATCACGATACGACTCGCCCTTGATGAATTGATTGAGGAATGCCTCCAAAGCGCCGACGGTGCAGCGTCTTTTCTCACGCTGCTTGGTGAAAACGGCTTCGACAGGAATCTGGTAAACACTCAGGGCCTCACCCACAGGGACATGGGGCGCCTCCTGCGCAATGTCGTCAGACCGTTCATGTTGCAGTCGCCGGAAACACGACTCCGTAAACTGATCAGACACGCCGACAACGAGATTGACGGACTGATCGAGTGCCTGCTGAGTGATCTGGAATTGCTCGACTCCCGATCATCGAGGTATTTCCACGAGGTGAGAACTTCGCCGTCGAATGTCACTGACGCGCTTCGCGACTTCGCGGTTTCCTTGGGCCCGGGCGTCGAGCGACCAGTGCCTGCGGGACGGTCAGGTTAGCGGTCCACCGCCGACTCCATCGCCGCCAGCGCCTCAGGCAAAGTGAAACGTCGGGCGTAGAGGGCCTTTCCGACGATGGCGCCCTCGACTCCGGAATCGGTCAGGGTGGCGATGGCCCGCAGGTCGTCCAGGCTGGAGACGCCCCCGGAGGCGATCACCGGGGCGTCGGTGCACTCGGCGACACCCTCGAGCAGATCGAGGTTCGGGCCGGTGAGCGTCCCGTCCTTGGTGACATCGGTGACGACGAACCGCGAACACCCCTCGCTATCAAGGCGTTCCAGGACCTGCCACAGATCGCCGCCGTCGGTCTCCCAGCCCCGGCCGCGCAACCGGTGCTCGCCATCGACGATCTGCACGTCCAGACCGACGGCCACCCGATCGCCGTACTCGGCGATCGCGCGGGCGCACCACTGCGGGTTCTCCAGCGCCGCGGTGCCGATGTTGACCCGAGCGCACCCGGTCGCCAGCGCCGCCCGCAACGACTCGTCGTCGCGGATACCGCCGGACATCTCGACGTCGACATCCAGTGCGGCCACCACCTCCGCGAGCAGTTCGCGGTTACTGCCGCGGCCGAAGGCCGCATCGAGGTCCACCAGGTGGATCCATTCCGCGCCATCGCGCTGCCAGGTCAGCGCCGCCTCCAAGGCAGAGCCGTATTCGGTCTCACTGCCGGCTTTACCCTGCACCAGTCGCACCGCCCGGCCCTCGACCACGTCGACGGCCGGCAACAGGATCAATCGATTGCCGCTCATCTGAATACCCCGTACCTCGTCGCCGTCACAGTCCCTCAACCCAATTCGCGAGCAGCGCCGCGCCGGCGTCGCCACTCTTCTCCGGATGAAATTGCGTGGCCGACAACGGCCCGTCCTCCACGGCCGCCAGGAAGCGCACGTGGTGAGTCGCCCAGGTCAGCAACGCATCCGTTGCGCCCTGCCAACTCTGCGCGGCATAGGAGTGCACGAAGTAGAAGCGGGTGTCCGGCGCGAGCCCTTTGAAGAGCCTGCTGCCCGGTGGGGCCTCGACGACGTTCCAGCCCATGTGCGGGATGACCGGTGCATCGAGTCGGGTGACCGATCCGGGCCACTGCCGGCAGCCGTGGCTGTCCACCCCGAATTCCACTCCGTGGGCGAAGAGGATCTGCATCCCGACGCACACTCCGAGCACAGGCCGGCCGGTCGAGACCCGCTCGGCGATGATCTCGTCGCCGCTGACTCTGCGCAGTCCGGCCATACACGCCTCGAAGGCTCCCACGCCGGGCACCACCAGACCGTCGGCGGCCAGTGCTGCCGACCGGTCGGCTGTCACCGTAACCTCGGCACCCGTCCGCTCCAACGCACGTTGCGCCGATCGGAGGTTGCCCGAACCGTAATCCAGAACAACAACGGAACGTGCTGTCACAGAACACCTTTGGTGGACGGCACGCCCGTCGCACGAGGATCCGGCTCGACGGCCTGCCGCAACGCCCGGGCGACCGCTTTGTACTGGGCTTCGGTGATGTGATGCGGGTCGCGGCCGTACAGGGTTCGCACATGCAGCGCAATACGCGCGTTGGCGGCCAACGACTCGAACACATGCCGGTTGATCACCGTGTGGTAGGGCACACCCGATCCGACAATGGTGAAGTCCACCAGATACTCGGGTTCGCCGGTGTGCACGAAGTAGGGCCGCCCGGAGACATCGACGGCGGCGTGCGCCAAGGTCTCATCCATCGGGATGAACGCATCACCGAAACGTCGGATGCCGGTTTTGTCGCCGAGTGCCTGGCCCAGCGCGGCGCCCAGCACGATCGCGGTGTCCTCCACGGTGTGGTGGCCCTCGATCTCCACATCGCCGCGGGCGGTGACGCTCAGATCGAAACTTGCGTGGGTGCCCAGTGCGGTGAGCATGTGGTCGAAGAACGGCACCCCGGTGTCGATGGCGACCTGGCCGGTGCCGTCCAGGTCGACCTCGACGACGATGTCGGACTCTTTGGTCTTGCGTTCGACCCGGGCGCGGCGGGCTGCCGGCGGGCAGGAGCGAAGCGAGTCGGGAGTCGTATTGGTTGTCGTCACGGTGCTCCTAGGGGCTGGGCCAGCGCGATGACCGCCAGCTTCCGGCTGGCGGTCAGGAACGCGTCGTTCTCCTCGGGCAAGCCGATGGTCACACGCAGATAGCCGGGAATGCCGACGTCGCGAATGAGTACACCGTCGGCCAGGTAATGCTCCCAGGCTTTGGCAGCGTCGATGAACAGGCCGAACAACACGAAGTTCGCATCGCTGGGAACAACCCGAAAACCCATCTCCACCAATGCCGCACTGACCCGGTCGCGTTCAGCGGACAGGGCAGCCACGCTTGCCAGCGTCTCATCGGCGTGACGCAACGCGGCGCGAGCGGCGGCCTGGGTCAGCGCGGAGAGGTGATAGGGCAACCGGACCAGCAGTACGGCCTCGATCACCGCGGGCGCGGCCACCAGATAGCCGAGTCGGCCGCCGGCGAAGGCGAACGCTTTACTCATGGTGCGGCTGACGATCAGCCGGGCCGGGTACTCCTCGAGCAGTGCCACAGCGCTTGGCTGGCTGGAGAACTCGCCGTAAGCCTCGTCGACGATGAGAACCCCACCGGTCATCGCATCGAGTAGCCGGCGCAGAGCGGTCAGCGGAACGCTCTGCCCGGTCGGGTTGTTCGGGCTGGTGACGAAGACGACATCGGGATGCTCGCTGCCGATCGCGGCGATCGCCGCATCGACGTCGAGGCTGAAGTCCGCCGCGCGGACCGCCTCGATCCAGCGGGTCTGAGTGCCGTCGGAGATGATCGGGTGCATTGAGTAGGACGGCACAAAACCGATCGCGCTGCGACCGGGGCCGCCGAAGGCCTGGAGCAACTGCTGCAGAATCTCGTTGGATCCGTTTGCAGCCCAGACATTTTCGACGTCGACTCGGACACCGGTCTGCGCTGTGAGGTACGCGGCAAGGTCCCGGCGCAGCGCGGCCGCATCGCGGTCCGGATAGCGATGCAGGTGCGCGGCCGCCTCCCGTGCCGCCTCTGCCACGTCGGCCACCAGAGCGCGACTCGGCGGGTGTGGGTTCTCGTTGGTGTTCAGCCGCACCGGCACGTCGAGTTGCGGTGCTCCGTAGGCGGGTTTACCACGCAGATTATCCCGCAACGGCAGGTCGGCAAGACCCACTCGCTGACCTAAAGTCACCTTTCGAACCTCCGCCGGACCGCCTCGCCGTGCGCGGGCAGGTCCTCGGCGTTGGCCAGGGTGATGACGTGCCCGGAGACATCTTTGAGGGCTGCCTCGGTGTAGTCGACGACGTGGATGCCGCGCAGAAAGGTCTGCACCGACAGCCCACTGGAGTGCCGAGCGCAGCCGGCGGTCGGCAGCACGTGGTTGGAGCCGGCGCAGTAGTCACCCAGGCTCACCGGCGACCACGGGCCGACGAAAACCGCTCCAGCCGAACGAATCCGGGAGGCGACTTCAGCAGCGTGGGCTGTCTGGATCTCGAGGTGCTCGGCTGCGTAGGCGTTGACCACCCGAACTCCGGTATCGACATCGTCGACCAGCACGATCGCCGACTGCGGCCCACTCAGGGCCGCGGCAACCCGATCTCGGTGCACGGTGGTCTGCAACTGCACATCCAACTCGGCGTCGGCGGCATCGGCTAATTCAATGCTGTCGGTGACGAGCACACCGGCCGCCATGACGTCGTGCTCGGCCTGGCTGATCAGGTCAGCGGCCACATGCACGGGATCAGCGGTGTGGTCGGCCAGGATGGCGATCTCGGTGGGTCCGGCCTCGGAGTCGATGCCGACCTGGGAGCGGCAGATCCGTTTGGCTGCAGTGACATAGATGTTTCCCGGGCCGGTGATCATGTCGACGGGGGCGAGTTCGCCGCCGTCGGTGTCGATCCCACCGAAGGCCAGCAGCGCCACCGCCTGCGCGCCACCGACGGCCCACACCTCGGCCACGCCCAACAGTGCGGCCGCGGCCAGGATGGTCGGGTGCGGCAGACCGCCGAAATCGGCCTGCGGTGGGCTGGCGACAACCAGCGATTCCACCCCGGCGGCCTGGGCGGGCACTACGTTCATTACGACGCTGGATGGGTAGACCGCCGTTCCGCCTGGCACATAAAGACCGACCCGCTCCACCGGCACCCAGCGCTCGGTGACCGTGGCGCCAGGCGCCAGCACGGTGGCCGTATCGGTGCGGCACTGGTCGGCGTGCACAGCGCGAGTGCGCTCAATGGCCACCTCCAGGGCGGCCCGCACGTCCGGATCCAACAGGCTCAGCGCAGTGCCGAGTTCGGCCTGGGATACCCGAACCGCGTCCGGACGCACGCCGTCGAACTTCGCCCCGTACTCCAGCGCCGCAATCGCCCCGCGTTCGGCGACGTCCTCGACGATCGGCCGGACGGTCGGCACGACCGCGTCGACGTCCACCCCGCCACGGGGCAGGGCAGCGCGTAACTGCGCGGCGCTCATCTCGCGGCCGCGCAGGTCAATACGCGCGATTCGGGGGCTCTGGATGCTCATTGGTCCCCATTGTCCCTGATCGGGGCGAGGATGGAAAAATCAATTACGCATCGGTTGAGGCTCCCGGAGATAATCCCGCGATGCGGTGGGAACTCTGGCTGGCGTTCGTCGGGGCGGCGTTCGCAATCAGCGTTTCACCAGGTGCTGGCGCTATCCAGTCGATGGCCACCGGTCTCACCCATGGCCTGCGGCGCGGATTGTGGAGTATCGCCGGCCTCCAGATCGGACTGATGACCCAACTTCTAGTGGTGGCAGTGGGCGTGGGCGCGGCCGTCTCCCAGTCGCTGGTGACGTTCACCGTCATCAAGTGGATCGGCGTGGCCTACCTGCTCTACCTGGCGGTGCGGCAGTGGCGCAGCACTGCCGAGGAACTCGGGGCCAGCGTCGGAGTTCAGGCCGACGGGAGCCGCCCTGCGCTGCTGGTTCGCGGCTCGCTGGTCAACATGACCAACCCGAAGGGTCTGGTGTTCCTGCTGGCCGTACTACCGCAATTCGTGGTGCCCACCGAACCCCTGCTGCCCCAGTATCTGACGATCGCGGCGACGATGACGGTGGTCGATATGGCCGTGATGGCGGCCTACACCGGACTAGCGGCCCGACTGCTGGGCTGGTTGCACACCCCGCGGCAGCAGGCGGTCCTCAATCGGACGTTGTCGGCGCTGTTCGCCGGGGCGGCCGTGGCGCTGTCGCTGGTGCGGCGCGGTGCTGCGGCATGATGACCAAATGAACAGCCATTCGGTCGATTTCAGCGGCGAGACCGTTCTTGTCATCGCCGCGACGGGCGGTATCGGATCGGTGACCGCCGAACGCTTCGCCGCCGCCGGGGCCCATGTGATGGCCACTGCCCGCCAGCTGGAGGGTCCGCTGGCCGAAGTCGTCGAACGAATCCGCGCCGCCGGCGGTTCAGAGCCACGCCACTGGCCATGGACGTGACCGACGAGGACAGCGTGCAGGCGGGCGTCGCCACCGCCGCAGCGCACTCGGGGCGCATCGCCGCCATGGTCAACATGGCGGGGGTGTTCCGGCCACCGGCGCCCATCGTGGAAACCTCGCTCGCCGACTGGGAACAGACCCTGGCAGTCAACCTGACCGCCACCATGCTGTGCATGAAACACACACTGGTACAGATGATTTCGCAGGGCGGATCCGGTGTGATCGTCAATACCGCGTCAAGCCTCGGAGTAGCGATGAACCGGGTTAACCTCGGGGCGTACGTCGCCAGCAAGGCGGGTGTGCACGTGCTCACCCAGACCGCCGCCATGGAGGTGGCGCAGTACAGCATCCGGGTCAACAGCGTCAGCCCGGGGGTGACCGCCACCCAGATGTCATTGCGCCACGGCGAGACCGACGCCGACCGGGCGGCCCGGGTTAAGAGCGGCGTACCTCTCGGTCGCGTTGCAGCTCCCGCGGAGATCGCCGAGGCGGTGCTGTGGCTGGCCAGCCCACAGGCGTCCTATGTGACAGGCCACGATCTGATCGTCGACGGCGGCCAGGTCTTGCTGTGAGGTGGGCATGATGAAACCCATGTCGAACAAGGATCACCCCAACAATGCACCGGGCGTGCCGATGCGGTTCCCGCTGTGGTTTGAGAACTTCCAGATCAAATACATCAACCCCATCGCGGTTCCGATTGCGCGGTTCACCCCGGGTATCACCGTCATCAAGCACCGCGGCCGGAAGTCCGGCCGCAATCTGGAGACGGCGGTGTCGGCCTACCGCAAGGGCAACACGGTGGCCATCATGTTGGCGCACGGTAAAACCAACTGGGTCAGGAACATCCTCGCGGCCGGTGAGGCCGATGTTGTGCTGCGCGGCCGGTCCGTGCACCTGGTGAACCCGCGGATCGTGCCGGCGGGCAGCAACGAACCGTCATTACCGCTGATGGCGCGGATCGCCGCCCGCCGCGGTGTGGGGGTATTCGTTGCCGATGTCGCCTAGCATCGAGCGACAGTCGGATACGAAACAAGAGGTGGCCGAATGATTCCGGGTTCGCCCGATCCGCTTGAGGCTTCGTTGGCGGGAGGCCGGGCGGGACCGGTCAGCCTGGACGACTGGGCGGGAGGCATTCCGCAGACCCGCGCCCAACTGCCGTCGGTGCGGATCGGCCGGCGCTGGTTCAGCACCCTGTGGCTGGTGCCGCTGGGGGTCGCGGCGCTCGTGCTCTCGATCGCAGTGGTCCGCGAGATGACCCGCTATGGGTGGTATCAGGATTTCATCGCCAGGTATCCGGGAACCTCCACGCAGTATGTCGAACCCGTCGATTCCGGCTTCCCGTGGTGGCTGCGATGGCAGCACTTCCTGAACCTGTTGTTCATGATGTTCATCATCCGGGCAGGCCTCCAGATTTTGGCCGACCACCCGCGGCTATACGTCAACGCCGGCTGTAAGCCGGACACCGAATGGCTGCGGCTACGGGGGCCGGTGCCGACCGACCGTCGCGACCCCACCGCCGCGGATCGGGTCTGGACCGCCAAGGATGATTCGGTTGCGCTCCCAAAACAACTCGGAATTCCCGGGATCCGACACTCGATCGGCCTGGCCTCCTTTGAACACCTCGGTGCCGGCCGCGGCGGATTC
>NZ_JBILVF010000058.1:0-18998 GCF_044370595.1 Mycobacterium sp.
AACGAGGATCAGGAGTATTTCGGTTACCGGATGCCGATCTGACCGTTCCGGCCTACATATCCAGACCGATGTCGAGTACCCGCACCGAGTGGGTGAGCGCCCCGACGGCGAGGTAGTCAACCCCGGTCCCGGCGTACTCCGCGGCGGTCTCCAGCGACAGTCCACCCGAGGACTCCAGCAGCACACCCGGCGCGCGGGAGTCCCTGCGCTGCACAGCGATCTGGGTCTGCCACACCGGAAAGTTGTCCAGCAGGATCAGCTGCACATCCTCGCCGAGTACCTCGTCGAGTTGCTCGAGGGTGTCCACCTCGACCTCGCACGGCAGGTCCGGGGTAGCTTCCCGGACTGCGCGAAGGGCGGCCACCACCGACCCGGCGGCGGCGACGTGGTTGTCCTTGATCAGCGCGGCATCCCCCAGACCCATCCGATGGTTGACCCCGCCGCCAACCCGCACCGCGTACTTCTGCAGGGCGCGCAGCCCCGGCAGGGTCTTGCGGGTGTCCCGGATGCGGGCCCTGGTCCCGTCGACGGCATCGACCCAGGTCGCGGTCGCGGTCGCGATCCCGGATAGGTGACAGACCAGGTTCAGCAGCGTCCGCTCGGCGGTGAGCAGGCCGCGGGTGCCGGCCTGCATGGTCAGCAGCGGCTGACCGGGTTGCAGTCGGGTGCCGTCCGGCACACTCTCGTGCAGTTGGTATCCGTCGGGCCCCAGCACCTCATCGAGGACCATGGCGGCTACCTCGACACCGGCGGCTACCCCGGGTTCGCGCGCGACCACGGCGGCCTTGGTAGTGGCATCGGCGCGGACGGTCGCCATGGTGGTGACGTCGGGCCCGTACCGCAGATCCTCTTCCAGACCGCGCCGGATGGTACGTAGAGCGTCAGCCCTCTCGTCGGGCGTGAGGCTCATGGCAGGGGCGCGACGGCGGTGTCGCCGACGGTGCGACTGACGGCCTGGGCCGGGTCGGTATCGGGGTAGTCCGCGCGGTGGTGACAGCCCCGGCTCTCGGTGCGGGCCAGTGCCGCGGCGGCGACGGCCCGCGCTGTAGCGGTCAGCGCGGCATCCTCGAAGTCCGTTCGCGTTCCAATGCCGCGGGTCGGAGCGTTCTCCAGGGTGTCGGCCAACTCACGCAGGCCGTCGCCGTCGCGGACCACCGACGCCCACCGGGTCATCGCCTTTTGCAGGACGGGCCGATACAGCGAATCATGCTGGACCGCTTTGGGTTTAGCTATCGGTGATCCGACGCAGCGGGCATGATCGGCCGCGGTACGGCCCGCCCGGCCGCCGACGACCAGCCCCTCCAACAGGCTGTTGGAGGCCAGCCGGTTGGCTCCATGCATACCGGTGCGAGCCACCTCACCGGCGGCGAAAAGCCCAGGCAGTTCGGTACGCCCGTACACGTCGGTGCGCACGCCGCCGCAGCTGTAATGGGCGCCGGGAACCACCGGGATAGGTTGGCGGCTCGGGTCGATACCGGCGGCGTGGCAGGCCGCGGTGACGGTGGGGAATCGCTGTTCGAAGCGCTCGATGGACCGGGCGTCCAAGTACACGCACGCGTCGCCGGTCTGCCGCAGCCGGGCGTCGATCGCCGCGGCCACCACATCGCGGGGAGCCAGGTCACCCATCGGATGGACGCCGGCCGTGACAGAGTCCCCGCGGGCGTCGCGCAGCACCGCGCCCTCCCCGCGCAGCGCCTCGGTGATCAGCGGGCGACGGCCGGTGCCGAGCGGGTCGTACAACATGGTCGGGTGGAACTGGATGAATTCCAGATCGGTGATTCCGACGCCGGCCCACAATGCCAGCGCGATCCCGTCGCCGGTGGAGCCCTCCGGGTTGGTGGTGGCCCGGTACAGGTGGCCCAGACCGCCGGTGGCCATGATCACCGAGGGGCTGTGGATCACGCCCAGCCCGTCGTCGTTACGCACCAGCACTCCGGTGACGCCCGATTCATCGTGGAGCACCTGCAGCGCAACGTGATTGCGCCGGATGTCCAAGGCGGCGGCGGCGAGGTCAAGGGCGCGCTGAACCTCCGCACCGGTGGCGTCGCCCCCGGCGTGCATGATGCGCCGGCGGGAATGCCCGCCCTCACGGGTCAGCGCCCACTGGCCGGGCGCGGATTCATCGAAGCGGGCGCCGTCGGCAATCAGGTCGGCCACCGCGCGGTAGCCGTCGGCGACGATGGAGCGGACCGCCTCGGGCTCACACAGCCCCGCCCCGGCAGCCAGGGTGTCGGCAACGTGGGAGTCCACCGTGTCATCGGTGAACGGCAGCACCACCGCGATACCGCCCTGAGCGTAGAAGGTCGCGGTGTCGTCGGCCTTGCTCAGGATGACGGTACGAGCGCCTTTCCGGTGTGCTGCCAGGCCCGCGGCAAGTCCGGCCACGCCGGTACCGATCACGACGACGTCGGCACGCTGCTGCCACTGGGCTGCGCCACCGCATCCGGCGGTGCTCATTCCCCGCCGCCGGGCTGGCCGATCTCGATCATGCGCTGCACGCTGGCCCGGGCGCGGCGGGCGGTCTCGGGGTCCACGTCAACCTCGTCGGCGCCGTCGGCCAGACTCCGCAGCAGTGCCGCGGGGGTGATCATCTTCATGTACTTACAGGAGGCGCGGTCGTTGACCGCCTGGAAGTCGATACCGGGTGCGGCCCGCCGTAACTGGTGCAGCATCCCGACCTCGGTGGCCACTAGGACCTGCCGGGCGTTCGATGCTCGGGCAGCGTCCAACATCCCGCCGGTGGACAAGATCTTCACCCGCTCCTGCGGGAAGGCGCCCTCACCGGCCAGATACAGCGCCGACGTGGCACAACCGCATTCGGGGTGGACGTATAGTTCGGCATCCGGGTGGCTGCGAGCCTGGGCGGTGAGTTCATCGCCGTTGATCCCGGCGTGCACATGACATTCGCCGGCCCAGATGTGCAGGTTTTTGCGGCCAGTCATCCGTTTCACATGGGCGCCGAGGAACTGATCCGGGCAGAACAGCACCTCACGGTCGGCGGGAATCGACTCCACCACCTCCACGGCATTAGACGAGGTGCAGCAGATGTCGGTCAGAGCCTTCACCGCTGCGGTGGTGTTGACATAGGAGACGACGACAGCGCCGGGGAAATCGTCTTTCCAGGCCTGGAGTTCCTCGGCGGTGATGGAGTCGGCCAACGAGCAGCCGGCCCGCTGATCCGGAATGAGCACAGTCTTCTCAGGGCTGAGGATCTTGGCGGTCTCGGCCATGAAGTGCACGCCGCAGAACACGATGGTGTCCTCGGGCGCCTCGGCGGCGATGCGGGACAGCGCCAGGGAGTCCCCGACGTGGTCGGCGACATCCTGGATCGCCGGCAGTTGGTAGTTGTGCGCCAGGATCGTCGCATTGCGCAGGGTGGCCAGTCGGCGGACCTCCGCGGCCCACCGCTCATCGGCCTCGACGCCGGTATAGCCGCCCGGACCGTCGGTGATGCGGTCGGCAAGGGTGCCCACCTCCGTCGGAGTGACAACCGTCATGGCACGACTCCTGTCTGGGTTCGAAGTTTTCGATCTACAATCGAAAACATGCCTCATGTTAACACTCAACACGAGGCGCTCGCCGTTGTATTCCAGGTCCGCGGCCTCACATCTGGCAAACCCGACCTCAGCGTGCTGTTGTGGCAGCGAGCTCAGGAGCCGGAGTCGGGCAAATGGTCACTGCCCGGTGGCCAGGTCCGCGACGACGAGGATCTCAGCAGTTCGGTGCGCCGCCAACTCGCCGAGAAGGTCGATTTGCGCGAGGTGACCCACCTGGAACAGCTCGCGGTCTTCTCCGAACCGCAGCGGGTGCCCGGCGGGCGGGTGATCGCCTCGGCATTCCTTGGCCTGGTGCCCTCCCCCGCCACGCCCGCCCTGCCCCCGGACACCCGCTGGCATCCGGTACGCAGCCTGCCGCAGATGGCCTTCGACCACGGGCCCATGCTGGCCTACGCCCATTCCCGGCTGGCCGCCAAGCTGTCCTACACCAACATCGGATTCGCCCTGGCGCCAGAGCAATTCGCTCTGTCGACACTGCGTGACATCTACGGCGCAGCGCTCGGCTACCAGGTCGACGCCACCAACCTGCAACGGGTCCTCGCCCGTCGCGGTGTGATCACCCGCACCGGCACCACCGCCCACCCCGGCCGCAGTGGCGGACGCCCGGCGGCGTTGTACCGCTTCACCGATTCCCGCCTGAGGGTCACCGACGAGTTCGCCGCGCTGAAGCCACCCGGGACGCCGACTGGATTCTTAGAGCCCTCTTAAGGTAGAAATAGCGCAATGACAACCGCGGACGGGGCGCTGCGCCCCGAATGGATCGGTCGGGCGCCGCATGAGGAGCTTGAGCGCGGCCACCGGCCCGTCCTCCCCTCGCGGGACCCCTTCTTTACCCCGCCGTCGGGCTTCCAGCACGCTGCGCCCGGCACCGTGCTGCGGTCCCGGGACGTTGAGTTGGGCTTCCTCTCCCTTATCCCGCAGCGGGTTCGGGCCACCCAGTTGCTCTACCGCACCACCGACCGGCACGGCCAACCCGAAGCCACCGTCACCACGGTGCTGGTTCCGGCCGGTCATACCCACCACCATCCCCGGCACGTGGTGTCCTACCAGTGCGCGATCGACGCCGTCTCCTCCCGCTGCTTCCCGTCCTACGCGCTGCGCAGACGCGCCAAGGCGGTGGGGTCGCTGGCCCAGTTTGAGTTTCTCCTGATGGCCGCAGCGCTCGCCGAGGGCTGGGTGGTCTCCGTCCCAGACCATGAGGGCCCCCACGGGATGTGGGGCACTCCGCTCGAGCCGGGCTACCGGGTGCTGGACGGACTGCGCGCTACGTTGAACTTCGAGCGGTTCGGACTGGCCTCGGACAGCAAGGTCGGATTGTGGGGCTACTCCGGGGGTGGTCTGGCCAGCGCGTGGGCCGCCGAGGTGTACGACGCCTATGCCCCGGAACTGAATATCGTTGGCGCCGTGCTCGGCTCGCCGGTGGGCAACCTCGGCAATACCTTCCGCCGGCTCAACGGCACCAGGTTCGCGGCACTACCGGCTCTGGTGGTGGCGGCGCTGCGCAAGGCCTATCCCGACTTGAACCGGGTGATCGAGGAGAACGCCACCGAATCCGGATTGGGATTTCTGGACCGCCTGGAGGACCTGAGCACCGGCGCCGCCCTGATCCGGCACTTCCGACACGATATGGACCGGTGGGTGCACCCCCCACTCGAGGATGTGTTGGCCATGCCGGAAGTTCGGCATGTCTTCGACGACATCCGACTGGGCGGTACCGCGCCGACTCCCCCGGTGTTAATCGTCCAGGCCGTTCACGACTCGGTGATCAACGTCGACGACATCGACGAACTGGCGCACCTCTACGCCGAGGGTGGTGCGCGGGTTACCTACCACCGGGACTTGTTCAGCGAGCACATGCTGCTGCACCCGATGTCGGCGCCCATGACGCTGCGCTGGCTCACCGACCGATTCAACGACCGGCCGTTGGACGCCCACATCATCCGGACCACGTGGCCGACGCTGTTCAATCCGATCACCTATCCGGGCATGGTGCGGCTGAGCCGCATCGTGGCCCGGGTCATAACCGGCGGACGGGTTCCGTTCCGTCCGCTCTAAGAGGGGCGCCCGGCCAAGGGTGCAGGTCCATCGGCGGTGCCTGACGGTTCTGTGGCGGCCAGGCACCCAGATCGTCGCGCGGGGTGGCCACCGTCATGAGCGCATAGACCAGTGCTGCCAACGCCGCCGGCAGCAGCAGGGTCACCGCAATCTGCAACGGGTGGTGTCCCGGAAAAACCGGCGGCGCCTCGGTGAAGTAGGCCACCCGGCTCTCCGGAGTCAGCGACGCCCCTGCACGATCCGGGGTGCCATAACGCCGGTGCGCCAGCCACGCACCGGCACCGGCGGCGGCCGCGGCCGCACCCAGCTGGCCGGCCCACAGCGCGAAGGCCAGCACCGGTCCACGATGGGCGCGCCACTGCCACACCAGCACCGCCGAGACGATCGCCAGCGTGGCCAGCAAGCCGATCAGGATCGCTACCGCGACGAACTGGTTGTCGGCTTCCTTGCCGAGGAAGGCGTCCACCCGCTCACCGGACTTGGTCAGCCCGGTGATGGTGTGGATCGGTGGCGCGATCGAGGCCCACGCAGCGCCCAGTGCGGCACCGGACAAGATAAGCCCGGCAACGACGCTCAGTGCGGCGACGCCGCGCGACCGCCGTGACGGGACGGTCATCGTCGGGCGTCCAGGTCGGCCGAGTCGACGCGGCCATGGCGTGAACACTGCGCCCACCATCCGTCCGGGCGTACCTGCACCACCATCCTCCGGCCGCACGCCGCGCAGAACCGTGGCGGCTCCAGGCCGAGTTGCGCGGTGACCGGTTCGGTCTCACCGTGCAGTTCGCCGGTGTAGACGTTGTACACGCCAGCACCAACCGGCGCCGGCAGCTGATCGGTCATCATTTATAGGCTGGCGTTGAGGGCCTTGATCGGCATCTGCAGATCCTCGAGCAGTTCCAGGTCCGCCTCGGCGGGCCGACCCAGCGTGGTCAGATAGTTGCCGACGATGACGGCGTTGATCCCGCCCAGAATGCCTTGTTTTGCACCGAGATCACCGAGGGTGATCTCGCGGCCGCCGGCGAACCGCAACATCGTCTGCGGCAGCGCCAGGCGGAATGCCGCGACCGCTTTGAGCGCCTCGGCAGCGGGCATGACCTCCAGATCGCCGAACGGCGTGCCCGGCCTGGGATTGAGGAAGTTCAGCGGCACCTCGTGCGGGTTCAACTCGGCGAGTTCGGCGGCGAAATCGGCACGCTGCTCAAGGGTTTCGCCCATTCCGAGAATTCCCCCGCAGCACACCTCCATGCCTGCCTCACGAACCATCTGCAAGGTTTCCCAGCGTTCTTCCCAGGTGTGAGTGGTCACCACGTGGGGAAAGAACGACCGCGCAGTCTCCAGGTTGTGGTTGTAGCGGTGCACGCCCATCGCGGCGAGTCGGTCCACCTGCTCCTGGGTGAGCATGCCCAGCGAGCAGGCGATGTGGATCTCGACCTCGTTGCGGATGGCTTCGATGCCCGCGGCCACCTGTGCCAGCAGCCGCTCGTCGGGGCCACGGACGGCGGCAACGATGCAGAACTCGGTGGCGCCGGTCTTGGCGGTCTGCTTGGCGGCCTCAACCAGACTGGGGACGTCCAGCCAGGCGCTGCGGACGGGCGAGGCGAACAGCCCCGACTGTGCACAGAAATGGCAATCCTCGGGGCAGCCACCGGTTTTGAGACTGATGATGCCTTCGACTTCGACCTCGGGTCCGCACCAGCGCATCCGGACCTCATGTGCCAGTGCCAGCAGTTCCTCGAGCCGGTCGTCAGGCAGTCGCAGGACCGCCAGCACCTGCTCGCGGGACAGTCCTTCGCCGCGCTGCAAAACCTGTTCGCGGGCCTGGGCGAGGATGTCTGAGCTAGTCGGGCCGGCTGCCTGGGTCACGCAGCACAGGTTAGTGCACCGGCTCACCCCACCAGCAGATGGTCGACCCGCTGGTCGGAGTCCCATCGACGCAGTCCGGTCGCCTCGGCGGCCAGTTCGGTGCGGCCGCCGCTGGTGACGGCGATCGCGGTACCGATCTGTTCGACGAACCGCCGCCCGAGAGTGGCGTGCGGAGTCCACTGGCCATGCCGGCAGTGGGCGAGCGGCTCCCCGTCGATGTAGGGCAGGCACACGCCAACTCAGGGCAGACCTGCCACCCAGCGGGCATCAAACGCCTGGCGGCTCATCTCGGCGAACTCCACGGGTGGGAGTGCCCCGGCTCCACCCGGCAGCACCGCCCGGACCGGAGCCAGCCGTGCTAGAGCGTCGCGGTTGTAGGTTTCGGCGGCACCCGGATCGGAAGGCCAACTGCCGATCACCAGGCCGGCACAGGACACGCTGTGGCCGGCGAGTGCTTCCACTGTCAGGGCCGTGTGGTTGAGAGTGCCCAGGCCCGGGGCGCAGACCACCAACACCGGCGCCGCCAACTCCGCGGCGATGTGGCGAAGGGTCACTCCGCCGGCCGCCAGTTCCACCAGCAGACCGCCAGCCCCCTCCACCAGCGTCAGCCGACCGGGTTCATCGACAGCCCGGATCGCCGCCAGAATCTCCTGCGCCGACGGTAGCGACCGGCCGGAGCGCTCCGCGGCCGCCGCCGGGGCCAGCGGCTCGGGATAGCGGGCCACCGAGACCAGCGTGCGCACCCCGGCCAGCCGAGCCACTTCGGCGAGATCGTCGTCTGGCGCGCCGGTCTGGACCGGTTTACACACCGCCACCGGGATACCGCTGCCCAGTGCGAAACTGGCCAGCGCGGCGGTGGCGATCGTCTTGCCCACCCCGGTGCCGGTGCCGGTGACGATGAGAATGCTCACCGGCCGACAAGCACCGCAGTCAGCACCTGGCCGGCCAGGTCGAGTTCCTCGCCGGTCAGCGAAGCCCGGGCCGTCAGCCGCAACCGTGACGTCCCCACTTCAACCGTCGGGGGGCGGAAACAGCCCACCCGCACACCGGCTTCCAGACAGGCCGCCGCCGCTGCGACCGCACTGTCCGGGTCGCCGAGGATCACCGACACCACCGCGGACTGCGGCCGGGCGTCGACCGCGCACACTCGGGCGAGGAAGCCGGCATGATCGAGGGCGGCCTGCGCCCGCCACGGCTCATCGGCCAGGACCCGCAACGCCCCCTGCGCGGCACCGACGCAGGCCGGTGCCAGTCCGGTGTCGAAGATGAACGGACGGGCCGTGTTGATCAGGTGGTCGCGCAGTGCCGGCGAGCTGAGCACCGCGCCGCCCTGGCTGCCCAGCGCTTTGGACAGGGTGGTCGTCATCACCACCTCGGGTGCGCCGGCCAGTCCCGTTTCATGCACTAACCCGCGGCCGCCGCTACCCCGCACTCCGAGTCCGTGGGCCTCGTCGACCAGCAGGACTGCCCGGTGGGTACGACACAGGTCGTACAGCTGCTGCACCGGGGCCAGGGCTCCGTCGGTGCTGAAGACCGAGTCGGTGACAACGACGGCGCGTTCCTCGTCCCGCCCGGCCAGTGCGGCCTCGACGGCGTCGACATCGAGATGGGGGGTCACCACCACCCGTGCCCGCGACAACCGGCACCCGTCCACCAGGGAGGCGTGGGCGGCTGCGTCGGACACAACAAGTGAACCGGGACCCGAAAGACTCACCAGCGCAGAGAGATTGGCTGTGTAGCCGGAGGAGAACACCAGTCCCGCCGGCGCACCGACGAAGTCGGCCAGCGACTGCTCGAACTCTTCGTGCAATTCGGTGTTTCCGGTGACCAGCCGCGATCCGGTCGACCCGGCGCCCCAGGTGCGCAGGGCGCGCACCCCGGCGTCGATCACCTCCGGGTGCTGCGCCAGACCCAGGTAATCGTTGGAGGCCAGGTCAACCTCGCAACCGACTGCCGGCCGTGGCCGCAATGCCCGGCGCAGCCCGGCCTGCCGGCGTTGCTGTTGCGCGTCGTCCAGCCAGGCCAGCGGCGAAATCTCGGTACCCGTCATTACACCTCTACCCTAGGACGCGCTCGTCGGCCGCCACTACCCGACGGCGCGAGCGACCGCGACCATCGCTGAGGTGATCTGTTCGACCTCGGCGTCGGTGCATATGAACGGCGGCATCGCGTAGATGAGGTTGCGGAACGGGCGTAGCCAGACGCCGTGGTCCAGTGCCACCGGGGTGGCCGCGGCGAGGTCGACGGGCCGGACGGTTTCGATCACCCCGATCGCCCCGAATACCCGGACGTCAGCGACCTGCGGCACGGCCCGGGCCGGTTCGAGTCCGTCGGCCAGACCGGATCCGATCGCCCCGACGCGGGCCCGCCAGTCCTGGTCGAGCAGCAGTTCCACCGAGGCCACCGCCACAGCACAGGCCAGCGGGTTGGCCATGAAGGTAGGGCCGTGCATCAGCGCCCCGGCCTGCCCGGTGCTGATGGTCTCGGCGATGCCCCGGGTGCACAGGGTCGCCGCCAATGTGATGTAGCCGCCGGTCAATGCTTTGCCCACGCACATGATGTCCGGGCTGATCCCCGCGTGATCGGCGGCGAACAGTTCGCCGGTTCGGCCGAATCCGGTGGCGATCTCGTCAAAGATCAACAACACCCCGTGGCGGTCGCAGATGGCCCGCAGATCGGCCAGATAGCGCGGGTCGTGGAAGCGCATCCCGCCCGCGCCCTGAACCACCGGTTCGACGATCACCGCCGCGAGTTGATCAGCACACGAGGACAATTGAGCCTCGAACGCGTGAACATATCCGGGGTCATACTCGGTGGGCACCGCCGGCGCGAAGACCTGTTCGGCCAGAACGTCGCGCCACAGGGTGTGCATGCCGCCATCGGGGTCGCAGACGCTCATCGGCGTGAAGGTGTCTCCGTGATAGCCGCCGCGCCAGGTCATCAGTCGGCGTTTGCCGAACTGTCCGGTGCTGCGCCAATACTGCAGAGCCATCTTCGCCGCCACCTCGACGGCGACCGAACCGGAGTCGGAGAAGAACACCGTATCCAGGCCGACAGGGGTGATGTCCACCAGTAGTTGGGCCAGTCGGGCGGCGGGTTCGTGGGTCAGTCCGCCGAACATCACGTGGTTCATCGTCTGCAGTTGCCGGGTGATCGCGGCGTCCAGAACCGGATGGCCGTGACCGTGCAGGGCCGTCCACCAGGAGGCCATCGCGTCGAGCACGCGGATCTCGGATCCGTCCCGGACCACGGTCAGCCAGGCTCCTTTGGCGCCCACCGCGACGACCGGCGGGAAGACCCCGGAGCCGCCCCCCAAGTCGGCAACAGAGCCCGGGCCGCGGATCGTGCTGTACGGATGCCAGACGTGCGCGGCATCGATGGCGCTGATCTGCTGCGGAGTCAACGCCGACACATCGGCAAGCCTAACGTCGGCAGCGCGGTGGGAAGATCTCCGCCGGCACGGAAGTGGTCGGCCGAATTGATAGATTGAGCGGCAACCATGGCCACCCCCACTTTGACCCGGCCGTCGGAGACCACCGCACCGGGGCCTACTGCTTCGTGCCCGACCGACCCGGCTCCGGCGCCGCGTCGGTCGGTTCTGTATCGCCACGATCTGGATGGGTTGCGCGGAGTGGCGATTGCCCTCGTGGCGATCTTCCACGTGTGGTTCGGCCGGGTGTCCGGCGGCGTCGACGTCTTCCTGGCATTGTCCGGCTTCTTCTTCGGCAGTTCCCTGTTGCGCCATGTGCTAACCCCGGGCTCATCGCTATCGCCGTGGCCGCATGTCAAGCGGTTGGCGCGGCGGCTGCTGCCGGCGCTGATCGTGGTGCTCGCAGCGGCCGGAGTGCTGACCGTGCTGGTGCAACCGCAGACCCGGTGGGAGACGTTCGCCGACCAGACCCTGGCCAGCCTCGGCTACTACCAGAACTGGGAGTTGGCCGCGACGGCCGCTGACTACCGGCGCGCCGGCGAGGCGGTGTCCCCCCTGCAGCACATCTGGTCGATGTCGGTGCAGGGCCAGTTCTACCTCGCCTTCCTGCTGCTGGTCCTGGTCGTCGCTGCGCTGCTGCGGCGACCGCTGGGTCCGCGGCGGCTGCGTGCGGTGTTTGTCGTTCTGCTCGGCGGTCTGACCGTGGCGTCGTTCGTCTACGCGATCGTCGCCCACCAGTCCGACCAGATCACCGCCTACTACAACAGCTTCGCCCGCGCCTGGGAACTGCTGATCGGGGTACTCATCGGGGCGTTCCTGCCGTTCGTCGACTGGCCGATGCGCGTGCGCACCCTGCTGGCCGCCCTCGGGCTGACGACGATTCTGCTGTGCGGGGTGCTGATCGACGGGGTGCACGAATTTCCGGGTGCCTGGGCCTTGGTGCCGGTCGGTGCCACGATGCTGCTCATCCTGGCGGGCGCCAATCGGACGGCTCGGCCGTCCACGGCCGGACGGCTCCCGCTGCCCAACCGGCTGCTGGCCAGCCGGCCGCTGGTCAGGCTTGGCGCGATGGCCTACGCGTTGTATCTGTGGCACTGGCCGCTGCTCATCTTCTGGCTGGCTTACACCGGCGAAACGCGCGCCACGTTCACCGACGGTCTGGTGATCCTGCTGGTGTCCGGGCTGTTGGCCTACCTGACGATGCGGTTCGTCGAGGAGCCACTGCGCTATCCCCAGACCGCGACCGCCGATACGTCGTTGCTGGCGCGGCTGGGCCGGCCGACCCTTATCGGCGGCACTGCGGTGGCCCTGCTCGCGGTGACCCTGACCGTCACCTCCTTCACCTGGCGCGAACGGATGGCCGACCAGCGGGCCGACGGCAAGGAATTGGCTGCGCTGGCGCCGGACGGATATCCCGGCGCGCGGGCGCTTATCAACGACACCAAAGTTCCGGACCTCCCGTTCCGCCCCACCGTGTTGGAAGCTGCCGACGACGTTCCGCCGTCCACCAGCGACGGATGTATCAGTGATTTCGGCAATGTCGGCATCATCAACTGCACCTACGGGGATCTGACGGCCGATCGGACGATCGCCCTCGCGGGCGGTTCGCATGCCGAGCACTGGATCACCGCGTTGGACATCCTCGGCAAGGAGCACAACTTCAAGGTCGTCACCTACCTGAAGATGGGTTGCCCGCTGACCACCGAACCGCGGCCTGTGGTGATGGGCGACAACCGCCCCTACCCGAATTGCCGGCAGTGGAACGAGCGGGTGATGGGCAAGCTGATCACAGATCGCCCCGATTACGTGTTCACCACCTCGACCCGGCCGTGGAACACCAAACCCGGCGACACCATGCCGGGAACCTACATCGGGATCTGGAAGGAACTCTCGGAGAATGGAATTCCGATTCTGGGTGTGCGGGACACTCCGTGGCTGACTCGTAACGGGGAACCGTTCATACCCGCGGATTGCCTGGCTGAGGGCGGTGATGCGGTGTCGTGCGGGATCAAGCGTTCCAAGGTGCTCTCGGATCGCAACCCGACGTTGGATTTCGTCGGCCGGTTCCCGATGCTTAAGGCACTGGATATGAGCGACGCGGTCTGCCGGGAGGACATCTGCCGGGCCATCGAGGGCAATGTGCTCGTCTACCACGATGCCCATCACCTGTCGGCGTCTTACATGCGCACCATGACCCCCGAACTGGGCCGGCAGATCGGTGAAGCCACCGGTTGGTGGTGAGGAGACAGATTCGGCTTTGTTCCAGCCCACGCGGGACGGTCGTCGCCGATAGGGTCTGATCATGCCGCCGCGCGAAGCTCACCGGGCCGTGTGGCCTGGAACCCCGTATCCCCTCGGTGCGACCTACGACGGGGCCGGCACCAACTTCTCGGTCTTCTCCGAGGTCGCCGAGAGGGTGGAGTTGTGCCTTATCGACGACCGCAGCGTGGAAACGCGTATCAACCTCGATGAGGTCGACGGCTTCGTCTGGCACGCCTACCTGCCGACCGCCGCGCCGGGCCAGCGGTACGGCTTCCGGGTGCACGGGCCGTGGGATCCGGCCGTCGGACTGCGTTGTGACCCCAGCAAGTTGCTGCTCGACCCGTACGGCAAATCCTTCGAGGGAAACTTCGACTTCACCCAGGCCCTGTACTCCTACGACCTGGCCGGGGGCGACGAACCGCCGCGAGTCGACTCGCTGGGGCACACCATGACCAGTGTCGTGATCAACCCGTTCTTCGAATGGGGTTCAGATCACCCACCCCGCACGCCCTACCACGAGACGATCATCTACGAGACACACGTCAAGGGTATGACCCAGACCCACCCGGGGGTACCGGAAGAACTGCGCGGCACCTACGCCGGGTTGGCGCATCCGGCGGTGGTCGACCACCTCAAGTCGCTCAACGTCACAGCGATCGAACTCATGCCCGTGCATCAGTTCATGAATGACAAGCGGTTGCTTGACCTCGGGTTGCGAAACTATTGGGGCTACAACACATTCGGATTTTTCGCTCCGCACGCCGAGTACGCGTTCAACCAGCACGCCGCAGGCGCGGTAGGCGAGTTCAAGTCGATGGTGCGGGCGTTCCACGACGCCGGCATCGAAGTGATCCTCGACGTGGTCTACAACCACACCGCCGAGAGCGACCACCTCGGCCCGACTGTGAACTTCCGCGGCATCGACAACGCTGCCTACTATCGACTGCTCGACTCCGATCCGGCGCTCTACAAGGACTTCACCGGAACCGGCAACAGCCTCAACGTCCGCCACCCGCACACGCTGCAACTCATCATGGATTCGCTGCGGTACTGGGTGCTCGACATGCACGTCGACGGGTTCCGCTTCGACTTGGCCTCCACGCTGGCCCGGGAGTTCTACGAAGTCGACCGACTTTCGGCGTTCTTCGACATCATCCAGCAGGATCCGGTCATCAGCCAGGTGAAACTCATTGCTGAACCGTGGGACATCGGCGAAGGCGGCTACCAGGTGGGCAACTTCCCCGGGCTGTGGACCGAGTGGAACGGCAAATACCGCGACACCGTCCGGGACTACTGGCGCGGCGAACCGGCGGCACTGGGCGAATTCGCCTCCCGGCTGACCGGGTCGTCGGATCTCTACGAGGTCACCGGTCGGCGGCCGATCGCCAGTATCAACTTCGTCACCTGTCACGACGGATTCACTCTCGCGGATCTGGTGTCCTACAACGAGAAACACAACGACGCCAACGGCGAGCACAACCGCGACGGGGAGAACCACAACCGGTCCTGGAACTGTGGGGTGGAGGGACCAACCGAGGATCCGGAGATCATCGCTTTGCGGCACCGACAGATGCGCAACATCATGGTCACGCTGATGGTGTCGCAGGGCACGCCGATGATCAGCCACGGCGACGAGGTCGGCCGCACCCAGCGTGGCAATAACAACGGCTACTGCCAGGACAACGAGATCACCTGGATCGACTGGGCGGGTGCCGATGAGTACGCCGACATGCTCGAGTTCACCCGCAGGGTGACCGCCCTGCGCAAGGCCCACCCGGTATTCCGCCGGCGCCGCTTCTTCGACGGTCGGCCCTCGCACCACGGTCATCAAATGCGCGACATCTACTGGCTGACCCGAGACGGCGTGGAAATGAGCTCCGACGACTGGCACTCCGGTATCAAGTCGGTGGCTGTCGGGCTCAACGGCGAGGCACTGAGGGAACCTGATGCGCGCGGCGAACGTATCGTCGACGACTCGTTTCTGCTGTGCTTCAACGCCCACGCCTACGCGGTGGAGTTCACCATTCCTGATGGCCCCTACGCCAGGCTGTGGAAAACCGTGATCGACACCTTCGACCCGTGGGAGTCCATCGAGCGCCATGTACCCGCCGGGACAGCCATCACGGTCGAGGGCCGCTCGGTTCTGGTGCTGAAAAAGATCGCCTAGCGGTCGGCGCATTCGTCGGCGGTGCTGCGCACGGCTGTGGATTGAGGTAACCGCCCGGGCTCCGGATCAGCCACCATCGGGCCCATGACACCGTTACCTTCGATCGACACCGCGACCGACCCGGTGCATTGCGCCGACGATATGCTGCAGCGCTGGCGGGCGCTGATGGGGCCGTTGGGATTCGGCGAGCGGCTGCTGTGGGTCGGCTTCGTCGGCCCCGATCGACGCATGAACAAGGTCCTCAGTCAGGTGGCCGTCGGCGCCTGCCCGCATCGGGACATCACCGACAGCCTCTTGGTCGGCTTGGCGGTTCTCCTTGATGGGGACTTCGAGGCTGGGACCTCGGTGGCACTGCTGCTCACCCGACCGGGGCGCGACCCGGTGTCCGCCGGTGATCGGCGCTGGGCTGCCGTTCTCACCGATGCGGCCGCGCGCGCCGGCGTCCCACTGGAGCCGATCTTCCGGGCCAATGATGCGGCGATCCTTCAGCTGTGAACCCGGGATTGGGGCTGCCGGACTCAGGTCAGGTACCGGTAGGCCGGTGATCCCGGTTCGAGGGCTTCGACACCGATCCCCGAGGCGGCCATCCGGGCCCGCAGCCCGTCGTAGCCGGCCGCCGAACCGAGTTCGATACCGACCAGCGCCTCACCGGTGTCCCGGTTGTTGCGTTTGACGTACTCGAAGAGCGTGATGTCGTCGCCCGGACCGAGGACCTCGTCGAGGAAGCGGCGTAGCGCCCCGGGCTCCTGCGGAAAATCGACCAGGAAATAGTGCTTGAGACCCTTGTGCACCAGAGACCGTTCGAGTACTTCGCCGTAGCGGGAGACGTCGTTATTGCCGCCCGAGATCAGGCACACCACAGTCGATCCCGGCACAACGTCGGCTTCCAGCAAGGCTGCCACCGACAGCGCGCCGGCGGGTTCGGCGATGATGCCTTCGTTCTGGTAGAGGTCGAGCATCGCGGTGCACACCGCGCCCTCGTCAACGGTGGTGACCGACACCATGTCCCCGGCCGCGGCCAGCGCCTGGTAGGTCAGTGTGCCGGCCCGCTTGACCGCTGCTCCATCGACGAACTGGTCGACGACATCCAAGGTCACCGGGCCGCCCGCGGACAGCGCCGCGATCATCGACGCCGCACCGGCCGGCTCGACGCCCAGCACCGCGGTGGTCGACGTCCGCTCAGCCAGATAGGTGGTGATTCCCGCAATGCAGCCGCCGCCTCCGACCCCCACGATCACCAGGTCGGGTTCGGCTTCGAGTTGGTCGAGGACCTCCACTGCGATGGTGCCCTGTCCGGCCATGGTGCGTGGGTCGTCGTACGGCGGCACCAGGGTTGCCCCGGTGCGTGCGACATCGTCGAGGGCAGCGCCGGCGGCCTCGTCGTAGCCGGCGCCGCCCACGATCAACTCGATGAAGTCACCGCCGTGGTAACTGATCCGATCGCGCTTCTGCCGGGGAGTTTTCGCCGGCACATAGACCCGACCGTGAACGCGCATATGTCGGCAGGCCAACGCGAAACCCTGGGCGTGATTGCCCGCCGACGAACAGACCACTCCGGCGCGAAGCTCGTCATCGGTCAGTTGCATGAGCAGGTTGTAGGCGCCGCGCAGCTTGTAGGAGCGCACACTCTGCAGATCCTCACGCTTGAGGTAGACCTCAGCGCCGGTGATCGCCGAAAGCCGGTCGCTGTACTCAAGCGGGGTGCGCGTGACGACGTCGGCGATGCGCCGGGCAGCCTCATCAATGTCGGCGGCGCTCAGTGGCGGGGCCACGCGACTCTGGCTCAACTCGGCGGACACCGGTTAATGGTGCCACCGGGCGGGGGAAATCAGTGAATCGGGGTGAGCACGAACAAGGGGATCTCCCGATCGGTTTTCTGCTGGTAGTCGGCGTAGTCGGGCCAGACCTCCACCGCGCGCCGCCACCAGGTGGCCTTCTCATCGCCGAATACCTCACGGGCTTCGTAGTCGGCCGACTCGGTGCCGTCCTGCAGTTCCACCCGGGGATATTTGGTGATGTTGTAGTACCACACCGGGTGCTTGGGCGCCCCGCCGAGGGAGGCGACCACGGCGTACTCACCGTTGTGCTCAACCCGCATCAACGGGGTCTTGCGTAACTTGCCGGTTTTGGCGCCGATTGTGGTGAGAAGTACGACGGGCTTGCCCTTGAGGTCGGTGCCTTCGGTGCCGCCGGACGCCATGTACAACTCGGCGTTCTCGCGGGCCCAGTCAGAGGTGCTCGGCTCGTATTCTCCGGTCAGCGGCATGGTGTAAACCCTATAGCCGACTGCCGTGTCCGGCGTAACGTCGGGGCAAGGCGGTGCGACAGACTGCCGGGAATCGGCTCGACGAGGAGGTCAGCACACGTGCCAACAGGCGTGGGTTGCGGTGTACTCGCGGTGATCGCCGCGGCGACACTCGGTGCGTTTGGGAGTGCAGGGGGCGCTTCGGCCGACAGCCAGTACAACGGTCAGACCTACACCCAGGCCCGGGAGACGATCACTAAGACCGGCATGACGAGCAAGGTCGGGACGGTAGTCGGCGACCAAGTGCCGACAGCCCAGTGCATCGTCACCGGCTCCAAGACCCTCCCCGTGCAGGGATCGAGCGGGACAACCGGCGGCAACGAGGTGCTGCTCGACCTCGACTGCACGGCCGCCGCGCAGTCGAAAGCCTCAGCGGCGGCGACCCCGTCGGCCAGCCAGCCGGCAACCGCCGCCGCGCAGGTAACTGAGAAGGAGCCGCAACCGGGGCCATAGGCTCCATCACCCTGAACTGTGTGGGCTGATTCAGAGCCTTGGGCGTTCCGCGGCGACTACAGGGAGACACTTTGAACAGCACCACGACGCTGTCCATGACCGATGGCACCGCAATCGTGGTACCCAATTCGGTCGACTTGATCACGCCGTATGTGTTGCGGGAGCAGGCCGATTGGTTCGAGGACGAGATCGGTTTCCTGCGTCGACTGCTGCTGCCCGGCGATCAGCTGATCGACATCGGGGCCAATTACGGGGTGTACGCCCTGTCGCTGGCGCGGGCGGTCGGCCCCGGTGGACGCGTCTGGGCTTTCGAGCCGGCATCCAGTACCGCCGGCCTGCTGGTCGAGTCCGTCAGGGCAAACGGATTTGCGCAACTCGTAGTCGACCAACGGGCAGTGTCCAGCGCCCCGGGAAAGGCGCGTCTGGCTCTCAATGCCAACTCGGAACTGAATTCGCTTGCGCGTGACGGTGTGCCATCAGGAAGCTTCGAGATGGTTGGTCTCACCACCCTGGACGAGTGTATGGACCAGTACGGATGGCGCGATATCAGGTTGCTGAAGATCGATGCGGAGGGCGAGGAAACTCGCATCGTGGATGGTGGTTCGAGGTTCTTCCGGGAACTCGCCCCTCTGGTCCTGTACGAGATCAAGGTGGGCGACCAGTGGCAAACCGAACTGGTTGAGCGCTTCAGTCGGGTGGGTTACCAGTCCTACCGGTTGGTTCCCGGCCTTGACGTGCTGGCTCCATTCGCCCCTGGCGAGCCCCCTGATGGTTATCTGCTCAACCTGTTCGCGTGCAAAGCAGACCGGGCCGACGAGTTGGCGGCGCAGGGTTACCTAGTCCGGCGCGGGGAGGTGGAGGCCGTCGGGCCGGAATTGGACAGGGCCCGTCGCGACGTCCGCTACT
>NZ_JBILVF010000095.1:0-12810 GCF_044370595.1 Mycobacterium sp.
CACGTTTGGGCCGAAAAATGTGCGACTTTGCGTCTGCTCGCGGGGGTGTGGGGTCAGGGTGGGCCCCCCAGGGCGTGCGCTAACCGGTCGAGGTAGTCGTCGATGTCGACGGCCGCGGCGGCGTGCACGCTGACGGCGACGGCACCGCCGATGCCGTGCACCCCGTGGGTCAGGCCCATCATCGGCGAGAGCGCTGGGAATCCCGCGGTCAGCACCACTCGGTGGCCGGCGAAGCTCAGATCGGCGGGGCCGCGATTGACGCTGGAGACCACCGTGTGGCCGCCGACGCGCGGCGAATGCACATTCGGGTCGAACCGCCCTGTCCCCCAACGCAGCAGCGCGGCGGGTGTCGCCGCGAAGGCCGCCGCAGCGGCGGCAGCGGCCGGATGCTCACCGCGCCGACGGTGGGCGTCCAGGTCAGCGGCGATCCGCCGGGCGCGGTCCGCCCCGTCGAGCTGCGGGTGGAGACCGACACCGACGTTACGGAAGTTGTTGTGCGCCTTGGTAACCTGCTGCAATGGGGCTGCCATTGGCACCTCCGCCGCGAGCTGACTGACGTCCTCGCCGCGCTCCCCGAGGTAGCCGCCCAGTGCCTCGGCGACAGCAACCAGGGCACCGACCGTCACCGTCGGCCGGCGCAGCCGATCCCGGCCGACGACGAGGGTCCGCAGTTGCGCCGGGCCGCCACCGGCGTTGACGCTGCACACCGGCCGGGTTCCGGTCGGGGGCGGTAGCCGACCTGCCTCGGTGTCGGCGACCAGACGCCGATGCGCGCGGGCGGCCGTTATCGCCCGCCACGGCAGCAGACCACGATCCGGCGCCAGCACCGGCCGCAGCACCCGGCGCCCCCCGAGGAGCACCGCCGCCAAGTCGGCCGACCGGGTGCCGTCACCGAGGGCATGGGCGATCTGCACCACCACGACCGAGCCGACACCCACCCCGGGAACCCCCTCGACCGCCGGGAAAACGTGCATCCGCCAGCACATCTGGGCGGTATCGAGTTGGGGCAGCCCAGCCACCGAGTTCAGACAGAATTGCCACTGGCCTCCGTCGTGGACCGCGAACTGCTCCGCGCGGACCTCGCCCGGCACCCAGCGGGGGTATCGCCACCGGCGATCTGCGACCACTCGCAGGTTCAACTCGGGACGACTTCGAGCGCGCTGCGCCAGGTCGGCCACCGCGCTGGCGGTGGCGGCGCCGGCAAAGGCGTAGAGCAGAAACTGATCGTTGGGCACCTTCGCCGACAGCCACAGCAGTTGCGCATCTGCCGCGGCCATCTGCCTCATGGCTGCCACATTACGATTCGGCCCCTTACGATTTACCCGTGCAACCCGCCGCTCTGGTCACCGGTGCATCGTCGGGTATCGGCGTGCAGATCGCGCGTGAACTACACCGCCGAGGCCATCACGTGGTTCTCACCGCCCGGCGCGCCGATCTGCTCGACGCCTTGGCCGCTGAATTGGGCGGGCGCGCTTGGGTTGTCCGCGCTGATCTGTCGCGCCGCGAGGACCGCGCCGCCCTACCGGAGCAAATCGCCGCCCTCGGTCTGCATATCGACATCCTCGTGAACAACGCCGGTTGGGCCACGATGGGTCCGCAGCACCGCGCCGATCCGGACGCCGAACTCGACGTGATCGAAGTGGACGTTGCCGCCGTCGTCGACCTGTGCACCCGCTTCACCCCCGGCATGGTCGGTCGCGGTCGTGGTGCGGTGCTCAACGTCGCCTCAGTGGGCGCATTCGGCCCACTGCCCGGCCAGGCGGTGTACGGCGCCTGTAAAGCATTCGTGTTGTCCTACACCCACGCGCTGCGCGCCGAACTGCGCGGCACCGGGGTCCGGGCCGCCACGCTGTGCCCGGGCCCGGTGCACACCGGTTTCGGTGAGCGGGCGGGATTCTCCGATGCTGAAGCCGAGGCGCTGCTGCCCGCACCACTGTGGGTGTCAGCGGCCGACGTCGCCCGCGCCGGGATCGACGGACTGGAGGCGGGCACGGCCGTGATCGTCCCGGGCCGGCTCAACCGCGCCGCGTCGGCGCTGTATCACCTCGCGCCGCGCCGGCTGCTGGTTCCGTTACTGGCACGCAGCCACCCCGGGCTCAAACGCGCAGGAAGTTAGCGATCCGCCGGCCGACTTCAGCGGGCTGCTCGAGGTGCAGGAAGTGCCCGGCCTGCTCGATGACGGCCGCATCGCTGCCGGCCGGCAGCGCCGGACCGACGTACCGGGTGAATCCCGCCGTCATACAACCGTCGTCGGCGCCGTGCAGATACAGCGTCGGCAGCCGCGGCGGTTCGGTCCACCAGCGGTGCAGTTCGGCGTAGCGCACCGGCGGGCGGGTATTGCGGATGGTCGCCCGATACGGGCCCAGCGCAGCACGCCAGCGGTCCGGGGCACCGATCGCGGCGTCGACATGGCGCAGATCCTCGGCCGCCCCGTAGGCCGGCGACCAGCGGCGCCACAACACCGGGACGATCCAGGCGCCGGAGCGCTCCGGCGCGAAGGGAAGCTGGAAATAGCTGATGTACCAACTGCGGACCAGTTGAGCCGGCAGCAGTCGCAGCAGGCCTGCAGTCGGCTTGCGCAGTGTCGCGGCCGGCGGGACGGACATCACCACCGCCTTGCGGAACGGACTGTCGGGCATCGCGGCCAGACCGGTCGCCGCCACCGCGCCCCAGTCGTGACCGATCACCACGTCGTCGTCGGTCGGATTGCTCGCCGCCCGCACCTGCAGGGCGTCGTCCATCAACGCGCCCATGTGATAGGCGCCATCGGAGGGCACCGACGACGGCACGTAGCCGCGCATGAACGGCGCGATCACCCGGTAGCCGGCGTCCACCAGAAACGGAGCCAACTGACGGAACCCGTACGCCGTATCGGGAAACCCGTGCAGGCACAGGGCAATCGGAGCGTCCTGCGGTCCCCACGTCAAGGCACGCAGTCGCACGGTCGGCGCGCTGACATCTATCCAGCCCGGCTCTGTCATCCCCGCAGCCTCCTAGATCGGATCGAAACCGGAGATCAGCCACCGGCCGTCGACGTTGTCCATGGTGACGCGCACGCTGGACCTGGCTTGGGTGGGCGCCGCTGTGCCGACCGTGAGG
Organism: Mycobacterium sp.; assembly: GCF_044370595.1. Taxonomy (GTDB): domain Bacteria; phylum Actinomycetota; class Actinomycetes; order Mycobacteriales; family Mycobacteriaceae; genus Mycobacterium. The sequence goes on from NZ_JBILVF010000095.1 coordinate 3,100, forward strand.
CTCTGATTGACATAGGCCAACACGACCGCACGTGCGTTGTCGGCCGACACCACCGCCGCCGCCGGAACCTGCGCCGAGGCCGAGACGCCCTTCTGCTTGGCCTCGGGTACCACCACGGTTGTGATCAACTGGGTGTAATCGGCCAGGAACTTCCCGGTCAGCCTGTCCTGTGCGGCGGCGGGCAGGTCCTTTTCGGCGGTTGCGGACTGGTAGCTGAGGATGGCCGGGATCGACTCCCGGGCGCTGAGTAGGGCCTGCGCACCGGCCTGCTCGGCGCCGCGGCGCACCTGGGCATCCCAGAACAGCCAGGCTCCGGCAACTATCGCGAGCAGAGCCAGCACGGGCGTGGCCAGTGTGCGCAGGCCTGCGGCCGTCATGCGATGAACTCCACTGCAGCGACTTTGAATCCGTCGCCGCTGCGGGAGACCGTCACCCGGGTGCGCCAGGCTTTGGGTTGCTGCTCGGGCACCCCGCGGTTGGAGGTCATCACGGTCATCGCGACCAGCACCCGGCCCTCGTCGCCGTCGACGGATTCCACCGCGGCCTCATTGACGGTGCCCACCGACGTGGACTCCGCCTTGCGGGCGGCGTCCTTGAACCCCTCCGCGCGCTGTTCGAAATCGTCGCGAAAGGCGCCGGTCGAGGAGTCCAGGATGCGCTGCACATCCCGGTCGGCCTGTTGATGGTCGATGGTGGTCAGCGCGATCAAACCCGCGCGTGCGGCGGCCAGCATGGTTTCGCGAACATCCTCGGCGCGGCGGATCGTGATGTCGCGCCACCCGGCGATGGCCAGCAGAACAATCAGGACAGCAGCCAGGGCGGGGCGCACACCGCGCGGCGACCGCCGCCGTGGCGGGAGCACCGCCGCCGGCACCCCGTCGGCGTCATCGGCCCTCTCGCCGGCCTCCTGGGCCATCCACGCTCCTTTGCGCCGCGGCGGCTTCACCTACTCAGGCCGAAAGGCTACCCAGGCGCACCGGTAACGTCCGATACGCACCGTCGAAAGGAGTCCGCTGTGAAGCCAGTCATGCAGACGGTGCGGTTCCGCGGCTACCAGGGGCTGACCCTGGTCGGTGACGAGTGGAACCGCGGCGCGGCCGGGACGACGATCCTGATGCTGCACGGCGGCGGCCAGAACAGGTTCTCCTGGAAGAACACCGGCCAGATCCTGGCCGACCGCGGCTTCCATGTCATCGCTGTGGACGCCCGCGGCCACGGCGACAGCGATCGCGCAGCGGCCGGCCAGTACACCGTCCACACCCTGGCTGCCGACATTGCAGAGGTGCTCGAGCAGATCGGCCGTCCGGTGGTGATCATCGGTGCCAGCATGGGCGGACTGACGGGGATCCTCGCCGCCTTTAATGCCGGCCCGCAGCAGGTCAGCGGACTCGTCCTCGTCGACGTCGTGCCCCGCTTCGAGAGTGCGGGCACCGCACGAATCCGGGATTTCATGACCCGCCATGTGCACGGGTTCGAGACCTTGGAACAGGCCGCCGAGGCCATCGCCGCCTATCTTCCGCACCGCCGGCGACCCCGCAACCTCGAGGGGTTGACGAAGAATCTGCGGCATCGGGACGGCCGGTGGCACTGGCATTGGGATCCGGCGTTCGTGACCTCGGTGGGCGACGATCCGTTCGCCGATATCGAGGAACTCGAACGGGCCGTCCAGGAATTGAGGATCCCGATTCTTCTGGTCCGCGGAAAGCTGTCCGACGTGGTGAGCCCGGAGGGTGTCGAGGACTTCCTCGCCAAGGTTCCGCACGCGAAGTTCGTCGAATTGTCCGACGCCGGGCACACCGCCGCCGGCGACGACAACGATGCGTTCAGCGCTGCGGTGGTGCAGTTCGTCGCCCCGGCCTGATCAGACCGGCTAATTCGCCAGAGTTTCGCATCCGCGCACGGTGGTCAATTGCTAGGTGCAGCTGTTGGATTCCACCCATCGGCCGTCCCAGCCCAGGCAGGTGTAGATATTGGGTGTCCAATCACCCGGCCCGCGGTCCGGGCGCCCCGGAGTCAGGATTTCACCGACGACATCCGTCAGATCCGCACAGGTATCGACACTGGCTACATTTCCCACCCCGACACAGGTATCGGCGAACGCCGAACCGCTCGGCACCAGCACCTGCGCGACGAGGACGCCACCGCAGGCGACTGCGCCCACCCCTGCGCAGACAAGGCTTCGTGACAACCGGCTCATTCCAGCTCCTCCTTCACTGCGGCTATCAGGCGCAGCGGGGCAATAGTTTGCTGATTGTAGCGAGCGGCGCAGTTCAGACGTTGAACCGGAACTCCACCACGTCGCCGTCGGCCATCACGTAGTCCTTGCCCTCGATGCGAACCTTGCCGGCGGCCTTGGCGGCCGACATCGACCCGGCCGCCACCAGATCCTCGAAGGAGACCACCTCCGCCTTGATGAAGCCCTTCTCGAAATCGGAGTGGATCACCCCGGCCGCCTTCGGCGCGGTGTCGCCCTGGTGGATCACCCAGGCGCGGGCTTCTTTGGGACCGGCGGTCAGGTAGGTCTGCAACTTCAGGGTGTGAAAGCCCGCTCGGGCCAGGGCATCGAGGCCGCGCTCGTGCTGACCGATGGATTCGAGCAGTTCCGCGGCAGACTCGTCGTCGAGCTCCTGAAGTTCCGATTCGATCTTGGCGTCGAGGAAGACCGCGTCGGCCGGGGCCACCATCGCCCGCAACTCGGCGATCTTCGCGTCATCGCCCAGCACCGACTCATCGGCGTTGAAGACATAAAGAAACGGCTTGGTGGTCAACAGGTTCAGCTCACGCAGCAGCGCAGAATCCACCGTGGACCCGGCGGCGAACAGCGTCGTACCCTCGTTGAGAACCGCCTGCGCCGCCACGGCCACCTCATGGATGGGCTTGCGTTCCTTGTTGTTTCGAGCCTCTTTCTCCAGCCGGGGCAACGCCTTTTCCAAGGTCTGCAGATCGGCCAGGATCAGCTCGGTTTCGATGATCTCGATGTCCGAGTGCGGATCAACCTTCCCGTCGACGTGCACCACATCGTCGTCGGCGAAGACCCGGACCACCTGACAGATGGCGTCGCATTCGCGGATGTTGGCCAGGAACTTGTTGCCCAGTCCGGCGCCCTCAGACGCACCTTTGACGATGCCAGCGATATCGACGAACGTCACCGGTGCCGGCAGGGTGCGCTCGGAGGAGAACATCTCCGCCAGTTTCGCCAGCCGCGGGTCCGGCAGCGGAACCACACCCTCGTTGGGCTCGATGGTGGCGAACGGATAGTTGGCCGCCAGCACGTTGTTTCGGGTCAAAGCGTTGAACAGGGTCGACTTTCCGACGTTGGGTAGACCGACAATTCCCAGACTCAGGCTCACCGGCTGAAGTGTAGGAGGCCGGTGAGATGTCCCCGGGAAACGGCCTGTGAATTCGCACCGTCTGCCCTCAGCCACGCCAGTGCACGCTGCAAGGCTGAGAACGGGGCGAACCGGTACGGTCTAAGGGTGCCAAATCAGCGTGGAGTCGGAGCCGAAGAGCGCTCCGGATTCGCCACCTCCGTGGGTGTTCCGTGGTGGGGTGCGGTCCTGATCGCGCTGGCTGCGACGTTGCTTGGGATCGCGATCGAAGCGGGTTCCGGACACCAGGAACTCGGCGGCATCTTCGCCGTCCTCTACGCCCTGGGTTGCGTGGCCGCGGTCCTGGCAGTGCGCCGGTCCGGGCTTTTCACCGCGGTCATCCAACCGCCATTGCTGTTGTTCGTCGGCGTTCCACTGGCCTACTACCTGATCCACGAGTCGGAGTTCAGCGGCCTGAAGGACATCCTCATCACCTGCGGTTATCCGCTGATCGAACGGTTTCCGCTGATGCTGTTCACCTCCTCGGCGGTGCTGGTGATCGGGTTGGTGCGCTGGTATCTGGTCATGTCATCGCCCCGTCGGCCGCAACCTGCGGCCGCAGAGAGGCCCGGGGTACTGGCTGCGCTGTCCACCAAACTGTCCTCGGCTTTCGCCGGTAACGGCTCGGTGGACGAGGAACCCGGCGCCCGCCCGGCCCGCCCGCGGCATGTGGCCGACCGCGCGGGCAACCGCACTCGCCAGACGCAGACACGCCGCACCCGGGGCGCCCGGCCGCCCGCTGAGGAGTTCGCCCAGCTCAGCGATACGCCGTCGAGGCGCCGTCAGAGCGCCCGCCGCCCGGCCCGCGGGGACCAGTGGGCGCCGGAGTCGCGACGCAGGTCCGGTGAACCGCGCGATCCGCGCCGCACTCCCCCGCCGCCGCGGCGGGAGCGTCCCGACTACCGGGACAACGGTCTGGCCCGGCCCACCCGGGGCAGTCGATTCGAGCCCTATGACACCGGCCGCGGCTATCAGCCCCACCCGCAGGGCGGTCCCCGGCCCAACAGGAACCCCTACGAGCCCTCGTACGGGCCGCCGCACGAGCCCTATCACGAGCCCCGGCGGCGGCCGACCCCCACCGGCGGGGCCGGCTCCCACCATCCGATCTCACGGGTGCGGTACCGCGATTCCGGACCAGTCGACGGCTCCTACGACGTCGACCGGGACCGGCCGCCCCGCCGCTAGGAGCGCGGCGGCCGGATCTCCCGGGGCAGGGCGAACACCAAAGTCTCATTGGCCGTGGTGACCGTCTGCACTGTGCTGTAATCCAATTCGGCGAGGCGTTCCAGTACACCTTGGACCAGAATCTCGGGCACCGAGGCTCCCGAGGTGACACCGACCGTGGTCACACCGTCCAGCCAGGCCGGGTCGACATCTTTGGCGTAGTCCACCAGATGTGCCGCACCCGCTCCGGCGCCGAGGGCCACCTCGACCAGGCGTACCGAGTTCGACGAGTTGCGGGAGCCGACCACGATCACCAGGTCGCACTCCGGAGCCATCGCCTTGACCGCTCCCTGCCGGTTCTGGGTGGCATAACAGATGTCGTCGCTGGGTGGGTCCTGCAAGGTGGGGAACCGCTCCCGCAATCGGGCGACGGTCTCCATGGTCTCGTCAACGCTCAAGGTGGTCTGCGACAGCCAGATCACCTTGTCGGGGTCGCGGATCGTGACGGCCTCGACGGCGTCGGGGCCGTCGACCAACTGGACGTGGTCGGGCGCCTCTCCGGCGGTGCCGATCACCTCCTCATGTCCTTCGTGCCCGATCAGCAGGATGTCGTAGTCCTCCCGGGCGAACCGCTTGGCTTCGTTGTGCACTTTGGTGACCAGCGGGCAGGTCGCGTCGATCACCTGAAGGTTTCGTTCGGCGGCGTTGCGATGCACGGTGGGGGCCACGCCGTGGGCGGAGAACACCACGATGGAGCCCTCGGGCACTTCGTCGGTCTCGGCGACGAAGATCGCTCCGCGCTCGGCGAGGGTGTCGACCACATGACGGTTGTGCACGATCTCGTGGCGCACGTATACCGGCGCCCCGTGCTTCTCCAGCGCACGCTCGACGGTCTCGACAGCGCGGTCCACTCCGGCGCAGTAGCCCCGCGGCTCGGCGAGCAGCACCCGCTTGCCGTCGCGGTGTGCGGTCGACCCGGTAGCGCCGGGAATACCCATGTTCACGGTTGGCGGCATGGGATCAGGGTACGTTCTCCCCCGCCAGCGCGGGCCAGCCGTACGCTGGTGCGCATGGCTACCGCACCCTACGGGATCCGGCTGCTGGTCGGCGCCGCCGTAATCGCGCTGGAGGAGACCAGAAAGCTTCCCCAGACCATCGTCATGTATCCGATGACGATGGCCAGCACCGTCGCACAGATCGTGATGAAGGTCCAGCAGGACCTGGCCGGGCTGGCGATCAAGGGGGACGCCGCCCTGGAGACCATGTTCCCGCCGAAGGACGAGAAGCCGGACTGGGCGACCTTCGACGAGGATCTGCCCGCCGAGCAGGAGCGCCCGTCGGCCAACGGTGAGCGCAAGACCGAGGGCCGGTTCGCGCTCTACTCGGTGACCGATGAGGTTTCCGGCAGTGGCAGCACCCGTTCCGGCAAGCCCAAGCCGGGGGCGGCCAAGAAGGCGAGCACCACGAAGGCGGGCACCGCTCCGGCGCCGGCCGCTGCGGGATCCTCGGGGCTCACCCCGCCACCGATCGCGGTGGAACTGGACTACGAATCGTTGACCCTGGCTCAGTTGCGGGCGCGGATCCAGTCGCTGAGCGTGGCCGACCTGAAGGCGCTGCTGAGCTATGAGGAGGCCGCCAAAGCGCGGGCCCCCTACCAGACACTGCTGGCCAACAGGATCACCCGCGCGACCGCCAAGTGAGCACCGCACCGGGCGGTTCGGCCGAGAACCCGTTTCCGGTCCGCGCGGTCGCGATCCGGGTGGCGAGCTGGATCGAAAAGCTGGGCATCGTCTGGGTGGAAGGTCAGTTGACCGAGATCCGGGGCCGCGGCGCGACGACCTACATGGTGTTACGGGATCCTGCCGCCGATATGTCGCTGCGGGTGACGTGCAGCACCGTCATCGTTCGCAACGCACCGGTCACGTTGTCCGAAGGCACCCAGGTCGTGGTGTGCGGCAAACCGCAGTTCGACCCGCGCCGCGGAGCGTTCTCGCTGCGGCTCAGCGAGATCCGGGCGGTGGGGCTGGGCGAGTTGCTGGCCCGCATCGAACGGCTGCGGCGACTGCTGGATGCCGAGGGGCTGTTCGACCCGCGACTGAAAAGGCCGCTGCCCTTCCTGCCCAATCTGGTGGGGTTGATCACCGGCCGAGGCGGGGCGGCCGAACACGACGTGACGACGGTGGCCGCCGGGCGCTGGCCGGCGGTGCGCTTCGCCATCCGCAATACCGCCGTGCAGGGGCCTAATGCGGTGGCGCAGATCGTTGAGGCACTGCGGGAACTTGATGCGCATCCCGATGTCGACGTCATCGTGATCGCCCGCGGCGGCGGCAGTGTCGAGGATCTGCTGCCGTTCTCCGACGAGACGTTGTGCCGGGCGATCACGGCCTGCCGCACGCCGGTGGTCAGTGCGGTGGGACACGAGCCGGACAATCCGCTGTGCGATCTGGTGGCCGACGTGCGTGCGGCCACCCCCACCGATGCGGCGAAGAAGGTGGTGCCCGATACCGCGGCCGAACTGGCCCGCGTCGGCGAACTGCGGCACCGCAGCGCGCGGGCGCTGCGCAACTGGATGGGCCGCGAGCAGCACACCCTGGCCGCACTGCTCAGCAGACCGGCGCTGGCCGAGCCGATCCGGATGGTCACTGAGCGGATCATCGAGGTCGAACGGGCCCGCGAGGCGGCGCGCCGCGACGTCACACGGCTGGTAGCCGCCGAGTCCGAACGGGTAGGACATCTGGTTGCCCGGCTGACCACTCTGGGCCCGGCCGCGACCCTGGCCCGCGGCTACGCGGTGGTACAGACGGTGGACGGGTCCGGGATGGTGTTGCGCTCGACGGCCGACGCTCCGGCCGGCACAACGCTGCGGATCAGGCTCGCCGACGGCGCGGTGGGCGCGGTCAGCACCGGGCGGGAGGATGGCACTGCATGAGTCAGGAACAGACGCCGGTCAGCGACTTGGGCTACGAACAATGCCGCGACGAGTTGATCGAGGTGGTGCGGCTGCTGGAGCAGGGCGGCTTGGATCTCGATACATCACTGACGTTGTGGGAACGCGGCGAGGCGCTGGCCCGCCGCTGCGAGGAACACCTGGCCGGGGCCCGGGAGCGGATCGAGGCTGCGCTGGCCGCCTCGGAGTCCGCGGACGACTGATCAGTTGTGGCCGGGGAACTCGTCGGTGCAGTCCTTGTACTGGTAGCCCGGTGATCTCAACTGCCGTCGTCCGCCACAACTGATGCCGTAGTCACGGATCGCACCCGGCTCGGCGACCGTCGGGTCGGCAACCGTATTCCACAGGTCGTCGCAGGCGTGCATGGAGCCGTCGCGGCAATCCCTGGCGATGGCGATCAGGTTGGGGTTGCAGTCAAAGCACCAAGCGGCCGGAATGGGGTCACTCGGCGGCAGGACGGTAGCGGAGCTCGCTGTCTGCGACTCCTTTGCCGAACGGATCCAGTGCTCAATGGCGACGGTCGTGGCGCTGATCAATGCGACGGCGATTGGGACGATGACGCTCACCAGCAGCCAGCGCTTGCTGTTCGCGTGCTTGTGCTCCTCAGGTTCCGCTTCCTCGGACATGCTGGGTCTCCTTGTTTCCACATCGTCTTATCTCCATATCGTCGGTTGGCGCCGCGCACCGACCAAGCCGCCGGTCAGATCGGCCGGCCGGCGGACGGGATGCCGCACAGCTCATTGAGCCGCGTGAGGGCCTTATCGACAGCCGCGCCGACCTCCCGGGTGTAGCTCTGGTCGGTAAGCGTCTCGATCTGGGTACGCCGAGCCGCCACATATTGCTTGGCAGCCTGGGCAACGTCAGCCGGTTCCGCGGCGATCTTCGGCTCGAACAGATCCAGCGCCTTGGACACCGGGGCGTTCTGATTCTTGATCAGAGCGGTGATGTTCGGGGTCTTCCAGTTCCAGCCGTTCGGCAGCGCCGGTATCGACCGCAGGGTCAGCCGAGTTTCCGCCCAGGCCTCGCAGGTGCCCGGACCAGCGTCGGCGGCGCCGTCCCTCTTGAGGATCACAGCGCCGGCGACCAGCGCGGCGGCGATGACCATCGCGGCGCCGATGATGGCCGCCGGCAGCCACGGCCGCCCGGGCTTCGGGGGCGGCATCGGGGGTTGCATCGGCGGGGGCATCGGCGGCTGCATCGGCGGCTGCATCGGCGGGGGCCAGTGCCGATTGGGATCCATGCTTTGCGATGGTAAACCCCAGCGACGTGGCGGCGGCGGCCGCGAACTGTGTCGAATGCGCGGCCTGTGCAGATTGTTGGGCCCTTTCGCCTGCACAGGGCGCACGTTCGGCGCACTCGAAGCCCGGGCAGTTGCCGTCGGGCAAGATGAGAAGGCGAACCGGCAAGGGGGATTGGCGATGTCCGACGCGGTACTGGTGACCGGGGCGTTCGGATTAGTCGGGACGGCGACTGTCAGGCACCTGGCGAGGACCGGACGCCGCGTCGTGGCCACCGATCTGGATACCCCGGCCAACCGGAAGGCCGCCGGCAGCCTCCCCGCCGGGGCGAGCACGCGGTGGGCCGACCTCACCGACCGCGTTCAGCCGGCCTCGTTGCTGGTGACGGTCCAACCTGCGGTGGTCATCCATCTCGCCGCCGTCATCCCGCCGCTGTGCTACGCCAAACCGGCACTGGCGCGGCGGGTCAACGTCGATGCCACCACCTACCTTGTCAATGCCGCTGCGGCACAGCCTGTTCCGCCCCGGTTCATCCAGGCGTCGAGTATCGCTGTCTATGGGCCGCGCAATCCACACCGGATCACCGGGGTACTCACCGCCGGTACTGCAGTTCGGCCCTACGACGTCTACGGCGGGCACAAAGCCGAAGCCGAAGCCGTCATCCGGGAATCATCACTGGACTGGGTGATCTTGAGGTTGGGTGGTGTGTTGACGGTCGACCTCGACCTCGGACTGGATCCCTACATGATCTACTTCGAGGCCCTGCTGCCCACCGACGGGCGACTGCAGACCGTCGACGTACGGGACGTCGCACACGCCTTCGCCGCAGCCAGCACCGCCGACGTGGTCGGCCAGACCCTGCTCATCGGGGGGGACGACTCGCACCGATTGCGCCAGGGTGAGGTCGCGCGCAAGACCGCCGCCGCTCTCGGCCTCGTCGACGGCCTACCACCCGGGCGGCCCGGCGACCCCGACGACGACGCCGGCTGGTTCG
>NZ_JBILVF010000227.1:0-3517 GCF_044370595.1 Mycobacterium sp.
GTCGTTCCAGGCCTCGGGCTCGGCGCCCGGGCTGGGGCTGATACGCGGACAGGGACTGCCGGGACCCTTCGCTGCAGCTCCGCTCGGATTCAACGTCGTCACCTGGGATCCGCGTGGTGAGTTCGCTTCCGGTGGCATCCTGCAGCTGGACAATCCGTTCTACGAGGGCCGCGATGTCTCCGCCCTGATCGACTGGGCTCAGGCCAATACCCCGCTGCTGAATGAGGGCGGAAAACCCGACGTCGCGATGATCGGCGGCTCCTACGGCGGCGGTATCCAGATGAGCACCGTCGACCCGCGCATCAAAGCCATTGTGCCGGCCATCGCCTGGAACTCGTTCAACGAGTCGCTGTACCCGAACGAGGTGTTCAAGACCGCGTACGTCAACTCGCTCGCCTTGGGGCTCCTGGGCACCGGGGCGTCCTCGATCGACCGGATCAATTCCCAGATCACCCAGGGAATCATCACCGGCAATCTGTTCGGCTTCCTGTCCGAGACCGCACAGGCGGTGCTCGCCAGCAGCGGCCCGACCACGCTGCTGACCAAGCTGAATGCCCCGACGATGTACGTCCAAGGCACCGCCGACCCGCTGTTCCCGCTGCAGCAGGCCCTCGAAAACGCCCGGACCCAGCTTGAGCAGAACCCGTTCTTCGCCGGCCCCAACGCCGACCTGGTCAAGATGATCTGGTACTGCGGAGGCCATGGGTTCTGCACCTCCCAGACCCCGCAGCAGTTGGCCGCGCAGGCACAAGTGTTGTTCGTCGAGAACCTGCTTTGGGTGAATAAGTACACCAAGGGCTACCTCGCGGGGATCCCGGCGGTCATCGACCCGATCAACGGTCTGCTTTCTGCCATCGCACCGTTCCAGTGGTGGGATCAGAAGGGGACCGCGCTGGCCTCCTTCGCGGGCATGCCGTGGACGGCGGCCTTCCAGAACACGGCTCCGATCCTGGCCACCAAGGCCACCGGCGGCAACATCAACTCGTTCACCAGCAAGTCCGGTCCGCTGACCGAGGAGGACCCAGCCGGGGCGTCCTGCGCGACGGTGTCCAGGCTATGTGAGTTCCCGGCGAATCAGGTTTTCGCGACCAAAGCGAAGAACGCGGTCAATCTGGACATTCCCATCGCAGCGACTGATCCGAAGAACATCGTCGGTGCCCCCAAGGTGAGCTTCACCTACTCCGGGTTGGGTAACGCCAAGGCGATCTACGCACAGATTGTCGACAACGCCTCCGGTCAGGTGCTCGGAAACACCAACACGCCCATCCCGGTGACCCTGGACGGCAAGGAACACACGATCGAGAACTTCGAGATCGCCAACATCGCCTACACCGCGCCTTCGACCCCGGGTGCGGCTTTGACGCTGCAGTTCGTCGCCAACTCATCGCTCTTCCAGAACACCGCCGTCATCTGGAACGTGAACATTAGCGATATCTCGGTGAGCCTGCCGACCACGGGTACGGCCATTCCGAACCCCGTGCCGGGCTTGCTTCCCGCATAAGCCCTCGCTGGATTGGCTAGCGCCGCAAACGGTGTCGGCTCTTCGGGGCCGGGCGCTTGTTGCGCAGGATCGCCGCAGTCGGCTGTGGCGCACCGGCTTCGTCGTGCGGACCGGGTGCCCCGTCCTCGGTGAGCTCGTCGGCAACGATCTCGCCGGCGCCGGATTGTCTGACTGTGGTGACTGTGGCTTCGGTGACTGTGGCTTCGGTGACTGTGGCTTCGGTGACTGTGGCTTCGGAGTGGGTGTCCTCCTTCGAGGACGACGGATCGGCGCCGGTCTCCGCGGTCTCCGCCGGCTCGTCGGCCGGACTGCCGGTTGCGGCGGCTCGCTTCTTGCCGAACCGCGGCGCCCCCGGCTTCCTCGCCGCCTTGACCCTCGCCGCCTGGACCTTGGCCTTGACCTTGGCCGCCTTGACCTTGGCCGCCTTCGGAGGTTTGGGCGGGGCCGGAGGTTTCTCGGCCGCGAACGACAGGTACAGAGCGAGTACCGCCAGAATCGCGATCGCCGCGGCAGCGCCGTAGACAGCGAACAGGTAAGGGCCGCCGACCGCGAGGCGTAGCCAGATCTCCACAACGGCGGTCACCAGGATCAGCACTCCGGCGACCACGTGCAGCACGGCCGACCATGCCCGCAGTCGCAGCGCCAACTCCGGGGTCTTGGCTTTGCGGCTGAGCGCCAGGCGAAGTATCGCCAGTACCGGCATCGCCGCCAGGGCGATCGGGATCCCCGCGACGATCCGGCCCGCGGTGGCCACGGCGGTGGGGATGTCGCCGGTCAGCACCCACCAGCGCGGCAGCACGAATACCACGTACAACGCGACGCCGACCAGGAAAAGAGCCAGATGCAGTGCCTTCGCGGCGCGCAGGCTCATGCTCCTCCTCGAAATTCAAGGTCCGGGGTGCGACCAGAAGGGATCGCACCCCGGACCGGTGCGGAGGATAGGGGATTTGAACCCCTGAGGGCTGTTAACCCAACCCGCGTTCCAGGCGAGCGCCATAGGCCACTAGGCGAATCCTCCGTCGGCAATGGTAGCCGACCCGGTGGGTGGCCCTCGACCGGCTGTTCTGGCCCGACCGGCCGGTATTACACTCGCCATGGACCCCGCGCGGCGTCCAACCTGTGAACTCCCCCAGGGCTGGAAGGCAGCAAGGGTCAACGGGCTCTGGCGGGTGCGCGGGGTCCCCTTCTTCGGAAAGGCCCGGCGGTGTCGTTTCAAACCCTCAGCCGCGACGCATTGCAACTCCGGCACGACGAGCAGCGACGCAACTACGCCGACCTTCAGGGCAAGAAACTCGCCCTCGACCTCACCCGGGGTAAGCCGTCGGCCGCGCAACTCGACCTGTCCAACGCCCTGCTGGAGTTACCAGGCAGCGGCGACTTCCGCGACGCCGAGGGAACAGACACCCGAAACTACGGTGGCCAGCACGGCTTACCCGCCCTGCGCGCGGTCTTCGGCGAACTGCTCGGCATCCCGGTGCCCAACCTGATCGCCGGCAACAATTCCAGTCTGGAATTGATGCACGACGCCGTGGTGTTCGCGATGTTGCACGGCGCGGTGGACTCGCCCCGGCCGTGGGTGCGCGAGCCGGTGGTGAAGTTCCTCTGCCCGTCCCCGGGCTATGACCGGCACTTCGCGGTCACCGAGAGCCTCGGCGTCGAGATGATCACCGTCCCGATGCGCGACGACGGCCCCGACGTCGATCTGGTCGAAGAACTCGTCGATGCCGACCCGGCTATCAAAGGCATGTGGTGCGTTCCGGTGTTTTCCAACCCCACCGGTGCGGTCTACTCCTGGGAAGTGGTGCGTCGGCTGGTCCAAATGAACACCGCCGCAACGGATTTCCGGCTCTTCTGGGATAATTCCTACCCGGTGCACACGCTGACGCCGGAGTTTCCGCGGCAGGTGGACGTGCTGGGCTTGGCGGCCGCCGGCGGGCATCCCCACCGGCCGTATGTGTTCGCCTCCACCTCCAAGATCACCTTTGCCGGGGCCGGGGTCAGCTTCTTCGGCGGCTC
>NZ_JBILVF010000228.1:0-3499 GCF_044370595.1 Mycobacterium sp.
ATTGGACAGATTCAAGGACCTTCGGCCCGGCAGCATTGGGATGCGGACCTTCTCAGTGATGTGCGGATCGGCGAGCGTGGCCTCATCCAGACCCGTGGGTTCGGGGCCGAACAACAGGACATCGCCCGGCAGGTAATGGATTTCGGCGAAGGACCGGGTGGCGTGGGCGGTGAACGCGAACACCCGCGCTCCGGCCAGCGCGGCCCACGCCTGCTGCAGGCTCTTGTGCACCGTGACCGACGCCAGATCGTGGTAATCCAGTCCGGCGCGACGGAGTTTCGGCTCGGAGAGGTCGAATCCCAACGGCTCCACCAGATGCAGTTCGCAGCCGGTCGCCGCGACCATGCGGATCGCGTTGCCGGTGTTCGGAGCGATCCGGGGCGAGAAGAACATGATGCGAAACACGTTGTGCTTCAGTCCTGCTCGGACTTGGCGAGTATGTAGTCCAGGTTCGCCCGCACGGTCGGCCACTCAGCGGCGATGATGCTATAGACGCAGGTGTCCCGCAGTGCGCCCGGCGCGTCCGGATGCAGGCTGATCTGATGGCTGCGCAGCACACCGTCAAGTTTGGCCCCCAGTCGCTCGATTGCGCGGCGGCTTGGCTGGTTGAAAAAATGCGTGCGAAACTCCACAGCGATGCAATCGAGGTCGTCGAACGCGTGGGTGAGAAGCAGACGCTTGGCTTCGGTATTGAGCGCGGTTCGCTGGGCGCTGCGCCGGATCCAGGTGGATCCGATCTCCAGACGGCGGTTGGCTGCGTCGATGTTCATATAGGTGGTCATGCCCACCGGAGTACCGCTGACCGGATCAATCAGCGCGAAGGGGCACATAGCGCTGCGGACTTGCTCGTCGAGGCGGCGCTGAATCTCTCGGCGCATCTGGGCCGGTTCGGGGATCACGGTGTACCAGAGACGCCAAAGCTCTCCATCGCGAACGGCTTCGCAGAGCCCGTCGTGGTGGGCAGTCGAGAGCGGCTCGAGTCGGACATGGGAACCCGTCAGGGTGACTGGTGTCAGCCAATCCGTCATTCGTGTTCTCCTGACCCTGTCACTCGTCTTCGCTGAAGACGGCATCGCGCTTACGCCGTACGGCCGGGAGGACCGCGATGACCAGCGCGACTAGGGCGAGAGACAGCAGTACAGCCGAGATCGGCCGCGTCACGAACACGCTCAGGTCGCCCCGGGAGATGATCAACGCGCGCCGCAGGTTCTCCTCCAGCAACGGGGCGAGGACGAAGCCGAACAGCAGCGGCACGGCCTCGCATCCCCAGCGGATGAGAAAGTACCCGAGCACGCCGATGATCGCGATCACATAAACGTCCCAGGGGTTCAGACCGAGGGAGAAGCAGCCGATCGTGGCGAAGGCGATGATCGCCGGGAACAGCACTTCATAGGGCACCGAAATCAGCCGTACCCAGAGGCGGATGAGCGGGAGGTTCAGCAGCACCAACAGCAGGTTGCCCACCCAGAACGACGCGATGAGGCCCCAGAACAGCTCCGGCTCGTCGTTGATGACATTGGGTCCGGGCGTGATCCCCTGAATGATGAACGCGCCAACGAGCAGCGCCATCACCGGGTGCGCAGGCAGGCCCAACGTGAGCAGTGGGATAAAGGAGGTCTGCGCCGCGGCATTGTTCGCGGACTCGGGCGAGGCAACGCCCTCGATGGCGCCGCGTCCGAACGTCTCGGGGTGCTTCGACACCCGCTTTTCCACCGAGTACGACGTGAACGCCGCCAAAATGTGCCCGCCGCCCGGCAGCACGCCGAGCGCGGAGCCGATCGCGGTGCCACGGAGCACCGGCATCCGAATCCGGCGGAAGTCGTCGCGGCTGAGCCATAGCCCCCTCACCTTCGCGCTCACCACGCTCGGGGTCTGACGGTGTTCCAGTTTGCGGATGATCTCGGCAAGGCCGAACAGGCCGACCGCGATCGAGACGAAGTCCAGGCCCTGGTAGAGCTCGCGGATGCCGAACGTGAACCGAGGAACTCCAGTGGAGAAGAGGTCCTGGCCGACGGTGCCGAGCAGCAGCCCCAGCACGATCATCGCCAGCGCCTTCGCCGTCGAGCCGCTGGCGAGCGCGATGGACATGACCAGGCCGAGAACGACGAGGGAGAAGTAGTCGGCCGGGCCGAACTTGAGCGCCACCGACGCCAGCGGCGGAGCGAAAAGCGCCACGACGGCGGTCGCGACTGTCCCGGCGAAGAAGGAGCCCAGCGCCGCAGTGGCGAGCGCCGGTCCGGCTCTGCCCTGGCGCGCCATCTGGTACCCGTCCAGCGCGGTGACCGCGGACGAGGACTCGCCCGGAAGGTTGATCAGGATTGCGGTAGTCGAGCCGCCGTATTGCGCGCCGTAGTAGATGCCGGCGAGCATGATCAGCGACGCGACCGGGTCGAAGTTGAAGGTGATCGGGAGCAGCAGCGCAACGGTGGCGGTCGGCCCGATGCCCGGGAGCACGCCCACCATGGTGCCGAGCGTGACGCCGAGCAGGCAGATCAGGATATTGCTCGGCTGAAGGGCCGTCTCGAGACCCAGTGCCAGTCCGGAGAGATCCACAACTCAGCCCCCAAACCAGTCGCCCAACAGCGGCAGGCGCAACTGCAGCAACCCGACGAAGATGCCGAGGCTGAGCAGCGTCAGGCCGACCGAGATGGCCAGGGCCTTGAGCGGACCAACGCCGCGGCATGCGAACGCGGCGACGAACGTCGTCACCAACAGCGACGGCGCGAGCCCGAGCCCCTCGACGGTGGCGCCGAAGAAGACGATCCCCGCCACGAGCATGCCGCCGCGCACCCAGGGCACCGGTCCGCGCTCATCCTCTGCCTCGCGGAACCGCGGGTCACCGCCGCGGAAACCCCGCACGGCAATGACCGCGCCCAGGACGGTGAGGATCGCGCCGAGCATGACCGGGACATAGCCGGGGCCCATCTCCCGCGTCGAGCCCGTTCCGTACGTCCTGCCCCCGAGGGCGAAGGCCAGGCCGAGTGTGATGAAGGTGCCGCCGGCCAGCATGTCGGGGACGCCGGCTCGGCGGCCCGCGATCCCCGACGACGCCGGGTCGTCGCTCATCCGCCCTTGACCCCGGCGCTCTTGATGATCGGCGTCCACAGCTCGATCTGCTCCTTGAGCTTGACCCTGTGGGCGTCCGGGGTCACCTGGTCCTTAGCCACCGGGGTGGTGCCGAGGTCGGCCATCTTGTCGATGACGTTTGGGTCCACGAGGGCAACCTGCAGGGCCTCGGTGAGCTTCGCGACGATCTCGTCGGGGGTGTTGGTCGGCACGTAGAGCCCGTGCCAGACGGCGACCTTGACGTCCGGAAGGCCCGCCTCGGCCGTGGTCGGTAGGTCTGGCAGCGCCTCGATCGGCTCCGGCGTGGTCACCGCATAGGCCTTGATCGCACCGGACCGGATCTGCCCCGCGGTGTTGGTCGTCTGGTCGCACATGAAGTCGACCTGGCCACCGACCAGATCGGTGAGCGCGGGCCCGGTGCCGTCGTACGGGA
>NZ_JBILVF010000021.1:0-39039 GCF_044370595.1 Mycobacterium sp.
CCCGTGCGCTGGCCCTGCGCGATGTCGCCCCGCGCGACATCGCCCGGGTGATGGCCCGCGAGTTCCAGGTCGGTCTGAGTCTGGGCGTGATCTTGGGCTCGGTCGGCTATGTCCTGACCAGCCTTATCTTCGACCGATCGATCGGACTGGTGATCGGCCTGACCTTACTGAGCGTGTGCACGATGGCGGCCACGGTGGGCGGCATGATGCCGCTGCTTGCCAAGGCGATCCGGGCCGACCCGGCGGTCTTCTCCAACCCGTTCATCACCACGTTCGTCGATGCCACCGGATTGTTGATCTACTTCCTGATCGCCAAAGCGATCCTGCACATCTAGGGATCGCGACGTCTGCGGATCGCGACGACGGGGCCGGGCAACGGCGCTGGACGTAACAACGCCGAAACTTGGAACCGCGATCCGTTCACCTCAGCGCAACGTCACGGAGCGGCTCCCGAAACAACCGCTGCGCAAAGTCCCTTCTGCGTCGTCGGCGATCGACCGCGACGTCAAGGAGGAACTTCGAGTGGATCAATTCCCAGTGATGGGAGTGCCCGACACCGGTGACACCGCGTGGATGCTCGCCAGCGCCGCGCTTGTGCTGCTGATGACACCGGGACTGGCATTCTTCTACGGCGGTATGGTGCGCGCCCGGGGCGTGCTGAACATGATCATGATGAGCATCAGCGCCATGGGCGTGGTGACGGTGCTCTGGGTGCTCTACGGGTACTCGATCGCCTTCGGTAACGACAAGTTCGGGTTGTTCGGTGACCCGGGCCAGTACTTCGGCCTCAAGGGTCTCATCGGCGGCAATGCCGTCGCTGAGGTCATCGCCGATCCAGTGGCCGGTATCGAGGCGGTGGAAGCGGTGACCATCCCACTGGCCGGCACAATCCCGCAAACGGTGTTCGTGGCATTCCAACTGATGTTCGCCATCATCACCGTGGCGCTGATCTCCGGCGCGGTCGCCGACCGGCTGAAGTTCGGCGGCTGGCTGGTGTTCGCCGGACTGTGGGCGACCTTCGTCTACTTCCCGGTCGCGCACTGGGTCTTCGCCTTCGACGGAGTGACGGCGGAGACCGGTGGCTGGATTGCCAACAAGCTCAAAGCCATTGACTTCGCCGGCGGAACGGCGGTGCACATCAATGCCGGCATCGCCGCGCTGGTGCTCGCCCTCATCCTGGGCAAGCGCCTGGGCTGGCCGGGTACCCCGATGCGGCCGCACAACCTGCCGTTCGTGATGCTCGGAGCGGGGCTGCTGTGGTTCGGCTGGTACGGGTTCAACGCCGGCTCGGCGGTGGGCGCCGGCGGCATCGCCGGCACTGCGTTCGTCACCACGACGATCGCCACGGCGGCGGCAATGCTGGGCTGGCTGCTCACCGAGCGGATCCGCGATGGTCACGGCACCTCGCTGGGTGCGGCCTCGGGCATCGTGGCCGGCCTGGTGGCCATCACCCCGGCGTGCTCGTCGGTCAACGTGCTGGGAGCGCTGGCCATCGGCGCGGTGGCAGGCATCCTCTGTGCGCTGGCGGTGGGGCTGAAGTACAGGTTCGGCTTCGACGACTCCCTCGACGTCGTCGGTGTCCACCTGGTCGGCGGGCTGGTCGGCACGCTGATGGTCGGTTTGGTCGCCACCGAGGAAGCTCCGGCAGCGGTCAACGGCCTGTTCTACGGTGGCGGCGTCGACCAGTTGCTGCGGCAGGCCGCCGGGGCCTTCGCAGTGCTGGGTTACTCGGCGGTCGTTACGGCTATCTTGGCCTTGCTCGTGAAGCACACCATCGGACTGCGGCTCGACCGTGAAGCCGAGGCCTCCGGGATCGACGAGTCTGAACACGCGGAGACCGCGTATGACTTCGCCGTCGCCGGTGGTGGTGGCGGTGGCAGCTCGGTCTTTACCCGTCAAGGCGTGGAGGTATAGGGATATGAAGCTGATCACCGCGATCATCAAGCCGTTCACACTCGAAGACGTCAAGACCGGCCTGGAAGAGCTCGGTGTCCTGGGCATGACGGTCAGCGAGGTCCAGGGGTACGGCCGTCAGAAGGGCCACACCGAGGTCTACCGCGGCGCCGAGTACGCCGTCGACTTCGTACCGAAGGTCCGCGTCGAGGTCGTCGTCGACGACACCTTCGTCGACAAGGTGGTCGACGTCATCGTCGCCGCCGCCCGCACCGGCAAGATCGGTGACGGGAAGGTGTGGGTCAGTCCGGTGGACACCATCGTCCGGGTTCGTACCGGCGAGCGGGGTTCCGACGCGCTGTAGACATGCAGAGAATCCGCAATGACTAGACGGACAGACGATTCCGCCGGCTGGAGGTGGAAACCTCCAGCGGCGGGATCGCTGCATGACGCCAAGGATCTGGCTGCCGCGCACCGGCAGTTGCTCGACGGCGGTCAACGTCGCCTCGACGCGGCGGCGCTGCGCGAGGCGCTGCTGGATCTGCACGAACTGTGGCTCACCACAAAGGCATCCGAACTGGGGATCAATCAGGGCAGCGGGTTCGCCATCGTCGCCACCGGCGGCCTGGGCCGCCGGGAGATGGTGCCCTACTCCGATCTGGATCTGATGCTGCTGCACGACAACATGCCCGCCGAGACGGTGAGCCAGGTTGCCGAACTGCTGTGGTACCCGCTGTGGGACGCCAACATCCGGCTGGATCACAGTGTGCGGACCGTGTCCGAAGCACTCCAGGTGGCCGGTGCTGACATGTCCGCCGGCCTGGCGATGCTGGAGAGCCGGTTCATCGCCGGCGATGAGGATCTGTCGGCCCGCTTGACCGGCGGTGCGCGTCGGCAGTGGCGGGCGGGAATCGCGGGGCGCTTCGACGAATTGGTCGAGCAGACCAGGGCCCGCTGGCAGCGCGCCGGACAGATCGCGCACCGGGCCGAACCGGACCTCAAATCCGGGATGGGCGGTCTTCGCGACGTCCAACTGCTCAACGCGTTGGCTTTCGCCCAACTCGCCGATGTTTATCCCAGCCCGGCTCCGGACTCGCCGGCCGGGTCGCTCAGCGCGGCCCACCTGACGCTGGTCAACGTCCGGACCGAACTGCACCGGGCGTCGCGTCGCGGACGCGATCAACTGTTGGCGCAGTACGCCGACGAGATCGGAGCGGCGCTGCGCATCGGTGACCGTTTCGATCTGGCCCGGGCGCTCTCCGACGCCGCCCGGACCGTCAGCTACTACGTCGACGCCGGAGTGCGCACCGCCGCCAATGCGCTGCCGCGCCGCGGCCTGTCGGCGTTGCGCAGACCGGTGCGCCGCCCGCTGGACGAGGGTGTCGTGGAGTTCGGCGGCGAGGTGATTCTGGCCCGCGACGCCAGACCCCAGCGCGACCCGAGTCTGACCCTGCGGGTGGCCGCCGCCTCGGCCACAACCGGTCTGCCGATCGCCTCCTCGACGTTGGGACGGCTGGCCGACACCGCCCCGGAGTTGCGTGCGCCCTGGCCGCGGGAAGCGTTGGAAAACCTTCTCGTGCTGCTGTCGGCCGGTCCGGCCACGGTGACCACGATCGAGGCTCTGGACCGCACCGGCCTGTGGGGCCGGATCTTCCCGGAGTGGGGCGTGGTGCGCGACCTGCCGCCCCGGGATGCGGTCCACATCTGGACCGTCGACCGGCATCTGGTCGAAACAGTCACGTGCGCAAGCGCATTGAGTACTCGTGTCTCGCGTCCGGATCTGCTGATGTTGGGTGCGCTGCTGCACGACCTGGGCAAGGGCCGTGGCGGTGACCACAGTCTGATCGGGGCTGAACTGGCCACCCGGGTGGGGGAGCGGCTGGGGCTGTGGCCCTCGGACATCAGGCTGCTCGCGGCGGTGGTGCGCCACCACCTGCTGCTGCCGACAGTGGCAACCCGACGGGATTTGAAGGACCCCGCGACCATCGCCGCGGTCGTCGAGGCCCTCGAGGGCGATTCGGTGCTGCTGGAACTGCTCTATGCTCTGGCCGAGGCCGATTCGCTGGCCACCGGCCCGGGGGTCTGGGGCGACTGGAAAGCCACCCTCATCGGCGAACTTGTCCGCCGTGCCCGCACCCGGATGGCCGGTGAGCCTGAGCCGCATCCCGAACCTGTTCCGGCCGAGCATCTTTCGCTCGCCCGCGACGGTGCCGTCCACGTGGAGATGGCACCCGGCCCCTCACCCCACACCTACTCGGTCACCATGATCGCCCCCGACCGACGTGGCCTGCTCTCCAAGGCGGCCGGTGTGTTGGCGCTCAACGGGCTCAGCGTGCACTCGGCATCGGTGAACAGCGCCGCGCTCGACGGACACCCCGCGGCCATCAACACCTTCCTGGTGTCGCCGCACTTCGGGTCCCCGCCGGCCGTCGAACTACTCCGCCAGCAGTTCGCCCTGGCCCTCGACGGCCACTGCGACGTCATCGCCTCGCTGCAGAAAAGCGACCGCGACTCCGCCGGCACCGATCGTGCCGGACTTCCGAAACTGGCGGTGCCCGCGGCTGTCCCGGCCCCGCCGCGGATTCTCTGGCACGAACCCGACCCGGACGGCGGTATGCAACTCGTAGAGGTCCGCGCCACCGACCGCACCGGCCTGTTGGCAGTGCTGACCGCGGTGTTCGAACGCTCCGGAGTCGACATCGAATGGGCCAAGATCACCACCCTCGGCTCCTCGGTGATCGACGTGTTCGCCATCGCCGCGCCGGCCTCCGGGCATGCCCGGGAGGCGCTGGAATGTGAGCTGTACGCGGCGCTGCCCACCCCGCCGCCCCGGCCTGCCGTAGAAGCCGGCTGATTTCAGCGGTGCCCGCCGGTTTGCCCGGCGGCGCCGTCATTCCGGCTAGGCTTGCCACGTGTTCGAATCCCTCTCCGACCGGTTGACCAGTGCGCTCTCCGGTCTGCGCGGCAAAGGCCGGCTCACCGACGCCGACATCGACGCCACCGCTCGGGAGATCCGCCTGGCACTGCTGGAGGCCGACGTCTCGCTGCCGGTGGTCCGGGCGTTCATCGGCCGTGTCAAAGAACGCGCCCGCGGAGCCGAGGTGTCTGGGGCGCTCAACCCCGCCCAGCAGGTCGTCAAGGTCGTCAACGACGAACTTATCGGCATCCTCGGCGGCGAAACCCGGCAGCTGGCCTTCGCCAAGACTCCGCCGACCGTGATCATGCTGGCCGGCCTGCAAGGCGCCGGTAAGACCACCCTGGCCGGCAAGCTGGCCAAGTGGCTGAGTGACCAGGGCCACACGCCGCTGCTGGTGGCCTGCGACCTGCAGCGCCCCGGCGCGGTGACCCAGCTGCAGGTCGTCGGTCAGCGGGCCGGCGTCAGCGTCTTCGCCCCGCACCCGGGCACCTCCGTCGAGTCGATGGAGTCCGAAGGCACCGGGCCCGGCGACCCGGTGGCCGTCGCCGCGGCGGGCCTGGCCGAGGCCCGATCCAAATACTTCGACGTCGTCATCATCGACACCGCCGGCCGACTCGGCATCGACGACGTCCTGATGGCACAGGCCGCCGCCATCCGGGACGCCGTCCAGCCCGACGAGACGCTGTTCGTCCTGGACGCGATGATCGGTCAGGACGCGGTTGCCACCGCTGAGGCGTTCGGTCAGGGCGTCGGGTTCACCGGCGTGGTGCTGACCAAACTCGACGGCGACGCCCGCGGCGGTGCCGCGCTGTCGGTGCGCGAGATCACCGGGGTGCCGATCCTGTTCGCCTCCACCGGGGAGAAGCTCGACGACTTCGATGTCTTCCACCCCGACCGGATGGCCAGCCGGATCCTGGGCATGGGCGACGTGCTCTCGCTGATCGAACAGGCCGAACAAGTCTTCGACGCGCAGAAGGCCGAAGAAGCCGCAGCCAAGATCGGCTCCGGTGAACTGACGCTGGAAGACTTCCTCGAGCAGATGCTGATGATCCGCAAGATGGGGCCGATCGGCAACCTGCTGGGCATGCTTCCCGGAGCTGCCGGAATGAAGGACGCCCTGGCCGCCGTCGATGACAGCCACCTGGACCGGCTGCAGGCCATCATCCGCGGGATGACCCCGGAGGAACGGGCCGAGCCGAAGATCATCAACGCCTCGCGTCGACTACGCATCGCCAACGGCTCGGGGGTGACCGTCTCGGAGGTCAACCAACTCGTCGACCGGTTCTTCGAGGCGCGAAAGATGATGTCGCAGATGGCCGGTGCCATGGGTATGGGTTTCGGCCGGCGGTCCTCCAAACGCGCCAACGCCAAGAACAAGAAGAAGGGTAAGGGCAAAGGCCGGGGCCCGACGCCGGCGAAGGTGCGCAACCCGCTGATGGGCGCCGGCATGGGCGACCTGCCCGGCGGCTTTCCGGATCTGTCCCAGATGCCGCAGGGCCTCAACGAACTGCCGCCGGGCCTGGCCGGTATCGACCTGTCCAAGCTGAAGTTCCCCGGCCAGCGATAACACGTGCTGCACGTTCGCGGCCGCGGTCTGCCCGACGGCGAACCGGTGCAGTGGTGGATCGCCGACGGGATTCTGCGCGCCGAACCGGTCCGCGGCGCCCAGACCGTGTGGGACGGCGGCTGGATCATCCCCGGCCTCGTCGATGCGCACTGTCACGTCGGGCTCGGCCCGCACGGGGCCGTCGAACTCGACGAAGCGATCACTCAGGCCCGCAGTGATCGCGACGCCGGGGCGCTACTGCTGCGCGACTGCGGCTCGCCGATCGACACCCGCAGCCTCGACGGTCACTACGATCTGCCCCACATCATCAGGGCCGGAAGGCATCTGGCCCGACCGAAGCGCTACCTGCCGGGCTATGCCCTGGAACTGGATGATGAATGGCAACTGCCCGAAGCGGTCGCCGAGCAGGCCCGCCGCGGCGACGGGTGGGTCAAACTCGTCGGCGACTGGATCGACCGGTCAGTGGGCGACCTCGCGCCACTGTGGTCTGATGAGGTGCTGGCCGCGGCGGTCGCGGCCGCTCACACCCACGGCGCCCGGGTGACTGCGCATGTGTTCGGCGAAGACGCCCTGCCCGGCCTGATCGCCTCCGGGATCGACTGCATCGAACACGGCACTGGTCTGACCGCTGAGACCGTCGCGATGATGGCCGAGCGCGGGACCGCGCTGGTGCCCACCCTGATCAACATCGAGAACTTCGGCGTATTCGCCGACGCGGCAACACGATTCCCGGTCTACGCCGCTCACATGCGTGAGTTGCACGCCCGGTCTGGGCAGCGGATTGGGGCGGCCCGGGAGGCCGGTGTGCCGATCTACGCGGGCAGCGATGCGGGCGGAAACATCCCGCACGGGCTGATCGCGCAGGAGGTTGAGGCCCTCAAGGGCATCGGGATGACACCCACCGCGGCGGTGGGCGCGGCGTGCTGGGATGCCCGCGACTGGTTGGGCCGGCCCGCCCTGGCCGACGGTGCCTCCGCGGATCTGCTGTGCTTCGCCACCGACCCGCGGACCGGACCGCAGGTGCTGGCCAGTCCGGACCGGATCATCCTGCGGGGCCGGGTCTACTCCGGCGATCAGCCGTCTTGAGCGTGCGCTTGGGCGAAGAAAACGCCTCCTGGAACCGCGCTGGGCGCACAGTCGGTGGAGGCCGAGGCGCCTCGGGCCGACCGCGCCGCTTAGGTCTGGCTGAAGCCCCAGTCCAGCAGCGCCCGGCCCTGGTCCCACAACTCCTCGCTGCCGTACATCATCACCGCCACCAGCAGCTTCCCGTTGCGCTGGGCGACTGCCACATAGGTTTCTTTGGCCAGGTTGGTATAGCCGGTCTTGCCGCCGATGAACCCCGGATAACTCGTCAACAGGGGGTCGTGGCTGGCGATCTGCTCGAACCCGCCGTTGCCGTCCGGGAACGCCGCGGTGGACTGGTGCAGGATCTGGGCGAACATCGGGTAGTTCAACGCCGCGCGGTAGATCACCGCCAGGTCATGCGGGGTGCTCACCGACTCCCAGCCGGGCCCGTCGAGTCCCGAGGGTGAACCGGCGCGGGTGCTGACGGCCCCGACCTGCTGGGCTTTCGCGTTCATTTTCGCGATCGCGGCCGGGGTGCCGCCGACCATGTCGGCAAGCATGTTGGCGGCGTCGTTGCCTGACACCATCATCAAGGCATCGAGCAGTTGGCGGGCGGTGTAGACCTGCCCTGGCACCAGCCCCACGCAGGAGCATTCCACGTCAGTCTGGGCTGACGTCGCCGTGGCTGCGGCGTCCATCGGCAGCTGATCGAACACCACCATGGCCAGCAGCGCCTTGATGGTGGAAGCCGGAGCGTACTGGCCGTAGGCGTCCCGGCCGCCGAGCATGCGACCGCTGACCATGTCCGCGACCAGCCAGGCAGGTGCCGGACCGGTCGGTGCGCTGGCGCCGGCGAGCTGACTCGGGTCGGCCCCGGCGATCGGCGGTGCGACGGCGGTCAGCACTGCCATCGTGGCTGCTGCGGCGGCCGCCCGCCGATACCACTGTGAGGACACGGTCGCCGACGCTACTTGGGCCCGACGGCGGTTGGGCCTCGGAGTGGTCCCTGTTTGGTCCCGGCTTGGTCGCGGCGACTCCCGGTGATGCGTCGCGACCTGTTTCGCGACACCCCGCGGGCGGGAATCGGCGGGTATGACAGGCGATGTGGACCCGGCAACCAGTAGGATCCGCCTAAAGACCAATCGTCAAGCGAGGGGCCACAGTGAAAAGGACCAAATTAGCCGCGGCTGCCGCCGCCGTCGCGATCACGCTCGGCGCGGGAGTGGGTATCGCCCCGCCGGCGTCGGCGGCCGACAACATCAAGGTGTTCGGGGAGCAGGAGCGTCTGAACGGACCGAACGGCTTCCCGTATATCGGGTATGTCGTCGACGACTTCGGTCCGAGCAACGACCCGGTCCCGCACCGGGGGAAGCTGTTCGCGGCCAACCTGTGGGTCGATGGTTTTGGCACCAACACCAATCCGATGATCGAGCGGTTCGGCGCCCGCACCACCAAGGGCATCTTCTACCCGGCGATCCCGGGCGCCTCGAACATGAACAGGTTGTACTTCGACGTCACCGGGCCGGAACCCAACAGTGTGGTCTGGAATGACGGCGTCCGCGACATCCTGGCCTGGATTCCGGGCGAGGTGCCGCTGGAAGGTTTCTGGGATAAGCCGGATCCGCCGCCACCGCCGCCACCGCCGCTGCCGGGAATGGAGAACTCCCAGGTGATTCCGGATGCTGCAGGGGGTTCAATGCCCGCTGAGTCGGATCCGGCCATCGTGGCCACGCCGAATGATCTGGCCCCGCCGCCGTTCCAGCTCACCGAGGCTGAGGTGGCTGAGCCGGGCTTCAATCGCTGAGTCGGATCTGAGGACCGCCGCGGCACTCATCGGGCTTGCAGCAACCGCGTTCCCCCTATGAGGTATGAGGGCGGGCTTTGGCCCCAGCGGCGACGTCGGTGCCCTCCAGCGTGTAAACGACGCTGGAGGGTCCCGTCAGTCTCGGGGTCAGAGCGTGGCGACGGCCGCCGCGGGATTCTGGGCGAATCCCCAGTCCAACAGCGTGGCGGCTTGATCCCAGTAGGTCGGTCCGCCCTCGCGGACCACGCCGTACATCATCGCGACCACCAGACGGCGGCCGCTACGTTCGGCTGCGCCGATGAAGGTCTTACGGGCCGCATTGGTATAGCCGGTTTTGCCGCCGATCGCACCGGGATAGCGCGCCAGCAGTTCGTTCTGGCTGATCAGCGGCTTCTCGCCGGTGGGGGTGGGGAACATCGCCGTCGGCTGGGCGGTGATTTGGGCGAACACCGGGTTGGCCATCGCAGCGCGGAAGATGGCCGCAAGGTCGTGCGGCGTGCTCCACCCGGATCCCCCCGGGCCGTCCAGGCCGGACGGCGACGTGGCGTGGGTGTTGGTGGCGCCGATCGACGCCGCCTTGATGTTCATCTTGTCCACGGCGATGTCGTAGCCGCCGAGCATGTCGGCCAGGGTGTTGGCGGCGTCGTTGCCGGACACCAGTAGCAGACCCTCGAGGAGTTGGCGCACGGTGTAGGTCTGGCCGGCTTTGATTCCGGCGCAATTGCATTCGACCTGGGCGTTGTACGGGCTGGCCACCACCGTGGTGTCCAGGCCCAACTCATCGAGTGCGGTAAGCGCCAGCAGCACCTTGATTGTGCTCGCGGGCGGGTAGGCCCCGTACATGTCGCGTCCGGCCAGCACCTGGCCGGAGTTCAGATCGGCGATGATCCAGGCCGGTGACGGGCCGTCGGGGATGGGCATCGACCCGACCGGTTGCACGTTGGGTTCAGCGAAGGCCGGTGCGGCCACGCCGCCAACTGCGCCGGATGTGAACAGCATGAGGGACGCCGCGACCGCGGCAAAGAGCTTGCCCATGGTCGAACAGATTAACCGTTAACCGGTGGCCGCCGCCGAGATCGGCGGTGTTCAATTTGGGAATGTTGAGCCTGGCGGAAATCTCTGATCGGCTGGAGATCCAGCAACTTCTGACCGACTACGCGACGGCGATCGACCAGCGCCGCTTCGCCGACCTGGATCGGATCTTCACCCCCGACGCCTACATCGACTACCGCGCGATGGGCGGCATCGACGGGCCCTACCCGCAGGTGAAGGCCTGGCTGGCCGAGGTGCTGCCCAACTTCCCCGCCTACTACCACCTGATCGGTAACTTCGACATCAGACTGGCTGGGGACACCGCTACGGGGCGCACGATGTGCTTCAACCCGATGCAACTCAGCGCGGGCGCCGCCGGGCAGGAGCGTAGTGCCTCGGGGGGGCAGGGGAGTCAGATCCTGTTCTGCGCGCTGTGGTACGACGACGAGTTCGTCCGCACCCCTGAGGGTTGGCGGATGACGCGGCGAGTGGAAACCAAATGCCTGGACAAACTGGTGTAGCCGATTAACGACCGGGCCACCCGATCTGGCAGAATCGGCCGCTGGCCACGCGAGGCAAAACCGGGTTCCGGCATCCCGCCGGTGACTGCTGAATTGCAGCGTGCGACTAGAGGAGTAATTCGTACATGGCTGTCAAGATCAAGCTCACCCGGCTTGGCAAGATC
Source organism: Mycobacterium sp. (assembly GCF_044370595.1). Lineage (GTDB taxonomy): Bacteria > Actinomycetota > Actinomycetes > Mycobacteriales > Mycobacteriaceae > Mycobacterium. The sequence continues at coordinate 10,964 of NZ_JBILVF010000021.1, forward strand.
CGCAATCCCCAGTACCGCATCGCCGTCGCCGACGCCCGCACCCGGCGCGACGGACGGGCCATCGAGATCATCGGCCGCTACCACCCCAAAGAGGAGCCGAGCCTGATCGAGGTCGACTCCGAGCGGGCCCAGTACTGGCTGTCGGTCGGCGCACTGCCCACCGAACCTGTCCTCAAGCTGCTCAAGATCACCGGTGACTGGCAGAAGTACAAGGGCCTGCCGGGCGCGGAGGGCACCTTGAAGGTCAAGGAACCCAAGCCCTCCAAGCTGGAACTGTTCAACGCGGCCCTGGCCGCCGCCGACGGTGCCCCCACCGGCGAAGCGGTTCAGTTGAAGAAGAAGAAGGCTCCGGCCAAGAAGGCCGAGGCGGCCCCTGAGGGTGCGGCTGAGGCTGAGCCGGCCCCTGAGGGTGCGGCTGAGGCTGAGCCGGCCGCTGAGGGTGCGGCCCCGGCCGAACCCGCCGCTGAGGCTGCAGCCGCGGCCGAGCCCGCCGCTGAGGTGGCCCCGCAGCCCGAGGCCGAGGGTTCGGCGGAGTCCGCTGAGCCGGCTGCCGAATGAGCTCGGTCGTCGTCGACGCCGTCGAGCACTTGGTGCGCGGGATCGTCGACAACCCCGATGACGTCCGCGTCGATATGGTGACCAGCCGACGCGGCCGTACCGTCGAGGTGCATGTGCACCCCGAGGACCTGGGCAAGGTGATCGGCCGTGGTGGCCGCACCGCCACGGCGCTGCGGACCCTGGTCGCCGGCATCGGCGGTCGCGGCATCCGCGTCGACGTGGTGGACACCGACCAGTAACTGCCGACGGTAGGAGCCAAGCCCTCATGGAGCTGGTGGTCGGTCGGGTGATCAAGCCCCACGGCATCACCGGGGAACTGGTCGTCGATGTCCGCACCGACGACCCACAGGAGCGTTTCGCCGGCGGCAACCGATTGCGGCTCAAGTCGTCCCGCGGTCCGCACGCAACCCGGGATGTCGAGGTGGAGTCGTCGCGTCCGCACGGTGCCCGGCTGCTGGTCCGCTTGGTCGACGTCAGTGACCGGACCGCCGCCGATGCGTTGCGCGGCAACCTCTTCGTCGTCGACTCCGCTGAGCTTCCTCCCCTGGACGACCCCGACGAGTTTTACGACCACGAACTCGAGGGCCTCGCGGTGCGCACCGTTGACGGTCAGCAGGTCGGTGTGGTGGCCGAGGTGCTGCACACGGCGGCCGGGGAGTTGCTGTCGGTGCGTGATCCAGCAGGTCGGGAGGTGCTGGTTCCCTTCGTCAGTGCGATTGTGACCTCGGTCTCGCGGGAGGCTGGTGTCATCGAGATCGATCCTCCCGACGGACTGCTGGACGTGGAGTCGCTGTGATGCGCATCGACGTCATCACGATTTTCCCCGACTACCTGCAGCCCGTCCGGCAATCCCTGCCAGGGAAGGCAATCGGTTCGGGGATTGTCGATTTCGCCGTGCACGACCTGCGTCGCTGGACACATGACGTGCACCATTCGGTGGACGACGCACCCTACGGCGGCGGCCCCGGCATGGTGATGAAGGCACCCGTCTGGGGTGATGCGCTGGATGAGATCTGCACTGCTGAAACGCTTTTGGTGGTGCCGACCCCGGCCGGTCGGCTATTCGGCCAGGCTGACGCTCAGCGCTGGACATCAGAGCGCCATCTGGTCTTCGCCTGCGGCCGGTACGAAGGTATCGACCAGCGAGTCGCCGACGACGCCGCCACCCGGATGCGGGTCGAGGAGGTCTCCTTGGGGGACTACGTGCTGGCCGGGGGAGAGGTTGCGACGCTGGTGATGATCGAGGCGGTGGTGCGCCTACTGCCCGACGTGATCGGCAATCCGCTTTCCCACCAGGACGATTCACACTCCGAGGGCCTGCTGGAAGGCCCCAGCTACACCAGGCCGCCGGTCTGGCGGGGCCTGCAGGTGCCGGAGATTCTGCTGTCCGGTGACCACGCCAAGATCGCCGCGTGGCGACGGCAGCAGGCATTGCAGCGCACCCGTGAGCGTCGACCTGACCTGCTGCCCTGAGGTGGTCTCGCTGCCGGCGAGCGGCTACACCCGTCCGCCCGGGAACATCGTTTTCACGATCCGGGTCAGGGTGTTGCGGGCGGTCTTCTCGTCGGACGATTGCATCGATGCCACCGCGATCACGTAGCGGCGGTCGGATCCCACGACGCCGGTGGACAGGTGCACCTGCTTGTCGGGTGCCCAGCAGCACATCCAGCCCTGTTTGACGGCGACCGGTTCGGCGTACAGGCCATCGGGGATGCCGAACCGCTGCGGGTAGCCGTCGGCGGCGATCGGGGTCGATGCGGACAGATCGCCCAGGATCGCATTGGCTTGCTGGGCGGGCAGGCCGCCGGCACCGCTGAGCAGCAGTTCGTAGTAGCGCACCACATTCGACGTGGTGCTCATGGTGTTCCACCATTCGCCGTCGTAGGGCACGGTCGTGCTGCCCAGGTTGTAGCGGTCCGCCACCCGTTTGATGATGGCGTTGCCACCACCGCGTTTCCAGAACTCGCCGGCCGGCACGTCGGCGGACGCGCGCAGCATGACGTCCATTTCCCGCCGGTCGGTGGCGCTGAGCCTGACCTTGCGGCGCACGGCTCGGGCCAGCAGGTCGTCGGCGATGAACAGCTTGGCCACCGAGGCGATCGGGAAGGGCGACTGGTCCCCGACGGAGATCAGCCGCCCGGTACTGCGGTCCAGCAGTGTCAGGCTGATGGTGGCACCGAGTTTGCGTGCCTCGGAGGTAGCACGTTTGGCCAGTGTCTCGAGCTTGTCGTCCTGGGCGGCCGGGTTCGCCAACTGGGCCGAGTCGGTTCCACCTGCTGCGGCGTCGTGGCTGCTGCACGCTGGCAGCGCGGCCGAGGCCCCGGCCGCCAGAACCATCACGCAGGCCGCCGCCGCACCGGTGCGCAGCCTCGAGGATCGCGGTCGCATGATCCCTCCTCGTCGGTGCAAAACGCGCCAGGTACAGCAGGGTTTCCCCGAAAGACGTGGCCGCATCAGGGTAATCGCAGACCGTGCACGCCGACGGATCGCGCCCCTGTGGGGGCTGAGCCGGGCGATTTCGCCCCCCGCGGGCGGTCTGGCACAATCGAGTAGTCGTTCGCGCGGGCCTTCGCCTGCTGCGACAATCTCTGACCACCAGCTCAGCGACGTCAGGCCACGCGCCCGACAGCCGCTGGAGCCCGACCGCAAGGGACCACCAGGAGATGAACACTCTCGACTTCGTCGATCAGGCGTCGCTGCGCGACGACATCCCTGCCTTCGGCCCTGGTGACACCGTCAACGTCCACGTCAAGGTCATCGAGGGCAATAAGCAGCGCATCCAGGTGTTCAAGGGCGTGGTGCTGCGTCGGTCCGGTGGCGGCATCCGGGAGACGTTCACCGTCCGCAAGGAAAGCTACGGCGTCGGCGTTGAGCGGACCTTCCCGGTGCACTCACCCAACATCGACCACATCGAGCTCGTCACCCGCGGCGACGTCCGGCGGGCGAAGCTGTATTACCTGCGTGAGCTGCGGGGCAAGAAGGCCAAGATCAAGGAGAAGCGCTGAGCTTCGACATGGGGGTCCGGAGAAGCGCTGAGCTTCGACATCGAGTCCGTAGCGGGGATTTCGGCCTGCGGATGGCTACGCTGATCCCGTGACCGTCACCCCCGACCCGGCCGATTCGACTTCCGGGGACCTTGCGCCTGAGGGCCCCCCCGCCAAACCCGAGACGGAAAGCAAAAAGCATTCTGCGCTGCGTGAAGGCGCGATTCTGGTGGGGACGGCGGTCCTGCTCTACTACGTGATGCTTACCTTCGTGGCACGGCCGTATCTGATCCCCTCGGAGTCGATGGAGCCGACCCTGCACGGCTGCAAAGGCTGCGTGGGCGACCGAATCATGGTCGACAAGGTGACCTACCGCTTCGGTGATCCCGGACCCGGGGATGTGATCGTCTTCAAAGGTCCGCCCAACTGGAACGTCGGCTATAAGTCGATCCGGTCGGACAACACCGCCCTGCGGTGGGTGCAGAACACCCTCTCCTTCATCGGTTTCGTCCCCCCGGACCAGAACGACCTCGTCAAGCGGATCATCGCGGTTGGCGGCCAGACCGTGCAGTGCCGCGCCGACACCGGCCTGACTGTCGACAACAAGCCGCTCAAGGAGCCCTACCTCGATCCGGCCACGATGATGGCCGATCCCGCGGTCTATCCGTGTCTGGGCAACGAGTTCGGGCCGGTCAAGGTGCCCGAGGACCGGCTGTGGGTGATGGGCGACAACCGCACCCACTCGGCGGATTCCCGGGCGCACTGCACCAGCACGCCGGCCGAAGCGCAGAAGGGTCTGATCTGCACCGGCGACCCGGTCACCGGAACAGTTCCGGTGGACAACGTCATCGGCAAGGCGCGGTTCATTGCCTGGCCGCCGGGCCGCTGGGGTGGTGTCTCGTCGTACGACCCGCAACAGGGCTGAAGTGTCGGCCAGGAGAGCCGGCACGGCGACGTGGCCGCCGCGCACGGTCATCCGGCGTTCGTCGGGACTGCGGACGCTGGAGTCCGCCCTCTACCGCAGCGGTCTGGGCCCGGTGGCGGGTGTAGACGAAGTGGGCCGCGGCGCCTGTGCCGGCCCGCTGGTGGTCGCCGCCTGCGTGTTGGGCCCGAATCGGTTCGATAGCCTGGCTGCCTTGGACGACTCCAAGAAGCTGACCGAGAAGACCCGCGCGGCGTTGTTCCCGCTGATCCGCCGCTACGCACTGGCCTACCACGTGGTCTACATCCCGGCCGGTGAGGTGGATCGGCGCGGGGTACATGCGGCCAACATCGAGGGGATGCGCCGGGCGGTCGCCGGGCTGGCGGTACGCCCCGGATACGTACTCTCCGACGGCTTCCGGGTGCCCGGCCTGCCGATGCCGTCGCTTCCGGTCGTCGGCGGGGACGCCGCGGCTGCCTGTATCGCCGCCGCCAGTGTGCTGGCGAAGGTGAGCCGCGACCGCCTGATGATCGCAATGGAGTCCGAGCACCCGGGGTACGGATTCGCCGAGCACAAGGGCTACAGCACCCCGGCGCACAGCGCGGCGCTGGCCGAGAACGGTCCCTGCCGGCAGCACCGTCAGTCGTTCATCAACGTGCGGCGGGTGACCCGCGCCGGCGGCAGCGAACTGGTTGCTGAATTCGCTCGGGTGGCCCACGGTGACGGCGGGTGCGACAAGATGGACCCAACAGAGGCGTCGAGAGGACCGCTGAGCTGATGAGTGCCGAGGATCTCGAGAAATACGAAACCGAGATGGAACTCTCGCTGTACCGCGAGTACAAGGACATCGTCGGGCAGTTCAGCTACGTGGTCGAGACCGAGCGCCGTTTCTACCTGGCCAACAGTGTCGAACTGGTGCCGCGCAACACCGAGGGCGAGGTGTACTTCGAGCTGCGGCTGGCCGATGCCTGGGTGTGGGACATGTACCGCCCGGCTCGGTTCGTCAAGCAGGTCCGGGTGATCACCTTCAAAGACGTCAACATCGAAGAGGTCGAGAAGCCGGAGTTGCGACTGCCCGAGTGACGCGCCCCGAGTGACGCGCCCCGAGTAATGCGCCCCGAGTAATGCGCCCCGAGTAATGCGCCCAGAGTGCCCCGTGCCGGCAGGCTGTGGATGGCCGGTCCGCTGTGGATAACCCTCGGCTCTGGGTCGGCGCCCGCCGGTTTCCGTCGGCCTCTTCGCCCATCCTGGCTCCGTGACGACATTCAGCCGACAGGAACTCGGGGCGCTCGGCGAGCAGCTGGCCGTCGATCATCTGCGCACTCTGGGCTTGCAGATTGTGCAACGTAACTGGCGCTGCCGGTACGGCGAACTCGACGTCATCGCCGATGACCACGGCACCGTGGTCTTCGTAGAGGTCAAAACCCGTACCGGGGAGGGTTTCGGCGGACTCGAGGAGGCGGTCACCCCGCGGAAACTGCGACGCGTCCGCCGACTGGCCGGGATTTGGCTGGCCGGCCAGGACACCAGCTGGCGCGGTCTGCGCATCGACGTCGTCGGGGTGCGGGTGGGCCTTCGCCGTGCACCCGTGGTGACGCACCTGCAGGGCGTGGGCTGATGGCCCTCGGGCGGGCGTTCTCGGTCGCGGTACGTGGCCTGGACGGTCAGATCGTGGAGATCGAGGCCGACATCACCGCCGGGCTGCCCGGCTTCCACCTGGTCGGATTGCCCGACGCCGCACTGCAGGAATCCCGCGATCGGGTCCGTGCCGCCATCACCAACTCCTGCCACACCTGGCCGATGTCCCGATTGACCCTGGCGCTGTCGCCGGCCACCTTGCCCAAAACCGGCTCCCTCTATGACATCGCACTGGCCAGCGCGGTCCTCTCGGCGGCCCGCAAGCAGCCCTGGCACCGCCTGGAGAAGGCGGTGCTGCTGGGGGAGTTGGCCCTCGACGGGCGGATCAGGCCGGTGCAGGGCGTGCTGCCGGCAGTGTTGGCCGCCAAGAGGCAGGGCTGGCCGGCCATCGTGGTTCCGGTCGGCAACCTCGCCGAAGCGAGCCTGGTCGACGGCATCGAGGTCTACGGGGTGCGGACCCTCCGCCAACTCTGCCAGTGGCTCGACACTGCCACCGGTCTGGACGGGCGGGTGCAAAAGCCCACTCCGGAAGCAGAACCGGTCGCTGACCTTGCCGATGTGGTCGGGCAGACGCAGGCACGGTTCGCCGTCGAGGTGGCCGCCGCCGGTGCGCATCATCTGATGCTGACCGGGCCGCCCGGGGTGGGCAAAACGATGCTGGCGCAACGGCTTCCGGGGCTGCTGCCCGATCTGACACCCAGTGAAGCCCTGGAGGTCACGGCGGTCCACTCCGTCGCGGGTCTGCTCTTGGAGGAGATGCCGCTGATCACCCGCCCGCCGTTCGTCGCCCCACACCACTCTGCCAGCGTGGCGGCCCTGGTCGGCGGCGGCTCGGGGCTGGCCAGGCCGGGTGCCATCAGTCAGGCCCATCGCGGTGTGCTGTTTCTCGACGAGTGCGCCGAAATCCAACCCAGCGTGTTGGAGGCACTGCGAACCCCGTTGGAGGACGGCGAGATTCGGCTTGCCCGCAAAGACGGTGTCGTGGCTTACCCTGCTCGTTTTCTGCTGGTCCTTGCCGCCAATCCGTGCCCGTGTGCCCCCGCCGACGCCAAGGACTGCATCTGTACCCCGATGCAGAGGCGCCGCTACCAGGCCAAGCTGTCCGGCCCACTGGTGGACCGGGTGGATCTGCGGGTACCGATGCACATGGTTCGGGCCGGGGCGTTTAGCCCCGAGCAGTCCGAGAGCAGCGCCGCCGTTCGTGCCAGGGTTGGGCAGGCTCGGGCGGCGGCGGCGGACCGTTGGCGTTCGTACGGATTCACGACCAATGCTGAGGTCAGCGGCACGGTACTGCGCATGGGATTTCGTCCGAGGGCCGCCGCGATGGCACCGCTGCGGAAGGCACTGGATCGCGGTCTGCTCAGCATCCGTGGCGCGCACCGATTGATGCGGGTTGCCTGGACATTGGCCGATCTATCCGGGCGGACCAGTCCCAGCCCCGATGATGTGTCCATAGCGCTGAGTTTTCGGCAGTCGGAGATCAAGCCGTGAAGCCCACTGCCGAAAGCCTTGCCTGGGCCTATCTCTCCCGCGTTGCCGAGGCGCCCTGTCCCGGCTTGGCCGAATTGATCCGCCGTGTCGGGCCGGTGGAAGCCGCGGAGCGGGTCCGCCGGGCTGAAGTAGACCGCTCACTGGCTGAGCGCACCGAGGCGCGGCGTGAGATGGACTGTGCTGCTGCGGATCTGAAATTGCTCGAGCAGCGGGGTGGGCGACTGGTCACACCCGGCGATGACGAGTGGCCGGTTCTGGCTCTGGCATCGTTTGCCGGGGTGCCGCTCCGGGACAAGCCACAGGGCCGTGCCCCGCTGGCGTTATGGGTGATCGGCCCGTTGCGCCTCGACCAGGTATCAGGACGTGCTGCCGCTATCGTCGGCACCCGGGCCTGCACCGCCTACGGTGAGCACGTCGCAGCTGATCTGTCCGCAGGCTTGGCCGAGCATGATGTGGCCGTCGTATCGGGCGGAGCGTATGGCATTGACGGGGCGGCCCACCGTGCGGCGCTGGCCGCCGAAGGCGCCACCGCGGCGGTGTTGGCCGGGGGAGTGGATGTGTTGTATCCGGCGGGGCACTCCGCGCTGCTGCACCGCATCGCCCGGCAGGGTCTGCTCATCAGCGAGTATCCACCCGGAGTGCGTCCGGCCCGGCATCGTTTCCTGACCCGCAACCGGTTGGTCGCCGCGCTGTCCGGTGCGACCGTCGTCGTCGAGGCCGGCATCCGCAGCGGAACCGCCAGCACCGCGGCATGGGCGCGCTCACTGGGGCGGGTGGTGGGGGCGGTGCCGGGGCCGGTGACCTCGGCGACCTCCCTCGGCTGCCATGCCCTACTGCGGGCCGGAGCGGAACTGATCACCCGAGCTGAGGAAGTGGTCGAACTGGTCGGCAGTGTCGGCGAACTAGCCGAGGAGACATCGGGTCCGGTGGGCATCCTCGACGATCTCGGTGATGGCGAGCGGCTGGTCTACGAGGCCATGCCGGCCCGGGGCGCCAGGACTCCGGACCAGATCGCGCTTGCCGCGGGGCTGCCCGCGGCCCAGGTGCTCGGCCGACTCGCCATGCTGGAACTGTCCGGCTTGGTGCAGCGGCACGAGGGGAGGTGGCGCATCGTCCTTGGCCGGCCCGCGCCGGGCTAGCGCCCTGCGCAGTCGCAGGTATATACCATAGGGGGTAGGGTATACTGGACGTCAGCGCTTCGACACTGGAGTCGCTGCTCTCGGTCGGTCCTGTGGAAGGAGTGCGCTATGTGTCGTGCCGTCCAATGCCGTGTCTGCGGAAGGACCACCTGGTCGGGCTGCGGCAATCACGTCGAGATGGTCAAGCGCAGCGTCCCGGCCAGCCAGTGGTGCGGCGGCAACCACTCCGGCGATGAGTTGGTCGCCCCGGCGCCCCGGCGTGGTTGGAAGTTCTGGAAGAAGCAGGGCTGACGACGGGACGCCTTTTTCGATCCCCAACCGTGCCCGGACACGCCGAAATCAGATGGGGGCCGGCGCGGTGTCGTCTGCCACCGTGGGGGTGTGCAGGAAACCCACGGCCCTATAACCCAGGGACATCAGGCGATCCTCGAGGAGTACGCCGAGCACCTCGCCCTCGAGCGCGGCCGCTCCGAGCACACCCGCCGGGCCTATCTGACCGACCTGCGCTCGCTGTTCACCTTCCTCGGTGAGCGCGCCCCCGGGGCTGGACTTGATGCCCTGGACCTGCCCATGCTGCGAGCATGGCTGGCCGCCCAGGCCGCCGCCGGCGCCGCCCGCACCACCCTCGCCCGGCGCACGTCGGCGGTCAAGACGTTCACCGCCTGGGCCGCCCGCCGGGGCATGCTGACGACCGACCCCGCAGTCCGACTGCAGCTTCCCAAGGCGCGCCGTACCCTGCCGTCGGTTCTGCGTCAGGATCAGGCGCTGGCCGCGATGGCCGCCGCCGATCTCGGCGCACAGCAGCGCGATCCGCTCGCACTGCGCGACAAGCTCATCGTGGAACTGCTCTACGCCACCGGGATCCGGGTCAGCGAACTGTGCGGTCTGGATATCGACGACATCGACACCGGCCGCAGGCTGCTGCGGGTGCTGGGCAAGGGCAATAAGCAGCGCACTGTTCCGTTTGGCCGGCCTGCAAGCGCGGCGTTGGCTGATTGGTTGGCCGATGGCCGTCCCGCCCTGACCACGGGCGAGTCCGGGCCGGCGTTACTGCTGGGCCCGCGCGGGCGTCGGCTCGACCCGCGGCAGGCCCGCACCGTGGTACACCAGACCATGTCGGCTGTGCAGGGTGCCCCCGACATCGGGCCGCACGGGCTGCGCCACAGCGCGGCCACCCATCTGCTTGAAGGTGGGGCCGACCTGCGAGTGGTGCAAGAACTCCTCGGCCATTCCACCCTGGCGACCACCCAGCTCTATACCCACGTCACGGTGGCCCGGTTGCGGGCGGTGCACGACCAGGCCCACCCTCGGGCGTGAGGGTCATCCCGCCAGCGGCTTGAGCCGCACCGGGGTGCTCGCCAACAGTCCCAACGGGTCGACGTAGCGGGCCTGCTGAGCCGGTCCCCGATAGGCGCCCCAGTGCAGGCAGGCCGCCGCCGGACACCCCGGATGCCCGGGGAGCAACCGACCGATGCCGGTGGTGGCCTCGACCTGCTGCCCGGCTCGTACCGAAGCCTGGACCGGCTCGTAGCTGGTGCGCAGGCCCCCGGCATGCTCGATCGAGATCACCGGCCGCCCCGCCAGTGATCCGGCGTAGACCACCGTCCCCGGGCCCGCGGCGTACACAGCCTGACCGGGCGCACCGGCCAGGTCGACTCCGCGGTGTCCGCGCTGCCAGTCCGGCGCCGGTGCGTCGAAGGTCCGGGTCACCGTGGCCGGCTGCAGCGGCCACTGAAACCTCCCGACGTCGGCCCAACAGGGCGGTGTGCACACCAGCAACCCGATCAGCATCGCGATCCCACGCATTCGCCCAGTTCACCGCGGTCCGGGCCAGCGGGGCCGCCGGTCCGTCGCCGGTTGGGGATCAGCAGCCGGCTGTGTGTAAACTCAGCAACGCAATCCGCGTGAGCGGATTGACTTCGCGCGCCTGTTCGGCTGTGTCGCCCCCGGTTGGTTTCCGGGGAGCACTCGCCCGCGCATGCCAGTTGGTCCCGTCCTGCGGGTTGGTATGCGCGCAGGTGCCAGGGTCCGGCTTCACCCTGTCGCCGGACGACAACCGACAACCTAAGAGGACATAGCCGACATGGCTGTTGTAACCATGAAGCAGCTGCTCGACAGCGGCACCCACTTCGGGCATCAGACCCGGCGCTGGAATCCCAAGATGAAGCGGTTCATCTTCACCGACCGCAACGGCATCTACATCATCGACCTTCAGCAGACACTGACCTACATCGACAAGGCCTACGAATTCGTCAAGGAGACCGTCGCTCACGGCGGCTCGGTCATGTTCGTCGGCACCAAGAAGCAAGCCCAGGAATCCATCGCCGAAGAGGCCACCCGGGTCGGGATGCCGTATGTCAACCAGCGCTGGCTGGGCGGCATGCTCACCAACTTCTCCACCGTCCACAAGCGTCTGCAGCGGCTCAAGGAACTTGAGGCCATGGAGCAGACCGGCGGGTTCGAGGGTCGCACCAAGAAGGAGATTCTGATGCTGACCCGCGAGAAGAACAAGCTTGAGCGCAGCCTCGGCGGTATCCGCGACATGCAGAAGGTTCCGTCGGCGGTGTGGGTCGTCGACACCAACAAGGAGCACATCGCCGTCGGTGAGGCCCGCAAGTTGGGCATCCCGGTCATCGCCATTCTCGACACCAACTGTGATCCCGACGTGGTCGACTACCCGATCCCGGGTAACGACGACGCCATCCGCTCCGCGGCGCTGCTGACCAAGGTCGTCGCCTCCGCGGTCGCCGAGGGTCTGCAGGCCCGCGGTGGTGCCGGCCGTTCGGAGACCGAGACCGCGGCCGAGCCGCTGGCCGAGTGGGAGCAGGAACTGCTCGCCAGCGCCGCCATCGACTCCGCGCCCACCCAGGCTGGACCGGTCCCCACCGAGTCGACCCCTGAGTCGACCCCTGAGTCGACCCCCGAGTCGACCCCCGAGTCCATCACCGTCACGGAAGGCTGACATGGCTAACTACACCGCCGCAGACGTCAAGCGTCTCCGGGAGCTCACCGGCGCGGGAATGCTGGATTGCAAGAACGCGCTGTCCGACAGCGACGGCGACTTCGACAAGGCCGTTGAGGCGCTGCGTATCAAGGGCGCCAAGGATGTCGGCAAGCGCGCCGAGCGGGCCACCGCCGAGGGACTGGTCGCCGCCCGTGACGGCGCGCTCATCGAGCTGAACTCCGAGACCGACTTCGTCGCCAAGAACGCCGAATTCCAGCAGCTCGCCGACCAGATCCTGGGGGCCGCACTGGCCGCCAAGACCAACGACGTGGAGGCGCTCAAGGCCGCCAGCGTCGGCGACAAGACCGTCGAGCAGGCCATCGCCGAACTGTCGGCGAAGATCGGCGAGAAGCTCGAACTGCGCCGCGTGCAGTACTTCGACGGAAACGTGGAGGCCTATCTGCACAAGCGGGCCGCCGACCTGCCGCCGGCGGTCGGGGTGTTGGTGGAGTTCGAGGCCGGTGAGGCCGAGAAAGGCGCTGCCGCGGCACACTCCGTCGCCTTGCAGATCGCCGCGCTGAAGGCCAAATACCTCACTCGCGACGAGGTGCCCGAGGACGTTGTCGCCAACGAGCGGCGCATCGCCGAGGAGACCGCCAAAAACGAGGGCAAGCCGGAGCAGGCGCTGCCCAAGATCGTCGAAGGCCGGATCACCGGCTTCTTCAAGGACGTCGTGCTGCTCGATCAGCCGTCGGTGGCCGACAACAAGAAGACGGTCAAGGCGCTGCTTGATGAGGCCGGCGTCACCGTCACCCGATTCGCCCGTTTTGAGGTCGGCCAGGCCTGACCGCCGGAGCCGAACCCAGCGACCATGCGACACGTCAACGCCTTCGGTGACGATGCGCTCGGCGACCGGGACGCCGTCGGGATGGTCGACGCGATCCGTACCGGCAAGGTCTCAGCGTCCGAACTGATCGAGGCGGCGATCGCCCGCACCGAAGCGGTCAACCCCGTCCTCAACGGACTGGCGCATGAGAACTTCCGGCAAGCCCGGGAAACCTGCCGGGCCCGAGCGTCGGCGTCCCACGGTGGGTACTTCGACGGCGTGCCGACGTTCTTCAAGGACAACGTCGACGTCGAAGGCATGCCCACCATGCAGGGCACCGACGCCTGGGCGCCGCGGGCGCTGCCCGAACACGGCGACTTCGCCCGGTTCTTCCTGGGCACCGGGTTGGTACCGCTGGGGAAGACTCAGCTGTCGGAATTCGGCTTCAGTGCCTCGGCGGAGCACCCCCGGATCGGGGCGGTCCGAAACCCGTGGGACACCGATTACACCGCCGGAGCTTCCTCGTCGGGATCTGGCGCGTTCGTCGCCGCCGGAGTGGTGCCGATCGCGCATGCCAATGACGGCGGCGGCTCCATCCGCATCCCCGCAGCCTGCAACGGTCTGGTGGGGCTCAAACCGTCCCGCGGCCGGCTACCGCAGGACAAGCTGTCCCGCCAGATGCCGGTCCGCATCGTCAGCGACGGCGTGCTGACCCGGTCCGTACGCGACACCGCCGCGTTCTACCGGGAGGCCGAACGGATCTTTCGGAACCGTTCGCTCACCCCGATCGGCGCGGTCACCGGACCTGGCCGGGATCGGCTGCGGATCGCCGTCGTCACCCGTTCGGTGAACCGCGACTCCAGCCCGGAGGTGCGCGACCACACGCTGAAGACCGCGGCGCTGCTGCAGGATCTGGGCCACCGCGTCAGCTACCTGGACAGCAACCCGATCCCGGAGTCCTTCGCCGACGATTTCCTGCTGTACTGGTCGTCGCTGGCAATGACGCTGGTCCGCACCGGGCGCCGCACATTCGGTCCCAGTTTCGACCGGACTCGGCTGGACAATCTCACCTTGGGCCTGGACCGCCACGCCACCCGCAATCTGCACCGCCTTCCGGTAGCGATCACCCGGCTGCGCCGGCTGCGACGGGTGACCGCCAGGTTTTACCAGGACTACGACGTTCTGCTGACCCCCACCCTGGCGGAGGGAACACCGATGATCGGCCACCTCGACCCGACGTCGGACTATCAGCAGATCATCGATCGCCTGGTCGAATGGGTGGCGTTCACACCACTGCAGAACGCCACCGGTGAACCGGCGATTTCACTGCCGCTGGCACAGTCGGCGGCGGGCCTTCCGGTCGGGATGATGTTCAGCGCGCCGATCGGTCAGGATCGCAGGCTGCTCGAACTCGCCTATGAGTTGGAAGCGGCCAAACCGTGGCCGCGGATCAACAACTACACCGTCGCAGAATAACTGGCGGCGGCGTCGTCGACGATCCCGATGTAGGTGGCCACCTCGCCGGGCGGCGCCAGCATGTGTAACAACACTTTCCAGGACCGGTTAAGTCGCGCGAATTGGTTGTCGGCCAGTGCCGACGACAACAGTTGACAGCCCAGAATCCCCATCCAGATCGCTTCGGCGGCGTCGGTGGCGTCGATTCCGCGATCGGTGGCCCATGGCCCGATCGCGCGGGCGATGATATCGACGAAATCGTCGGTCCATCGGGAGTAGGTCTGGGAGGCCGCGCTGCTGATCTGCTTGAGAGCCTGCAACAGTTCGTGTCCGACCCGTGCGTTGTCGTCCGATGCCAGGATGGCCGCCGACTGAAAGGTGGACCGGATCACGCCGCCGAGGTCAGGTGCTGCCGGATCGAACATGTTGCGCGCCGATTGCTGGATTTTCTCGGAGAACTCCTCGATGATCGCCGTCGCCACACCTTCTTTGGAATCGAAGTGGTAGTAGAAAGCGCCTTTGCTCACCCCAGCTCGCTGCAGTACGTCGGCCAAACCTGTTTCGCCGTAGCCGAGTTCGCCGAATAAGTCGACCGCCGAGTCCAAGATCCTGCGCCGAGTTGCCTCGGCTCGAGCCTGCAGGGCCATGTGCCCCTCCTTTCGCCTGCACCCACCCGTGTCCGCCGATCCTAGCCCCGCCCGCCCGGATACACGGGCAGTCGGAGACTCTGTGTTGGCTGTCTGCGCGCATCGGGCAGGATTAGGGGGCGCCGTTGGGAGTCGTGCCTCTGACGGCGGAATCATGCCGAATGCCGAATTCGAAGGAGTCCGATGGGCGAGCCCACGACGAACGGCGCCGGGGCAGAGCGGCGGAAGTATTCGCGGGTGCTGCTCAAACTCGGCGGCGAGATGTTCGGCGGCGGTTCGGTGGGTCTGGATCCCGATGTGGTGGCCCAGGTCGCCCGCCAGATCGCCGAGGTGGTGCGCGGTGGCGTTGAGGTCGCGGTGGTGATCGGCGGCGGGAACTTCTTCCGCGGGGCGCAACTGCAGCAGCGCGGAATGGAACGCACTCGTTCGGACTACATGGGCATGCTGGGCACGGTCATGAATAGCCTGGCGCTGCAGGACTTTCTGGAGAAGGAAGGCATTGTGACCCGAGTCCAGACCGCCATCACCATGGGTCAGGTGGCTGAGCCTTATCTGCCGCTGCGGGCGCGCCGCCACCTGGAGAAGGGCCGGGTGGTCATCTTCGGCGCCGGTATGGGCCTGCCGTACTTCTCCACCGACACCACCGCCGCACAACGCGCCCTGGAGATCGGCGCCGAGGTGGTGTTGATGGCCAAGGCTGTCGACGGGGTGTTCACCGATGACCCCCGCCAAAATCCGGATGCGACGATGCTGACCGAAATCACCCATCGCGAGGTACTCGAACGGGAACTGCGAGTGGCCGACGCCACCGCGTTCAGCCTCTGCATGGACAACGGAATGCCGATTCTGGTTTTCAACCTGCTGACAGATGGCAATATCGCCCGAGCGGTCGCCGGTGAGAAGATCGGAACACTCGTCACCACCTGAACGGGAGAAGCTATGACGCCGACGATGCAAAGCGAAGCGACCAAGGAGGAACAGCGCCCATGATCGACGAGGCTCTGTTCGACGCCGAGGAGAAGATGGAAAAAGCGGTGTCCGTCGCGCGCGACGATCTGTCCTCCATCCGCACCGGGCGGGCCAACCCGGGCATGTTCGCCCGGGTCGTCGTGGATTACTACGGCACCCCGACGCCGATCACACAGATGTCGAGCATCAATGTCCCAGAGGCCCGGATGGTGGTGATCAAGCCCTACGAGGCTGCCCAGTTGCGGCCGATCGAGGACGCGATCCGTAACTCCGACCTCGGCGTGAACCCGACCAACGACGGCAACATCATCCGGGTGTCCATCCCGCAGCTGACCGAGGAGCGCCGCCGGGATCTGGTGAAACAAGCCAAAGCCAAGGGTGAGGACGCCAAGGTGTCGGTGCGCAACATCCGTCGCCGGGCGATGGAGGAGCTGCACCGCATCAAGAAGGACGGCGAGGCCGGCGAAGACGAGGTCGGCCGGGCGGAAAAGGACCTCGACAAGGCCACTGCGCAGTACGTTCACCAGATCGACGAACTGGTCAAGCACAAGGAAGGCGAACTGCTGGAGGTCTGAGGACCCGGCAGACACCCCCACCATGGCTGAGACCGACGCCCCACCGGCGAAGACCTCGCGTGCGGGCCGCAACCTGCCGGCCGCCATCGCAGTCAGTCTCCTGCTGGGCGGCATCGTCATCGCCACCCTGGTATTCGCCCCCCGCGGGTGGGTGGTGATCCTGTCGGTGGCGATGGCCGTGGCCACCCATGAAGTGGTCCGCCGACTCCGCGAGGGCGGCTACTCGATCCCGCTGATCCCACTGCTGGTGGGGGGTCAGGCGATGATCTGGCTGACGTGGCCGTTCGGCGCGGCCGGCGCGCTGGGAGCCTACGGCGGAACGGTCCTGGTCTGTCTGATCTGGCGGCTGCTGAGCCAGGGCCTGCAGAACCAGCCCGTCAACTACCTGCGCGACGTTGCCGTCACCATCTTCCTGGCCACCTGGATTCCGTTGTTCGCAGCGTTCGGCGCGCTGCTGGTCTACCCCGAGGACGGCTGGGCCCGGGTGTTCACCTTCATGCTCGTCGTGGCGTTCTCCGACATCGGCGGCTACGCCGCCGGCGTGCTGTTCGGCAAGCACCGGATGGTGCCGGCGATCAGCCCGAAGAAGTCCTGGGAGGGCCTGGCCGGCTCGCTGGTGTGCGGCACTGCCGTCGCCGTGCTGGCGGTGGTCTTCCTGATGCGCCAACCGTGGTGGGTGGGGGTACCCCTGGGCATCATGCTGGTGATCACCGCCACCCTAGGCGACCTGGTCGAATCACAGTTCAAACGGGATCTGGGCATCAAGGACATGGGAACACTGCTGCCCGGCCACGGTGGACTGATGGACCGCATCGACGGCGCGCTGCCTTCGGCGGTGGCGACCTGGATCGTGTTGTCGCTCCTTGCCTGATACTGGACCCGTGAAGCAGGAACTGGTCTTCGACGCACCGCTCCGAGGTCTACCGCCCCGCCACTTCGCCGACCTCGACGCCGCCGAACGGACCGCCGCGGTGGCCGAACTGGGCCTGTCGAAGTTCCGCGCCAAACAGTTGGCCGCGCAGTACTACGGACGGTTGGTCGTCGACCCGCAGCAGATGACCGACCTGCCGGGCGAGGTCCGAGACGTGGTGTCCAAAGCGCTGTTTCCGCCGCTGCTATCGGTGGTCCGGCAGGTCGAATGCGACGGCGGTGACACCCGAAAGACGTTGTGGCGCAGCCACCCAGGCAATCCCGGGGGAGCCACCTTCGAGTCGGTGATGATGCGCTACCCGAACCGCAACACGGTCTGCATCTCCTCACAGGCCGGCTGCGGGATGGCCTGCCCGTTCTGCGCCACCGGGCAGAGCGGGCTGACCCGCAACCTCAGCACCGCCGAGATCCTTGAGCAGGTGCGGGCCGCGGCGGCCACGCTGCGCGATGAGTTCAATGACCGGTTGTCCAACGTCGTCTTCATGGGGATGGGTGAGCCGTTGGCGAACTACTCCCGCGTGGTGGCTGCCGTGAGTCGCATCATCGCCGCCCCGCCGGACGGGTTCGGCATCTCGGCGCGCTCAGTGACGGTGTCCACGGTCGGACTGGCGCCAGCGATCCGCAAGTTGGCCGATGAGCGCCTCGGCGTGACACTGGCGCTGTCGCTACACACCCCCGATGACGAATTGCGCGACACTCTGGTGCCGGTGAACAACCGGTGGCCGGTTGCCGAAGTCCTCGACGCGGCGCGCTACTACGGACAGCTGACTGGCCGACGGGTCTCCATCGAGTACGCGCTGATCCGCGATGTCAACGACCAGCCCTGGCGCGCTGATCTACTGGGCAAGAAACTGCACCGCGCGCTCGGCCCGCTGGCGCACGTCAACCTTATTCCGCTCAACCCGACTCCGGGCAGCCAGTGGGATGCCAGCTCGAAGCCGGTCGAGCGGGAGTTCGTCCGGCGGGTGCGCACCCAAGGGGTGTCCTGCACGGTCCGGGACACCCGCGGGCGGGAGATCGCCGCGGCGTGCGGACAGCTGGCCGCAGAGGCTTAGCGCAGCAGTCCCTTTTTGCGCATGATGTAGTCGCGCACGATGACGAACACGATCCCGACCGCGAAGGCGATCAGCCACCAGTTCTCGATGTGGCCGACGTGGTTGCCGTGCATCATGCCCAGCAGGAACACGGCGATGAAGATGCCCAGGCCATACCAGGCGCCGTAGTGAATCTTGCTCCAGCCCCACTCCGCTGACGGTATGTCGGCGGGATCGACGTCCGAGTAACGCTCTACCTCGGTGTTGGCCATGGCCGCTCCTCCTTCGCAACTGCCGTCATTCTGGCACATCCCCCGACGGCAACGGTGGCGATCCTTCCGCCTCACCTGATCAGCCCGTAGCGCCGCAACGCCTCGGTGCGTTCGGCGGCGTGGTCCACTATCGGGTCGGGATAGTCGGCGGGCCGGCCGCCTTTGAGCCGGTGCGGGTCGGGGGCGTCAGCCAGTTCCGGGACCCACCGGCGCACGTAGTCACCGCCTGGATCGAATTTCTCGCCCTGCGCGGTGGGGTTGAACACCCGGAAGTACGGTGCCGCGTCGGTGCCGGTTCCGGCGCTCCACTGCCAGCCGTGCTGGTTGCTGGCGACGTCGGCGTCGACCAGTTGCTCCATGAACCAGCGTGCGCCCCATTGCCACGGCAGATGCAAGTCCTTGACCAGGAATGAGGCCACGATCATCCGCACCCGGTTGTGCATGAACCCGCTGTGCAGCAGTTGGCGCATCCCGGCGTCGACGATCGGGTAACCGGTGCGGCCCTGTTTCCACGCCTCGAACATGGCCAGTGCAGGCGGGCCGGTGTCGACCTCGATCGTGTCGAACGACGGGTTCCAGTTGCGCCAGGCACTGGCCGGCCACTGGTGCAGCACCGAGGCGTAGAAATCCCGGAACGCCAACTCCCGGAGGTACGCGCCGTCCCCCGACGTCGCGGGGTCGAGGTCGGCCGCCATGGTCCGGGGGTGAATCGTGCCGAATTTCAGGTGCGCCGACATCCTGCTGGTGCCCGGCTTGTCGGGTCGGTCGCGGTCACCGGCGTAGCCGTCCAACCCCGCCGCGCGGAATTCGGCCCACCGCTGCCGGGCCGCCGTTTCACCGGCTGGGAGTTCCAGTACCGCGCCCGGATGGGGGGCATCCACCCGGTCCGGCAGACCTCTCACAGCGGAGGGGGCGACCCACCTGACTCCCTCCGGCCCGGACTGGGCCGGACTGCGCCAACCCACTTCGCGCCAGCGCCGGAAAAAGGGGGTGAACACTTTGTACGGGCTGCCGTCGTCCTTGGTGACCCGGCCGGGTGAGACCAGGTAGGGCGAACCGGTGGCGACAACCGGGATTCCCTGGGCGGCAAGGCTTTCCCGCACCGCGGCGTCGCGGCGCACCCCGAACGGGCTGAAGTCTGCGGAGATGTGCACCGCGGTGGCGCCGGCCGTGGCGCAGATCTGCGGGATCAGTTCCTCCGGGCGGCCGCGGCTGATCAGCAACCGGCCGTCGAGTTCGGCGTCCAGTTCGCGCAGGCAGTCCCCGAGGAACTGCAGTCGGCGTGGGCCGGCGGCGGCCTCCAGACGGGGATCCAGGACGAAGCAGGCCAGCACATCGGAGCCGTCGGCGGCTTCCAGCAGGGTCGGCAGGTCGCGGAGGCGAAGGTCGCGGCGAAACCACAAGACGTTAGGCACGCCCCTATGCTGCCGGGCGGTGACTGCCCACGCCAGGCAGAAGAAGGGCCGACCGCGGCGGCGTGAAGGAGAAGCACGCCGCCGTGGCCGGCCCAGGAAGTGCCGCGCCTCGACGATTAGGCGGGAGGCAGCAGCACCGAGTCGATCAGGTAGATCGTGGCGTTGGTGGCCGTGATGCCACCGCACACGACGTTGGCGTTGTTGACCGTCAGGTGGTCACCGCTGCCGCCCACCGTGAGGTCGGCGCCGTTGACGGTCTTGTGGGTGCCCACGACCTGGTCCGGGCCGGCCTGTCCGGGCACCACGTGATAGGTCAGGATCGACGTCAGCAGGGCGGCGTCGGTCTTGAGCTTGTCAAGGGTGGCGGCGTCGATCTTGGCGAACGCGTCGTTGGTCGGGGCGAAGACGGTGAACTGACCGCCGTTGAGGGTGTCGACGAGATTCACCTGAGGGTTCAGTCCGCCAGACAGCGCAGCGGCCAGGGTGGTGAGCACCGGGCTGTTGGCCGCGGCGGTGGCCACCGGGACCTTGGCAAGTTCGCCGACCGAGCCGGGGCCGGTCGGCACCTGCTGGGCATAACCGGCGCAGCCGGGTCCGACCAGGTGCACATCGGCCGCGGCGACCGGGGCCATGATCAGCGCGAAGCTGGCGGCGGATGCCGCGGCCATAACGGCAGTTCTCTTAGTGTTCTTCATGATGTCCTTTCGATTGACGCGTCCCAAACGAGACGCGCTGTTGAAGAAGTCCGAGCAGGCTCCAAGGACGCGAAGCCGCCTGTGCGGGGTGGCACAGGCGGCTCCGCATCGGAACTGGTGGCCTGCGGCTACGGCGTCGCGGTCGTAGTCGGCGCGGCGCTGGTGGGCTGTGCCGGTGCCGCAGGCGGCATCAGCACAGTGTCGATGAGATACAGGGTGGCGTTGGCCGTCTTGATCCCGCCGCAGACAACACCGGCGTCATTGACCTTCAACGCGTCGCCGGTGCCAGTGACCTTCAGGGATTCACCCTGGACCGTCTTGTGGTCCCCGACGACCGCCGTCGGATTAGCCCCCGGACCGGAGACCACGTGGTAGGTGAGGACCGAAGTCAGCAGGTCCGCATCGGTCTTGAGCTTGTCGATCGTGGCAGCGTCGACCTTGGCGAAGGCCTCGTCGGTCGGGGCGAAAACGGTGAACTCACCGCTGTTGAGCGTCTCGACCAGGTTGACATTCGGATTGAGCTTGCCCGACAGCGCGCCGGCCAGGGTGGTCAGCACCGGGCTGTTGCCCGCGGCGGTTGCGACCGGGTCCTTGGCGAGGCCTTCCACCGAGCCGGGGCCGGTGGGCACCTCTTTGGCGTAGCCGGCGCAACCCGCGCCGACCAGTCCGGCGGGTGCCGCTGCTGCTGACGACATGGCCGAGGTGGCCGACGTCATTGCCGACGACGCCGCCGAGCCTGCTGACGAGGCCGCTGACGAGGCTGCCGAGCCTGCGGACGAGGCCGCCGAGGTGGCCGAGTCGACTGCTTCCTTGGTCGTCGAGCAGGCCGACAGGGTGAGTGCGGTGGCGGCAGCAAGACCTGCAGCAACGAGCACGGAACGATTGATGGTCATGTTTCTCCTTGTTCCCTCCGGTAACGCGGCCGAAGCGTATTCACGGCCACGCAGTGTGTTCGGTACCGGGTGACTGCCGGATGGGCGATTGTGACAGCGATCACAGAATCCACAAAAACGCCATTGGTCAGCCCTCAGGAGTCTACCCCGCTCTGCACGGCACAATGAACCGGTGAATTCCCGCGTGCGTGTGGTGGTCCTCGGTAGTACCGGCTCGATCGGCACCCAGGCGCTGGAAGTCATCGCGGCCAACCCCGACCGTTTCGAAGTCGTCGGGTTGGCGGCTGGCGGCGGTAATCCGGACCTGCTGGCGCGCCAGCGCGCCGAGACCGGGGTCAGCCGCGTCGCAGTGACCGACCCTAGAGCCGCCGAGCGCGTCGGCGAAGTCGCCTACACCGGCCCTGATGCCGCGACCCGACTGGTGTACGACGCCGCCGAACACAGCGGCGTCGACGTGGTGCTCAACGCGCTGGTCGGCGCGCTGGGTCTGGAGCCCACCCTGGCCGCCCTGTCCACCGGTGCCCGGCTGGCCCTGGCCAATAAGGAGTCTTTGGTAGCGGGCGGCCCGCTGGTGCTCAAAGCCGCCCGCCCGGGTCAGATCGTGCCGGTGGACTCCGAGCATTCGGCGCTGGCCCAGTGCCTGCGGTCCGGCACCGCCGAGGAGGTGGCGCGGTTGGTGCTGACCGCCTCGGGCGGCCCCTTCCGCGGATGGACGGCCGAGGAGTTGAGGTCGGTGACTCCGCAGCAGGCCGGGGCCCACCCGACCTGGAATATGGGCCCGATGAACACGCTGAACTCGGCGTCGCTGGTCAACAAAGGACTGGAGTTGATCGAGACACACCTGTTGTTCGGCATTCCCTACGACCGCATCGACGTGGTGGTGCACCCGCAGTCGATCGTGCACTCGATGGCGACCTTCGTCGACGGCTCGACCATCGCCCAGGCCAGCCCGCCGGATATGAAGCTGCCGATCTCGCTGGCGCTGGGCTGGCCGGCGCGGGTGCCCGGCGCCGCCGTGGCCTGCGATTTCAGCACCGCTTCCAGCTGGGAGTTCGAGCCTGTCGACGCGGCGGTGTTCCCCGCCGTCGACCTGGCCCGGCAGGCCGGCGAGGCCGGCGGGTGTCTGACCGCGGTGTACAACGCGGCCAATGAGGAGGCGGCAGAGGCCTTCCTGGCCGGGCGTATCCGGTTCCCGGCGATCGTGGGAACAATCGCTGACGTGCTGGGCGCCGCCGATCAGTGGACCGCGCAACCGGCTACCGTAGAGGACGTACTCGACGCCCAGCGATGGGCCCGGCAACGTGCCCGCGACGCCATTGACGTCGCCGCACAGGAGGTCGCTTCGAACCGATGATGTTCGCGCTCGGAATCGTGCTGTTCGCGCTCGCCATCCTGGTGTCGGTGGCGTTGCACGAATGCGGCCACATGTGGGTGGCCCGGGCCACCGGGATGAAGGTGCGCCGCTACTTCGTCGGCTTCGGCCCGACGCTGTGGTCCACCCGGCGGCCCAACAAGCTCGGCTCCACCGAGTACGGCATCAAAGCGGTCCCGCTGGGTGGGTTTTGCGATATCGCCGGGATGACCGCCGTCGAGGAATTGCCCCCCGAAGACCGGCCGTATGCGATGTATAAGCAGAAGACCTGGAAGCGGGTGGCGGTGCTGTTCGCCGGCCCGGCGATGAACTTCCTGATCGGCCTGGTGCTGATCTACGGGATCGCCGTGGTGTGGGGCCTGCCCAATCTGCGTCCGCCGACCACCGCGATGGTGGGCGAAACCAGCTGTGTCAAGGCCGAAGTCATCCGGGGCGAACTCGGCGACTGCCAGGGGTCCGGGCCGGCCGCGGCCGCGGGCATCAAGTCCGGCGACGTCGTGGTCAAGGTGGGCTCCACTGAGGTGAGCACCTTCGCCGAGATGGTGGCCGCGGTGCAGAAGGCCAGCGGGCCAACGCCGTTCGTGATCGAGCGCACCGTCGACGGCACGACCAGCACCGTGGACGCCGTCGTCGACGTCGCCACCACCAAGCGATGGGTGCCCCCGGCCGGCGGTGGCGAATCCACCGGACCCTCCAACGTAGGGGCCATCGGCATCACCGCAGCGCAGTTCGGTCCCACCCAGCACAACCCGCTCTCAGCGGTTCCGGCGACCGTTGCCTTCACCGGCGACCTGGCGGTGGAGATCGGCAAGTCGCTGGCGAAAATCCCTTCTAAGATCGGCGCGCTGGTGCACGCCATCGGCGGCGGCGAGCGCGATCCGGAGACTCCGATCAGCGTCGTCGGCGCCAGCATCATCGGCGGCGACACCGTCGACGCCGGGCTGTGGGTGGCCTTCTGGTTCTTCCTCGCCCAGCTCAACTTCGTGCTCGGCGCCATCAACCTGGTGCCGCTGCTTCCGTTCGACGGCGGCCACATCGCGGTGGCGCTCTACGAGAAGCTGCGCAATATGGTTCGCGCGGCGCGCGGACTCGTGCCGGCCGGACCGGTGGACTACGGGAAGCTGATGCCGGCCACCTACGTGATCCTCGTCGTTGTGGTCGGCTACATGGCACTCACCGTCACCGCGGACCTGGTAAACCCAATCCGCCTGTTCCAGTAGGAGATTCGCTGATGTCTGTTGGCTTGGGAATGCCGCCCGCCCCGCCCCCGGTGCTCGCGCCGCGGCGCAAGACCCGCCAGATCAAGCTGCGCGACGTTGGAGTGGGCAGTGACTATCCGATCTCGGTTCAGTCGATGTGTACCACCAAGACCCACGACATCAATTCGACCCTGCAGCAGATCGCCGAACTGACCACCTCGGGGTGCGACATCGTCCGGGTCGCCTGCCCGCGCCAGGAGGATGCCGACGCACTGGCTGTCATCGCCAAGAAGAGCCAGATCCCGGTGGTAGCCGACATCCACTTCCAGCCTAAGTACATCTTCGCCGCCATCGATGCCGGATGCGCCGGGGTGCGGGTGAACCCCGGCAATATCAAGGAGTTCGACGGCCGGGTGGCTGAAGTGGCCAAAGCGGCCGGGGCGGCGGGGATTCCGATCCGCATCGGCGTAAACGCCGGATCCCTGGACAAGCGTTTCATGGAGAAGTACGGCAAAGCCACCCCGGAGGCGTTGGTTGAATCCGCGCTCTGGGAGGCCTCGCTGTTCGAAGACCACGGCTTCGGCGACATCAAGATCAGTGTCAAGCACAACGACCCCGTCATCATGGTGGCCGCCTACCGCCTGCTGGCCGAAAAGTGCGACTACCCCCTGCATCTGGGTGTGACTGAGGCCGGTCCGGCGTTCCAGGGGACCATCAAGTCGGCGGTTGCGTTCGGCGCGCTGCTCTCCGAGGGCATCGGCGACACCATCCGGGTGTCGCTGTCGGCGCCGCCGGTCGAGGAAGTCAAGGTCGGCAACCAGATCCTGGAGTCGCTGAACCTGCGTCCCCGCGGACTGGAGATCGTGTCCTGTCCGTCGTGCGGGCGGGCTCAGGTCGACGTCTACACCCTGGCCAATGAAGTCACCGCGGGTCTGGAGGGCCTCGACGTGCCGCTGCGGGTGGCGGTGATGGGCTGCGTGGTCAACGGTCCGGGGGAGGCGCGGGAAGCCGACCTCGGGGTGGCATCGGGCAACGGCAAGGGCCAGATCTTCGTCAGGGGCGAGGTGATCAAAACCGTGCCTGAGGCCCAGATCGTCGAAACGCTCATCGAGGAGGCGCTTCGGCTGGCCGCCGAGATGAAAGTCGATGAACACGGCACGGATGCGGCTTCGGGTGGATCGCCGGTCGTGACCGTAAGCTGATGAGTTAACCCACCCACGGGCCCGCATCCGCAGAAGGATCCCTCATGTCGGCTCCGTCACTGTTCCACCCGGTCGACGGGCGCCGAGTGTCGGTGACCCGCGACTCCGGTGCGGTATCCCGGGTACTGGCCGCGGATCCCGTCAGCTCCTGCATGGTGGCGGCGCGGGTCAGCGATCACGGGGTGGACCCGATCGCCATCGGGGGCGAGTTGTGGACACGGCAACGGGTGCAGGACGCGCTGTGTTACGCCGGTGCCAATCTCATTCCGCTGCGCGGCGCGCCGGCCGATCTGCGGGCGTTCGCCGAGCAGGCGCTGAGCACCCCGCGGCGGTGCTCCTCGGTAGTCGGCCGGGCCGAACTGGTCATGCCGATGTGGGGTTGGCTGGAGCGGGGCTGGGGGCCGGCCCGCGACGTCCGGGACCGTCAGCCGTTGATGGCGCTGGCATCGCGACCACGGTCGGTCATCGACCGGGGGGTGCGTCGGGTCCGGGTCGACGAGTTGGACGCCTACCTCGTCGCCGCGGTCGACATGTTCATCGGCGAAGTCGGTGTCGACCCGCGGGCCGGCGACGGCGGTCGCGGTTACCGCCGCCGGGTGGCCAATCTCATCGCCGCCGGGCGGGCCTTCGCCCGCTTCGAACACGGCCGGGTGGTGTTCAAGGCAGAGATCGGCTCGCAGTCCCCGATGGTCGGGCAGATCCAGGGTGTGTGGGTTCATCCGGAGTCGCGCGGCCGCGGGCTCGGGACGGCCGGAACCGCCGCGGTGGCGGCCGCGGTGGTCCAGACCGGCCGGACCGCCAGCCTGTACGTCAACAGCTACAACACCGTCGCCCGGGCCGCCTACGCCCGGGTGGGTTTCCGCGAGGTGGGCACCTTCGCCACCGTGCTGCTCGACTGACCCGCTCCCCAACCCTCGACCTCCTCTGCGCGCCTGCGGGCAATCCGGGTCTCAGGCTCATAACATCAGCCTCAATGGCCACATTGGTATCAAGAGTCACAGGATTCACTGTCGCCGCGGCGGTGGTGGTCTCCGGGGTGCTGTCGGGATGCACGCCCCGACAGGCAGGCCCGGCACCGGCCGCTGCGCAATTCCTCGCTGATCTCGGCCGCGGCGACACCGGCGGGGCGGCGGCGCGCAGTGATCGGCCCACCGAGGCCCATGCGGCGCTCAACGAGGCCTGGTCGCGGCTGCAGGCCACCAAGCTGGACGCCACCATCCTGGGGTCGCGGTTCACCGAGGACACCGGCAGCGTGAACTACCGCTTCACCTGGGAACTCCCCAAGAACCGAACCTGGACCTACGACGGCGTGCTCAACATGATCCGCGATGAGGGCGCCTGGCGGGTGCGCTGGACAGCCAGCGCCCTGCACCCGCGCCTGGGGGAGAACCAGACCCTTGAACTGCGGGCCGACCCGCCACGGCGGGCGACGGTCAACGAGTTGGGCGGCTCCGAGGTTCTGGTCCCGGGCAGCCTGTACCGCTACCAACTCGACGCCACCCGGGCCGCCGGCAATCTGATGTCCACCGCGCGGGTCGTCGTTGACGTCCTGCGGCAGTTCGACAACACCCTCAACCCGCAACGGCTCGCCGAGCAGGCCAGCGCATTGCCCGGTCCGCTGGACTTGATCACGCTGCGACCCTCCGACCACGACAAGGTGGCGGGTGTGCTCGACGCCCTGCCGGGTGTCGTGGTCACCCCGCAGGCCGAAATGCTCCCCACCGACCGTGATTTCGCACCCGCTGTCGTCAACGAGGTCAAGAAAGCCGTCATCGACGAGTTGGACGGCGAGCCCGGCTGGCGGGTGGTCAGCGTCAACCAGAACAGCGCCGATGTCGACGTGCTCACCGAGGTTGCGCCCAAGCCCGCGCCGTCGGTGTCACTGACTCTGGACCGGCTGGTGCAAAACGCCGCTCAGCACGCGGTCGACGCGGCGTGGCGCAAGGCCATGCTGGTGGTCATCAAGCCCTCCACCGGTGAGATCCTCGCGGTCGCCCAGAACGCGGCCGCCGACGCCGACGGACCGGCTGCGACCACCGGCCTGTACCCACCCGGATCGACGTTCAAGATCGTCACCGCCGGGGCGGCGATGTCGGCCGGTATGGCCACCCCCAACAGCCTGGTGGGCTGCCCCGGCCAAATCGAGATCGGGCACCGCGTCATCCCGAACTACAACAAGTTCGACCTCGGGACGGTGCCGCTCGCCCGGGCCTTCGCCGACTCCTGCAACACCACCTTCGCCGAGTTGGCCAGCCGGATGACGCCGACGTCGCTCACGGTGGCCGCCGCGCAGTACGGGATCGGCCCGGACTACACCATCGAGGGTCTGACCACCGTCACCGGCACGGTGCCGCCGACGGTGGACCTCGCTGAGATGACCGAAGACGGGTTCGGCCAGGGCCGGGTGCTGGTCACCCCCTTCGGGATGGCGCTGGCGGCGGCCACGGTGGCGGCCGGAAGAACGCCGACGCCGTTCCTGATCGCCGGGCGGCCCACCGTTGAGACCGGCGCGCATCCGCCGGCCGAACCGGCCGTCCTCGACGGGCTGCGTTCGATGATGCGACAGGTTGTGACCAACGGCACAGCCAAGGAGATCAACGGACTCGGCGAGGTCTACGGCAAGACCGGAGAGGCCGAGTTCCAGGGCGGATCACACGCCTGGTTCACCGGGTATCGCGGGGATCTGGCCTTTGCCGGCCTCATCGTCGGCGGCGGCAGTTCCTCCTATGCGGTACGGATGGTCCGGCAGATGCTGGAGGAACTCCCGCCGGACTTCCTGGCCTAGTGAGTTAGCCGGCGACGATCTCCGTGCCGCGGACGGTGACCGGGCGAGCTGTCAGCGGTCGGGTCGCCGGACCTCGGGCCACTGCACCGTCGAAGTCGAATTTGCTTCCGTGGCAGGGGCATTCGATTCCC